>CAYNVZ010000077.1:0-1570 GCA_964400775.1 uncultured Candidatus Saccharibacteria bacterium | reverse complement strand
TCTTTTCTAACATCTCAGTAATTTCAGAAGACACCAAATCAGAGCCAAAAACTTCAGCTCCTTTTTCCAAATAATATTGAGCCAATGCCGAAACACCTATTCCCCCAATGCCAATAAAATAAATTTTCATGTTTCGGTTAAGAGAGAAATAGATTCTAAAATTTCATATTCTGCTCCACTTCTTTTTAAGAAACTCTCCATTATTTCAAACGACTTTACCTCAAAATCATAATTAATGTTTTCATCGATTTCTGGCCTATCTTCCATTCTCCTAAACTCCCATTGCTTTAATCGTCCTAAAGTGATATGAGGAGAATATTCTCTATCTTCCCTTAGTTTATGAGCAAAACTTTCCATCCCATAAATCTCTTCTTCCAAATCTTTTTGTAGGGCAAACAATTCTTCTGGTTTGTTAGTTAAAACCCATACCATTCTTGGTTTTTTTAAATCAGGTCCATAAACAATTTTTTTAAGTTTTAAATAAAAAGGTTTGTGTCTCTTAGCCACCTCTTTTGCTTTTGCGGATAAGTCAGCAAGTTGTTGATCGTCTAAATTGCCCAAAAAAATTAAAGTTAAATGAAGGTTTTCTTTTTTTACCCAACGACAAGGCAAAGTTGGCCAGTTTTTTTGCCACTCAATTAATTTATTTTTAATTCTTTCTGGTAGGTTAATTGCTAAAAAAATTCGATGAAGCATAACCAAAAATGATTGATAAAAAATAAAGAAACATTAAGGCATTAAATCAAATTAACACAAAAAACCAAAAAGAAAAAGGCTCTGGCATTTAGCCAGAGCCTTTTAAAAGTGAGGTAAGCACTGCCGCAAATCTGCCCTCGGATTCTTTTTGTTGTTTTGAACGCCTATGGGAGAAAAATAAATACTCATTTGGTTCTAATTTAGTGCAGCAAGTACATGTTCCAGCGATAAATATATTTTGCTGTTGGACTTTAGATCTCAAAGCTTGTGCTATAATCATTCTCAAAAGATCGGCCCGATAACAACAGCGTTTTATTCCAGGTCCGATACCTAATATAAGTGATTCTGGCTCAATCTTTGTTTTCTCGCAAATCAATTGAATTATTTTCTCTACAAATTTATATTTCAATTGCCTATATCCTCCGTGCAAAATACCGATTATTTCATATTCTCTATCCGTAATTAAAATAGGGTAACAATCGCCTACATATAGAGTAATTACATGTATGTAATTTGAATCTCTTTTTATGATTATTCCCTGACCAAACTGCTGAAGGTATTCAAATCTCTTTGGAACATCATCAAACAAAATTTCTTTTCCATGAGGTACTAAATGAATCCGCGAATATTCTACTCCACCTGTCAATTTTCTAATTTCCTCTTCTAACTGCTCCGTTTGAGGATTCTCATATCTTTGAGCAACATTACCAAATTTTTTTGTGGTAAAAAAATGAACCAAAGGAAAATTTCCAATCCAAGCAATCGTCTTTTCTGGATTTATCCCTAACGCCACTTTTTCTCACCTCCTTTCAGGAATAGAATCGATAATAACACTCCTTACAAACAGGTTGATAGGTAACCTTGCCACCATTTC
>CAYNVZ010000076.1:0-1581 GCA_964400775.1 uncultured Candidatus Saccharibacteria bacterium | reverse complement strand
ATCCTTCCTTTGGCTTTCTAGAAAAATAGTTTCTTGTCCATTTGTATTTTTTCCAGGCCTCTGGACTAGAAAGGATAACGGTTCCTTTTGTCAGATAGATATTTTTTATCCTATGGTCAATCTGCCAGTAGTTTACATTTTTTGCATTTTTCATAGCCGTATTTTTTAATTATCCTTAAAACCTTTTTGTAGTTTTTCTCTTGGCAGATGATTTTACCTTGGATCATCACATTGACTCTGTCTGGTTTTAGATAGTTAAGAAGATGTCCTTGGTGGGTAATAATCAAGAGAGTGATTTTTTTCTTTATTAGTGCCTGCCTGATTGTTTTTGAGATGTATTCCAATTTTTTGATGTCCAATCCAGAATCTATCTCATCAAGAATTGCCAGTTTTGGATGTAGGGCGATAATTTGAAGCAGTTCTGAAATTTTTTTCTCCCCTCCGGAAAAATTAACATTTATTTCTCTTTCCAAGAGTTCTTTTCCTTCCTTTATTTGTGGTTTCTTTTTTGAAATTTTTGGGAGAAGGGAAGATAGTTTAACCCCCTTTATTGCTGGTGGTGTCTGCCATGCCAAGGCAATTCCTAATTTTACTCTTTTTTCAGGTGAAAGTTTGCTTATATTTTTGTTTTCAAAGACAATTTCTCCTTTGGAAATTTTATATCTTTTGTCTCCGGCAATAACCTGAGCCAGGGTGCTTTTTCCTGAGGCATTGGGACCTAACAGTGCCTGAACCTGTCCCTTTCTGATTTGAAGATTTATGCCTTTTAATATCTTTTTCCCCTCTGCCTGAACCTCTAAATTTTTAATCTCCAATAGTATCGGCATTATTTTTCAGTTTTTTATTTCTTTTTTGCCCGGCTAAAACTTCCCGCTATCAGGTCTGGCACTAATTTTTTCAAGCCGGCAGAACTTATCCTAAAAGAGTAATTGTAATCTCCGGCAGATACAATTATCTTTGGATTTTTCATTAAGTTTTTGTCTACAAAAGTGGGCAGTTTCCAGAGAGGGCCAAAAGGCGGAACCGCTCCTATCTTTATTCCTTTTAGATTTTTTTTCATCCAATTCTCGGTTGCCAGACCGATTTTTTTAATCAATTTTTTGCCTTCTTTTTTGAGTTTGGCATTTACCACTTTTTTAAGTTTTTCTTTGTCTAAATTTTTATTAGCCGGAATTAAAACTATGGCAAACACCCTGTCCATTTTCACTACCAATGTCTTTCCAATAATCTTTTCTGGCACCTTTAGGGTTTTTGCTTTGTCAAAAGCAGTATAAACTGTCCGATGTTGAATGATTTCGTACCTAATCTTGGCACTATCAATAAATTTTATTAACCTTTTTGGTATCGGCATATTAGGTGAATATATCACAAATCTGGCTCTTTTCAAGTTAGTGTACTATATGAATACCTGGGCAATACCTTCAGCAAACTGGTTTGACAGAATATTGTTCTGGTATACTTCAAAATTCTTGAAATCTGACCCTGGGCTAAAAGGAGCCGGTTATTATGCCATTTCCCAGGCAGGTGTTTTTTTTATAAAAAACCGCAAATTGACCCGGGGTTGGAGCCATCTGGGGCTTG
>CAYNVZ010000075.1:0-1586 GCA_964400775.1 uncultured Candidatus Saccharibacteria bacterium | reverse complement strand
ATTGTAAATAAAATTTATGGCATTTTAGATAATTTCCTTTCTCAAAATCTGTGCTGCCAATTATCTTTCCCAGCGCATCCCTCACCTCTACTGACACTCTATATGATCTCAAGTCTCCCGCAGTCATCTTAAAACTATCCTCGCTCCCGTCAACGATAAATACATTTCTCTCTTTATCATCAAGGTTCATAATCTCAAATTTTACCTTAGGCCGATCAACCGTTACTATAACTTCACCTTTTAGATCATCTTCTGATGTTTTTACTTTTATTTTGAATTCTCCCTTATCATTTGCTATAAACCCATAAAATCTATAAATTCCTTCCTTTTTATCCGAGAAGTCTATAACTATATCAGAGTCATTTATACTTTTTCTTAACCACTTGCCGATACCAAATTCTATGTCCTCTTCTTCAAAACAATTCTCAAAAATGTAATCATCGCTGTATTTTCCACCTAATGATAAATCAATGGGGTTTCCATCCCGATCTGTAATTTTAATAGTGAGGGGCTCGCCTGTAATTTCTGGAAATATCCCTGCTGTAATTGGCTTTGGCAGATAATCAACTACCAAGTTCTGGAAATCTATTTTTTTAGAATCAAAATTCTTCTCTATATTCTCTCCCATATAAAAATGAATTTTTTGTGAACTCTCATCGTAGATTATGTTTATGTTTTGAAATTTCTCAGAGCATATTAAGGTTGCACTTTTCGGATAATATTTCTCATCATCAAAATTAATCCCGAAAATTTCATCTATAGAAACATGCCAATTTGGAAGAGCGGAATCATTTTTTTCTCTATAATAGATCTCTGTCCATGTAGCTCCACCATCTTTTATACCTCTATTGGCACTAACTTTTGGAAATCTTAATGATCCCAAATAATCCAAACTGTGATTCTCTAACTCTTCTATCCATACACCGTACCAATCTCCTTTGTTGTCAGACTCTACGAAGCAAATTCTGAAAGAGTATTTATGATTAGTCCATTCATAGGCTTTTCTTATGCTGATAAAATCTCCCTCATACCCTGCACTTTCAGTCCATCCATTTTGTGCAGGTTTTGCATTCGATAAATCTCTCGTTCCCCATCTCGAAAAGACTAGACCTTTGCCGGTAAGGCCTTCTTCCGACTTACCCACACGTGTTTGTAAACCAAAATAAAAACCCACACCATTTATTTCTCCTTGATACATCTGAAGATATATACCATCTTTTGTCAACAAATCATCATGAATAGTAAACTTGATATTTAATTCCTTAAAACCTTCTCTTCCAAAATTCCACCAAATGTAGTGCATGCCCCCTAAACTATTCTCATTTATTCTGGCGTTGAGATTTTCTAAACCGAAAAGAGATGGAACTAGCAAAGTAGAAATTAATGAAAAGATGATGATTTTTTTCATTTTTTCCTCCTGTAGGCAAAATTTCAACTTAATTATAATAGAATCGGTTTTTCTGTCAAATAATATGCATAACTTTGAGCAATGCTCCCAAGAATTAACCAAGAATTAAAAAAGTGCACCAAATTGGTGCACTTAAAAATCAAAGGTTTTTTAAATTTATTTCTTTTTTATAGTTTCA
>CAYNVZ010000074.1:0-1637 GCA_964400775.1 uncultured Candidatus Saccharibacteria bacterium | reverse complement strand
GAAATAGAAGCAAGAGAATTTTACAAGAAATTTTTGGAGAGATTTAGGCATAGAAGTGAGAAAGTTAAAATCGAGGAATCTATTGTAGAGAGTAATAATACGATTTGTCTTTGAGGAAGACGTTAATTGTGCTGGTTACCATTTTCCTGAAATTCCAAAAGATTCCAATTTTTCTTTTGAATATGCTGTTTTTAAAGGGAATGCCTGGTTTGGAGGTGTTACATTTAAAGGAAATGCGAGCTTTAAGGGAACTGTATTTGAAAAGTATGCGGAATTTGATGAAGCTACATTTGAAAAAAATGTTAATTTTGGTGGGGCAATATTTAATAATAGGGCATGGTTTAGGTGTGCTACATTTAAAGGGAGTGCAAACTTTTGGAAATCGATATTTAAACATAGAGCATTGTTTTCTAAGGTTACGTTTGAGGAAGATGTAATTTTTGATGCTACATTCGAAGGATATGCAGACTTTGAGGGAACTACATTTAAAAAACGTGCTTTATTTGATGAGACTACTTTTGAGGGAGATGCAAAATTTACTGAGGCAACATTTGAAGGAGATTTGACGTTTAATAATGCCACGTTTAAAAGAAAAACGTATTTTAATTCGGCTGAATTTAAAAGAAATGCTTCTTTTAGTGAGACTACTTTTAAAGGATATACAAGCTTTTTTGGAGCTACATTTAAAGGGAAAACTCAGTTTAGAGCTATATTCGAAGGATTTGCAGTATTTGGTAATAGCACATTTGAGGAGGATGTATCGTTCGATGGAACCATATTCCAACATTTGGCCATATTTATTGGAAGGTTCTATGGGAGGCTAAATCTTTCAAATACAGAGTTTAGAAGAGGTGTAAACATCGTCGTCATAAGTGAATGGTTTAAATTGCCAGAGGCCGAAGCTGAGGCTTGCAGAATTAAAAGAATAAGCTATGAAAGAGAAGGTAAAAAAGACGACGCAGACAGAATGTTTGTTCGAGAAAGACGAGCTTTGAGGAGAGCTAAAATTTGGCAAGCTAAGGAACAATTAGGCAAATTAAGTGGTATAAAATCAAAATTAAAAGCAATATTTGAACTGCTCAAAGTTTGGTTAATTTCAGGTTTTGAATATGTAATAGCTGATTTTACCTGCCACTATGGCACGAATTGGAAGCGACCTGTTTTTCTTTGGTTGTTTACAGTCCTAATTTTTGTTCCATTTGTATATTCATTCTTAAACGGTTGTTTACACTTAAATGTTGTTAAAGGAGATAGTATAGAAGTTAAATCTTTGCTTGATTACATCTATTTCAGCATAGTTACTGCAACAACTCTTGGATATGGGGACTTTCATCCTGTTGGAATAGGAAAAGCAATTGCTTCATTAGAGGCAATATTTGGTACTTTCATGTGGGCAGTGTTCTTGGTGGTTTTTTCAAGAAAATTCATGAGGTAATTTATTGCAAATTATTTAGAAGACAACAACGAAGACTAATAAAGCTAAAAAATTTATAGAACTTTTTTCATTTTACTACTCCGATAATTTCTATAATCTTTTTCTTCCTAAAACCAGATTAACAGTTACCCTTATCAACAGGACAGAAAGAGAACGTCTTTTCTCAATAGATCTTAAATATAACAGTGAATCCTCCAAAAAT
>CAYNVZ010000073.1:0-1658 GCA_964400775.1 uncultured Candidatus Saccharibacteria bacterium | reverse complement strand
CTATCAATTCTTGCACTGACCCTTTTCCAAATGAGGTTTCTCCAATTAATTTTACTTTGCGGTTATCCCGCAAGGCACCAGCCAGTATTTCTGAAGCCGAAGCAGAACCATTGTTAATTAGGACTACAACAGGGTAATTAATAAATACACTAGGACCGTTTGACCTATAAACCTTCTGTTTTTTCTTTCCTCCAAAATCTTCAATTACTACAATCTCGCCTTTTTTCAAAAACCAGCCGGCTATTTGCTGTGAAACAACTAAATATCCGCCGGGATTATTTCTTAGGTCCAAAATAATTTTTTTTGCTGAATCTTCCAAGATTTTATCAGCGGCCTTGCTGAAATCCTCTCCTGTTCTTTCAGAAAACTGATAAATCTTGATGTAAGCAACTTTTTCACCCTTTACATCTTTTATTTCCAGTTTCAGGGAAGGAATTTTAATTACATCTCTTACAATGCGAATCTTTTTTGGCTTCTCCCAGTTTTTTCTTAAAATAGTTAACTCTACTTCTGTACCCTTTGGTCCTCTGATAAGGTCAGCCGCCTGGTCAATAGTGAGATCAGAAGTGGACGTTCCGTTTATTTCTAAAATTTTATCCCCAGCCCTTAATCCCGCCTTCTGGGCAGGAGTTCCCTCCAGAGGGGCAATGACCTGGAGTTGATTCTTTTTTATCCCGATTTCCATTCCTACGCCTTCAAAAGAGCCCTTTACATTTTCCTCAAAATGTTTGGTTTCTTTGGGGGTAAAAAAAACAGTATAAGGATCACCTATGGATTTGACCATTCCTGCAGCTGCCCCATAAATCATCTTTTGGCTATCAATTTTTGTCTTGTCAACAAATTTTTCTTCTAATCTGTGGTAAACATCGCAAAGAAGGGCTATATCGCTACTTGAGGAAAAGCAGGGTTCTAATTTATATTTCCCGAAATATATTTTTCCAAGATAAAATCCTAAGACAAAACTGCCTACTATGCTGAAGGCGGTGAAAAAGGAAAAAATGAAAAAAACTCTAGATCTGCCTTTCATCTTTATCAATTTTTTTTCAGCAGCAAAGCAGGAAATAAATTGAGGTTTGACCAGGCGGTTCCTTGTTTATTTCTTTCCTAAAATTTTGAACATTTTTGTTCCGCAAACAGGACAAACTCCGGTTACTGCTCTTCTCGTGGTTCCTCCCTTGCCTTTCATTGTGATTTCTTTCTCATCTTTCATTTCCTGCTTTTTTTTGCATTTTACACAATAAGCAATAGTTCCCATAGTAGTTTAATTAAACACTTTTCAAAATCTGCCGACCTTTTTATTACCCGCCAGGGTTTTGGCGGAAGAATTTAGATGAAACCAATTCTCATAGGTTTCTTCTTTAATTATTATACCACATTATTATACCACAATTATCTCTTCTCTTTTAGGTCCAGTGGAAATAAATTTAATGGGAACTTTTAGCAATTCTTCAACTTTCTTTACATAAAGACGGGATTCTTTTGGCAGGTCAGAAAATTTCCGGCAACCCTTAGGAAAGTCACTCCATCCCGGCAATTCAATATATACAGGTTGAACCTCAGATAATCGGGAGATAGAAAATTCTGTTTTGTACCTAACACAGACATTAATTTTTTCTATCCCAGTTAAACTATCAAGCCGCGTAAGGGCTAAAGATGTA
>CAYNVZ010000072.1:0-1685 GCA_964400775.1 uncultured Candidatus Saccharibacteria bacterium | reverse complement strand
GCAAAAGATTTTCAAAATCTTGAGAACCTGCTGGTGGGCTCGCCGAATAGTCAACCAAAATTACCTGATAGGGTTATTGGTATCCCCGGAGGATTGCGCATAAACCCGAAACAAAAATTTGTAGAGAGATACATAAAGCTATTTTTGATAGACTATTTTAATTATACTATGGAATCCGATACAAATGATAAAATCATTATAGAAAATGGATTATCCTCTCAGTTTTTAAACTATATCGCGAGAAGGAGAAATAAACGGACAAGATCAATGGCTGTATATTCGTTTTGGCACGTAATAGGTGCTCCGATTTTCATGGGAGAAGGTCTTTATACACTGAGTAGTTCTAGGGACTTGAAAACCGTCTCTTCTGTAAACCCGAATTTTTCCCTTAAAGACATTATAGAAAAATTGAAATTAAAGATAGAGATGATAAACGTGGGATTTTTGACATTGAAAAAAGAGATCTACGATATATGTAAAAAGACAAAAATCGATGATAAAACCTTAGACAGAGGATCAATAATTGAGGACAGATCCAAGTTAATAGGTGAAATTTTAAAAAACGTAGGTAATGATGCTCTAACTAATTTTGAAAGATTACATAAATATTATGCGGAGAATGATATAGAGAAAATTAGAGAGGAATTTTTGAGATTGGATCTGGATATAATCGACAAGGGAGAACCACTCGAATCTCACCTAAAGAAAAGTATTATAGGTGGCGTTGTGATGAATCTTATAGGGATGTTGATAGAGAACCTTCTTTCTAATGTAGAAATTGGATCAGTAGGAGCTATTGTTCGGATGGGAGCAATGGGAGCAGAAACATTTTATCCTTTATATAAGATAGTGGACTTATATAGTAGGAGCATAAGATTCCCATATAGGGAATCAAATACCCCTCTTTCACACACATTTGCTATCCAGCTTCCATATAGAAGAAAAATACATAGAGGAAAAGGGTATGAATTTAGCATCATACAGAAAATAGGGATTTTCAAAGGAGAAAATGTCTGAAACAAAAGTACACGTAGTGATTGTTCTAGGGAACAAACTCAGATCGAATCACATTCATCAAGAGTTAAAAGGTCGCATGGATGTTGGAATAAAGGTATTCAGGGAAAAAGAAGCACATTTTATGGTGTTGAGCGGTGGAAAATCGAATCCGTACATCAAGTATGCCGAATGTGAAATCATGAGGGATTATGCTGTAAGTAAAGGTATTAATCCAGATAAGATAATAATGGACAGCAAATCGTTAGATACCATAGGTAATGCGTACTTTACTAGGAGAATTATAGAGAAATTAGGCAATGTTAAAAACATTTGTGTGATAAGCTCTTGCTACCATATGAAAAGAGTAGAGTTTATTTTTAGGATGTGTTACGGTTACAACTTCAATCTTATTTTTGATTTCTGTTATGATTGCGACTCTCAAAATAAGGAAAAAGAGGAAAAGAAATTGTCTCGAGCAAAGGATTTTTTTGCTGGTATTTCACCTGGAGATATAGATAAAATCGAAAGAAAAATTTTCTCGTCTCACAAACTATATGCAACTCGGTGATAATCCTATACTAGGACAACTTTTCGTAAAGGAAATTTAAAAACTGACCAAATCTACTATACATCCAAAATGGGCCCGGCCGGATTCGAACCGGCGACCACCTGGTTATGAGCCAGGCGCT
>CAYNVZ010000071.1:0-1739 GCA_964400775.1 uncultured Candidatus Saccharibacteria bacterium | reverse complement strand
TTGAACTTGCTTCTGACATTCTTTTTAATCTTTCCGGTCGAGAAAATAGAGATGTTAACATATCCAAAAAAGACCTCAACTGAAACCTCTTTTCCTCAAGGACAAGAGTGGCTCCATTTTTAGCAAAGGACAAGGCGTTTTTTAATTGGTGGTTTTGGGCTGACTCGGGCAAAGGAATCAAAATAGAGGGCTTGGAAAAAGCAGCAATCTCAAAAATGGTCCCTGAGCCTGCTCTTGAAATCACCAGGTCGCAGGCAGAATAGGCACAAGACAACTCCTTTTCTTCTAAAAAGGCAAAAAGTCGATAATTGCTTTTAATCTCTTCTTTTCCCCAGTCAATTTTTTTCTTTATCTCTTCAAAATTTTCTCTCCCACATTGATGTATAACCCCAAAGCTTTTCAAAATCTCCGGCAAGGCCTCAAGGATCTTTTCATTAATCCTTTGAGAGCCCTGAGAACCTCCAAGAACCAGTATTATAGGTTTATCCCCTATTAACCCGAAATGCTTTCGGGCTATTTCTTTTTTTTCAAGGTTCAAAAGGAGACCTTCTCTAACAGGATTGCCAACCAAGATAGTTTTTGATGGATTAAAATATTCTGTCTCTGGAAAGGAAACAAAGACCTTCAGGGCAAACCTGCTCAAAATTTTGTTTGACAGACCTGGTGCCGCATCGGATTCATGAAGAAAAATTGGAATACCAAGCGACCACCCGGCAAAAACAACCGGCAAAGAGCCAAAACCGCCTTTTGAAAAGATAACCCTTGGCTTAATAGAAATAAGAAATAAAAATGCCTGAACTATCCCTAAGGGAATTTTGACCAAGTCAAATAAATTTTCAAAAAAACTCCTGAGATTAAAATATCTGCGAAACTTGCCTGTAAGAACTGTCTTTGTTTTCACTCCTTCTTCAGGAAAAATTTTTTCCCCAAATTCATCATCTGGCCCAACATAGAAAAACTCTATCCCTTTTTTAGGACAAATCTCCTTTATCTTTCTAATTATTGCCACTATGGGGAAAATATGCCCTCCTGTTCCCCCGCCGGTAAATAATATGCGCATAATTATTAACTCCGTGAGATATTCAAAAGTACTCCTGCCCCGATAAGGGCCGAAATCAAACCTGACCCTCCATAACTAATAAAGGGCAGAGGTATTCCGGCCAAGGGCAGAATGCCGCTTATGGAACCGATATTGAAAAATGCCTGAAATGTAATCCAAAAGGTAATCCCGAAAGCCGTCAGTTGGCAAAACTTGTCTTGACTCCGAAGGGCAATGCTAAAGCCGCGCCAAAGAAAAAACAAAAAAAGCAGTACCAAAATACAACCGCCGACAAATCCCGTCTCTTCTGAGAAAACAGCAAAAATAGAATCAGTCATTGTCTGGGGCAAAAAGCCAAACTTTTGGTGTGACATACCCATACCCAACCCAAAAAGTCCTCCTGAACCCAAGGCAATCAATGCCTGGTTTAGATGGTAGCCCATTCCTAAAATGTCTGTATTTGGCTTTAGAAAGACCAAAATACGAGCCATTCGATAAGGGGCAATTTTTATAAGGGGAAAAAGAGAGATTATGCCCATAGAGAACATCAAAACCATCTGCCAAATAGGAGCGCCCGACAGAAAATAGATAACTGTAGCAGTGGAAAGAATTATCAACATGGTGCTAATGTCTGGCTGGAAAATCAGAAGCAAAGCCACAAGGGAGATCAATATAAGAAACTCTAAAAAGTGTCTGGACT
>CAYNVZ010000070.1:0-1921 GCA_964400775.1 uncultured Candidatus Saccharibacteria bacterium | reverse complement strand
AAAAGAAAAGTATCTTCCTTCAGTAAAAAAGAGAAAAACAGGGGGAATATATCTCATTTTCCCCTTAATTTTTCTGTGTTTATTAGTTTTGTGGATTGATCCAAATAAATTTGCTTTAATAACTCTAATTGCCCTTGGTTTTTACTTTATCTCGAAAAAAATCTCTCCTAAAAATTCCCAAAGAATAGCTTTTGGAGTAATTAAACTATCAGCAATTGTGGTATTATTGACCCTATTTATTATTTTGTATTACATTACCATTAATGGAATAAAAGTATTAAGTTGGGAATTTTTATCTCAGCCTCCTAAAGATTTAGGAAGAAATGGGGGAATATATCCTGCGATTATAGGAACTTTATATTTAGTTGGTGGAGCTATCCTTTTTGCCTTACCTATTGGTATAGGGTCAGCTATCTATCTCACAGAATATACCAGAGAAGGAAAACTTAAAAAGATAATTCGGGTAGGTGTAGAAAATCTAAATGGGACACCCTCCATTATTTTTGGCTTATTTGGATTTTCCTTTTTAGTGCTTTATCTAAATCTTGGGATTTGTCTGTTGGCGGGCCAAATAGTATTAGCCTTAATGATTCTTCCTACAATCATAAGAACGACAGAAGAATCATTAAAAAGTGTCTCTCGATCCATAAGAGAAGGAAGTTTGGCATTAGGAGCCACAAAATGGCAAACGATAAAAAAAGTAGTCTTGCCTTGTGCGATGCCAGGAATAATTACCGGGGCAATACTCAGTATCGGGAGAGCTGCCGGAGAAACCGCACCAATTATGTTTACTGCTGTTGTTTCCAGTCAAAGGTTTTTACCTTCTTCACCAATGGAGCCTGTAATGGCTTTACCTTTTCATTTATTTGTTCTTACAACAAGTGTCCCAGGAGGAGAGCAAAATGCCTATGGGACCGCATTGGTGCTTTTATTATTAGTGATGAGTATTTACTCTTTGGCAATAATTATTAGAAATCATTACAAAAAAGTTAAGTAGTAGAAATTAAATGTCAGAGAAAGAAAATATCATAGAAACAGTAAATTTAAATCTGTGGTACGGAGAAAATCACGCTCTCAGAGATATAAATATAAAAATAAAGCGAAATAGAGTAACAGCTTTAATAGGACCTTCAGGATGTGGAAAATCTACCCTGCTTAGATGTTTTAATCGAATGAACGATATTATTGAAAATTGCAAAATAGAAGGGAAGGTGTTTTTCAATGGAAAAGACATTTATCAGCCAGATACCAATGTAGTAGCATTAAGAAAGAAAATAGGAATGGTGTTTCAAAAACCAAATCCCTTTCCAAAATCTATATATGAAAATGTTGCCTATGGACCACGGATTCATGGTATAAATAATAAAGAGAAGTTAGACCGGATAGTTGAGGAAAGCTTAAAAGACGCAGCCCTCTGGAATGAAGTCAAAGATAGACTGGAAGAATCTGCAATGGCTTTATCAGGTGGTCAACAACAAAGGTTATGTATTGCCAGGGCATTGGCTGTGGAACCCGAAGTTATTTTAATGGATGAACCCTGCTCTGCTTTAGATCCCATCGCAACTGCAAAAATTGAGGATTTAATTGAGGAATTGAAAAGAAAATATACTGTGATTATTGTCACCCATAATATGCAACAAGCTGCAAGGGTAAGTGATTATACTGGATATCTTTATCTCGGACAACTCATTGAGTTTGGACAGACAAAACAGATATTTGAGAATCCCAAAAAAGAACTTACCCAAAAATATATCACAGGTAAATTTGGGTAAAAAATAACAAAAATGTCACATAAAAAGTTCCATAATCAGTTAAAAAGTCTTAAAAAAGATGTTTTGAAAATGGGCCAATTAGCTAAAGAAATGCTAAAAAGATCAGTTACCGCCCTAAAGAACCGAGACCTAAGTTTGGCAGATTGGGT
>CAYNVZ010000069.1:0-1981 GCA_964400775.1 uncultured Candidatus Saccharibacteria bacterium | reverse complement strand
ATTGTGAGGCCTGCTTTAGAACTTGGATTGCTTTCCTGCTTAATTCTAATTGTTCTTCCTTTGGCTGTTGCTTACGGGTGCAATTTTTAATTACATCAATATATTTTAAACGCACATAGTTGTCTATAATGCTATAAGAAGCTAGAATGGTTTCCATTTTTTTTAATGCCTTGTCGCATTTATTGTTTTCTGAGTAAAAAACAGCCCAGTTTATTTCTTTATTAATTTCAAGCGGTTTTAGATTATATGTCCAGATGAACCAGATAAGTGCTATAAAAAGAACAAAGATTATTAATATGTTTGTTTTGCTATAATTTGTCCAGGAGTGCTTGTTTGGATTAAGAGAGCATTGAGGAAGAGTTTCATTTACATCATAGTTTATTAGATATAAGGCATATCCGATAAGCAAGAATGAGATTAAATAGGTTGAGAAGGTATCATAGCTAAAAAAGTTGGCTGTCAAATAAGCCAAGAAGGTTGTTTGAATACTATGGTAGATTAAGCATTGTTGGCGATTTTTCTTTTTTAGAAATTGCAATTGCCAAAACAGTACTGCAAAAAGCAAAAGGTAAATTATTAAGGCAGGAATTCCAGCGTTAATTGAGGTTTCAAAGATAATATTATGCGCTCTGTCCCACCAGCCCGTATAGGCAGATTGGCCCGGCTGTTGGCTTATTCCTGGCAAAGAGGGATCATAGTATTTATCAAAAGCAATAGAGAAGTTTTCAGGTCCATAGCCCAAGATAGGTCTTTGTTTTAGCGCCTGCCACGCAACCCTCCAGCCGGAACATCGGGCATCACTAGCAATTTTATTAAGCGAAATGTGTTGAATATCTAAAAGTGGCTGGACAGAAGACCATATTCTTTGAAATCCTGGGCCAAAGATTTTATTTTCTGTTAAATATTTAACTATTTGCGGTTGTGTGTTTAGCCAAAGTGCTGTTAAAAGCCCCAGGACCAAAATCATTCCAAAGAGGATTTTTAATTTAATTGTTTTTTTATCTGGCCAGAAAAAGATGAAAAATGAAAATCCAATAAATAAGCCAAAAATAGCAGCTCTGGTTGCAGTCAGAAAAATAACAAAGACAAATAAAGCCAGAGAAGAAAAATAAAAAAGTTTTTTTATCCCCTTTGTTTTAATTCCAAAAGAAAGAGCTAAAAAGCTTAACAACAAAAGATAAATGGCTAAGAATATAGGTCCTCCCATTGTAGAAACCGGTCTCCAGGTATAGGGAAGTAGAAAACTGCTAAAAACAGCAAATTTTTGGAAAATGGCTATAAGAGAAACCAGGATTCCAGTAATAAAGGCAATATCCCAGAGCTTTTTCCAATCAGATTTTCTTATGGTTAAAAAAGCAAGGATGGCAAAGAAGATGTAAAAAGCATAGTTTACAAATCCACCGCCTCTGTAAGGAGAGCCCCACAAGCTAAAATGAAAATCTAAAGAAAAAATTGTTGCCAAAAAGAAAATTCCAAAAAGGGCAAGAAGAAGCCAAAGGCCAAGAAAAGCCCTGCCTTGAGAGCTTTTTTTATTTTTTATTGATTGTAATAGATTTCTCGCGTTCGTGAGAAAGCTGTTATCATTTTTTTTAAGATTTAAATTTAAAACAGCTTGAGAAACAAAAACAAAAAGCATTACAGAGAATATAATCCGGAAGGTGATAGTTTTTCCCCAGTCAGGAGGGAAAAACCAAGGTGGTACGCTTAAAAGCGGTAAGGTCAAAATCAAAGAAAAGCCAATAATATAAAACCAGCGAAATCTATTTGGGTATGGGCTTGTTTTTTTGTTTTCCATACAATTCTATAATACAACAAAAATTTGAATTATAAAATGGCATTTGACTATAATAAAATAGCGCAATAGCGCTATCCCCCACCACCCCCCCACCACTTTTCGGAGAAAAGTGGTGGGGGGGTGGTGGGGGGTTCCTTTTACAGTAGTAAAACCTATACAGCTACTCTATAAACCGTATTGAACCCT
>CAYNVZ010000068.1:0-2044 GCA_964400775.1 uncultured Candidatus Saccharibacteria bacterium | reverse complement strand
TTTTATTTGCCTTATTTTTTTCGGCTCTTATTTTTTCCCACTTCAAAATGGCTTCCCTTCTTTTTTGATCTAACTCTAAAAGTTTATTAATATCCAAATTAACTCCTTTTTCCCGACATCCTTTCTCCACCACGCTTGGGTGTTCTCTAATAAACTTTATATCTAACATCTTATTTTTTTCTCATTAAAGGAAAGAGAATAATTTCCCTAATAGTGTGGGAATTAGTCAGTAATGCTACTAGCCTATCAACTCCCAAACCAAAACCAGCAGCTGGTGGCATTCCATATTCTAGGGCCTCGATAAAGTCATTATCCATTCTCTGAGCTTCTTCAAATCCTTGTTTAAATATCTTTTCCTGTTCTTTAAATCTTTTCCTCTGAATAATTGGATTGTTTTGCTCTGAATAAGCCTTTACTAATTCCATACCATTAATCAAAAGTTGAAAACTGGCTGATTTTTTTGGATTTTTATCAAGTGTCTTTGCCAAAGGAAACTCTTCAGCTGGATAGTGAATTACAAATGTTGGCTGAATAATTTTGGGCCGACAATATTTTTTGTAAATTTCATCAGCAATGTTTCCCTTATTTCCCTCTGGTTTAATATCCATCTTTCTTGCCTCTTTTTTAAGAGCCTCCAAACCAATCTCATCTAAGTCAATCTTTGTATATTTTCTAAAAAGTTGATTAAACTCAATTCTTGGCCAAGGAGTCTTAAAATTGATTTTCTTCCCTTCATATTCTATTTCTGCTTTTCTAAATAAAGTCTTCAATACATAAGAAAACATTTTTTCTGTTAGTTTCATTAAATCCTTGTAGTCTGCATAGGCCCAGTAAAATTCCAACTCGGTAAAATCTGGATTATGGACTCGGTCAATACCTTCATTTCTAAAACATTTCCCAATTTCATATACTTTTTCAAAGCCGCCAACCAAAAGTCGTTTTAAATAAAGTTCTGGAGAAATTCTTAAATACAAATCCATATTCAAGGCATTCAAATGAGTTTTAAAAGGCCTTGCCTTAGCCCCACCATAAATTGGCTGTAAAATAGGTGTTTCCACTTCTAAAAAACCTTGTTTCTCTAAAAAATTTCTTATTTCCCTGATTATTTTTGCCCTTAATTCAAATTTTTTCTTAACCTCTTTATTAAAAATCAGGTCTAAATATCTTTTTCTATATCTTTCCTCAACATCTTTTAATCCATGCCACTTTTCTGGCAAGGGCAACAATGCCTTGGTAAGCATCTTAAAATCAATAATATCTATACTTTTCTCACCCTTCTTCGTTTTAAAAAGAAATCCTCTTAATTCAACGAAGTCACCAACATCAAAATCGTCCAAGAAAAGCTTATATTTTTTCTCCCCTGCTCTATCTGTCCTTAGCACACCTTGAAATGACCCTGTACCATCTTCAAAAGTAAGAAAAGTAATGCCTCCGTGTGTCCGGATAGCTCTGATTCTCCCGACTAAAAATATTTCCTTGTTTATTTTTTTAATATCCGAAAATTTCTTTACAACATCTATTATGCTATAAGTTCTCTTTACTTTACCCGGATAAGAAAGAAAACCTTCTACTTGCAAGTGTTTACTTTTCTCAATTCTCTTTTTTCTAATTTCTTCTGACCCCATATTCTTTTATTCTAACGGATTACAAGATTAAGGTCAAAATATGCTTTAGCAGATATAAAGAGGAACCCAAAAAAGGTTCCTCTTTATTGAAGCTCTTTGTCTAAAAACTCCTATTTTTCTCCCAATTTTTTACTGATATCTTCTATTAATCTGGAAGCTGCTTCTTTTCCTCCTAAACCAAAGGCTAAACCTCCTGCAATAGCTAAGAACGCCACAAACCCTGTAAACAATGTCATTATCACATCTTTAGCAATACCCAATTGAATCAGGATTGCCAACCCTCCAAAAGCCCAAATAGACCATCTAATAATCTCTTCTAAAAATGTTCCATACTTTATTCTCACTCCTTCAGTAGCGGCTCTAATAATCTTGGGCACATATTCTGCTGCCACAACTGCTACTATAAAAATAGCAGCTGC
>CAYNVZ010000067.1:0-2080 GCA_964400775.1 uncultured Candidatus Saccharibacteria bacterium | reverse complement strand
CAAAATAACGGATTTTAAGAGGATTTCCAAGTACCCATTACAGGTTTTAAAGGATTTTAACTAAAACAAAGCGAGAATCCTCCGGGCTTTAGTCTGAGATAGTTAACTTCTTCAACCAGTTTTCCTGCCAACCCTTTCCTTCGATTGCAAAATAGAATAAAAGGGTGTAAAAATGTTTTCAAAGTTGAGTTAATGTATTTGTATACCCTTCCCCTAAAATTGCTTAAAATCAAACAATTCAAATTGAGAGGATTTTTTGTTATATATAGATATAATGAGTATAGGGGAAATCAAAAATATGAAATTGCATGCCCCCTATTATTTTCTTCAAATCAAAATAAAAGCGTTTACACCCTTTTTCTTTCTCATCACTATAAAATTATTAACTGGTTGCAAAACATATTACACGACCTTTTATTTCGATTACAACAAAAGAAATTGAAAGGTACAAAGCAAGTTTTTGTTATATATAGATATAATTATGTTGATGAAAGAAGAAGTTTGATACTCAAAATTAAATTTTATCTATAGATCGTAAAAATGCTCGAAGATCACTCAATATAAATACTCATTCGTAATTTTTAAAATGAAAATGAATGAAGAGAGTGATAATAGGCAAGATAAGTTAGAAGAAATGAAGGCTAAAATTAGCGAATTCAAAAACGATAATATCAGTGCAAAGGAAAAGACTATCGATGACATAAAAAAAGCTAAAAAAATGGCCAAAAATTTTGAAAAAATAGAAACACAGTTCGATATCATCAATCAAATTATTTCTGCGGTTGAACCGCATATACATAATATAACCGAGGAAAATTGGATGGATATAAAGAATTGGTGGGGATATAATTATCCATATTTGGAAAAACAAGATGCGATTGCTAAACAGTACGTAGCGGACCAATTACCAATATCAAATGAGACTGTAACTACAACTAATGTAACAACATCAGTAAGCGGCAATATTGTCATGAATTTTTATGATGTACTATCAAACTCTCAATATGATTTTGGTCCACAATTTCAAGAAATAAAAGTAATTGAAACGATACCAGAAAATGAGAAAATAATAAAAGAATTTTTAGAGAAAATTGATAAAGATTATGCAGAGAAATTTGAGGGAATTACGACGGATTGGGCTAGCACACCGCCCTCTGAGAAATACAAAGTTCTGGGGAATGTGAGAAATCTTATATTTTCTGTTGTTTTTCCGAAGTTAGCGAATCGGTCGGAGGCAGTTAAACTTCCCTGGGAAACAAAATTGGAAGGTAAACCTTACAGGAAGGAAATCGGACCTGCAAAGCATTTTATTCTAGGGCATCGAGATGAATCCACTCTTTCTCCAACGACAGTAGATATAATTGATAAAATCGCAGAAAGTTTAGGATATGATTTTGGAAAACTATCACACTATAGTAAACAAGGAGGTAAAGCCCATGAATTTAGAATCACCTATAGAGACACCTTATCTCATTTTGCTGAAGCTATCAAATTAAGACAAAGATATTGGAAGCCACCAGAGGGCAAATGAAGGTTTAGCTAGACCAGAGTGAGAACCCTTTGGGCTTTAGCCCGGAGTAGTTAACTCTGTATTTTTCATTTTGAAATGAATTGATTTTGCAAAAATGAGAGGATGGAAGGAGGGAAACAACTTCCAAAACCTTTTTACCTCCTTACAGTTAAATTCACATAATGCCAAAAAAAGCCATCTGTAAAATCTGTGGTGTGAATGAGACAACAAATCCTGACGGCATCTGTGATGACTGCAAACTCTCCATGATATTTAATAAAGATATTCCACCGAATTTTTGATTGCCCTCAAAATTTTTATCAAGTGCTGGAGGTGCTTCTCTCTACCCCTTTTTCAATAAGATTTGAGTTCTAAAGAAAAAATGTCGTGGCATACTCTCCGCCATGAATGGTGTGCCAAGTTTTACCCGCAAATTGTGGAAATTTAATCAGTAAAGATGAATCATTTTAAAAATTGTTAGATAACAAAAAATCGGTGAATATATGACCGCCGGGCATTCTCATATAGAAACGTTTATCGTGGACAATATATTAACAAATGTCATGGCCG
>CAYNVZ010000066.1:0-2207 GCA_964400775.1 uncultured Candidatus Saccharibacteria bacterium | reverse complement strand
GCACTGGCAGGTTAAAAAGGCGATAAAAATAATGACCCTTGAAGAGACCGCAAAAATTTTAAAATTAGGTAAAGATATGAGTGAAACAACAAAAAAATAATGGTTGCCCAGAGGTATGTATATGCGAACAGCTCGGATATAAACAAGTTAACGGAAATTGCACCCGCCTAAATTACATTAAACAAGAGGTGAAATAACATGAATGAAACAAAAAGCAATCAACATACATTGTTTGGGGAAAAAATGAAAGCTAATGAATTTAATGAACTTATCATCAGAAATTCCGACGATAAAGAGAAATACTTAATTGAAGAAATAAAAAATAAAGTTATTTTGGGTAACGCTTTCAAAGTTCTAAAGAAGATTGATGATGAAGTTTTTGACATGGTTTTTATTGACCCACCATATTTTTTACAACTACCAAATAAAGAATTAAGACGGTGGACAGTAAAAACGGTTGTGGAAGGAGTAAATGATGAGTGGGACAAATTTTCATCATTTCAAGAGTACGACGATTTTATAACGAGACTTTTAACTGAAGTTAAAAGAGTAATGAAACCAAATGCTACCATCTGGGTAATTGCTACATACCATAGCATTTTTAGAATTGGAAAAATTATGCAAGATTTAGGATATTGGATACTCAACGATGTTATTTGGATCAAAACAAATCCAATGCCCAATTGGTTAGGTGTAAGGTTCACCAATGCAACTGAGAATTTAATATGGGCTGTAAAGGATAAAAAGGCAAAAAAATATACTTTTAATAAAGAATATGCACGAAAATTTGGCATAGGTAAGGTTGGGGCAAATGTATGGGTTTTGCCATTATGTTGGGGAAGGGAAAGACTAAAAAATGAAGAAGGAAAGAAACTTCATTCAACACAAAAACCCGTTGAATTGCTAAAAAGAGTAATCCTGACATCCACAAAAGAAGGGGATTTGATTTTAGACCCTGTGGCTGGAACTGGAACGACAGGATATGTGGCAAAGGCACTGAAAAGGGATTTTGTTATGATAGAAGTTAATGAAAAATATGTCAGAGGAATTGTGGAAAGATTCAAAAAAACCTTAAAAATAACAGAAGAATCATTCCCAAAACCTGAGAAAATTGATAAATACTTAGGATTGAAGAAATCAAAATGAATTACAACAAATTTTGTAGGATACTAAATAAGCATATATTTGAGGGGGAGAAAAAAGAACTTTTAAGAAAACTAGCAGACAGACCAGAGCGTTTTGTAGGGCTATTCAGACCCACAAAACCAGGAGCGAAAATCCTCCAGCACCTTTTACAATCACATGAAATAAGATTTGGAGATGCTATGGAAGAATTAATTTCCGAATTTCTCAAAGACTGGGGATTTGAGGTTCTTCCCAGGATAATTATTCCAGATCCTACAAATCCCAGAAAGAAACTTGACATAGACCAATATTTTACCGATGGTGAGACATATTATTTCATTGAGCAAAAAGTTAGAGATGACCATGATTCAACCAAAAAGAGAGGACAGATAAGCAATTTTGAAACAAAACTTGAATATCTTTACAGGAAACACGGACAAAATCTCATAGGCATAATGTATTTTATAGATCCTGATTTAGTGAAAAACAAAAACTATTACATTGAAGAACTCAATAAAATGGCGGATACTTACGGGGTTGAACTATATCTCCTGTACGGTAAAGAATTATTTGAATTTTTTAACAAGTTGAATGTCTGGAATGATTTACTTTCATGGCTAACTCATTGGAAAGATAGTTTACCAGAATTGCCCGAAATCAATTTTGATAGGGAACCACAGGATAGTTTTAACGAGATTAAAGATTTAGAAATAAGGTTTTGGAGGAAGATTTTAGAAAATGAGAAATTATGGGAAGAAGGAATAATGCTTGCTATATTTAAAAACGGAGCAACATTAAAAATGCTTTTCGACTTTTTTAGCACGAAACCAGAAAGAGCATATAGAAAGCTTGCGGAAATGATAAAACAAAAGTTGAGGGAAAATTATGAAGATTAATAAAACAATTTTCGGTGGCGTGCGGAACTCTTCGCTTGCTATCGCAGGCTTGCCCTTCGAGACATTGCGGGAGATAGTAATCAAAAGAAGTAATTGAGAATGTTCAAAATGAGTTCCAATCCATTTATTAGCAAGGAATGGGCAAAAGAGCATTTAGACAATGCTAGAAAAAACGCTGGCCCAAGA
>CAYNVZ010000065.1:0-2422 GCA_964400775.1 uncultured Candidatus Saccharibacteria bacterium | reverse complement strand
GCCGGTACAGCTACCTTTTCGCAACCTATCTTATTGAAATTGCTGTCATACTTGGTCTTATACCCTTTATTGCACACCCAATCATCTCCATAATAATTAAGGTGAGCATTAGCTGGTATAATAACTTTGTCACACTGATTAGTTATGTAATTTTTCTTATATCCTTTGTTGCATACCCACCCATTGCCATAGTAATTTAAGTGGGCGTTTGCTGGAATATTAACCGGATCACAGCTATTTGTTGTGTAGTTCTTTTTATATCCTTTATTACAAGTCCAACCATCACCGGAATAATTTAGATGTGCGTTTGGCGGAACAATAACCTTATCACAGCTGTTTGTTACATAATTCTTTCTATAACCTTTATTACAAACCCACCCTGTACCAAAGTAATTAAGATGAGCGTTGGCTGGAATACTTATACTGGGAAGTTTGGGAATAGAATGTTTAGTGGCACCTAAACTATCCACACCAGTACCAGCGGAATAATAATCAGAGGAATAAGAAGATGAATAGGAGCGCGTTGTTGATCTTGGAATAGAAAACGAACTAAAACCGTTCCGCCCACTTTCATAAAGACTCTTGCCAAGATAATAATCCGGATCGGTTATGTAAGATGGTGTATACCAGTCGCTAGAATAATTTTTTGTCGGTGCATAATAGCTCTTGTTATATAAACCCTGACTTGGTCTCCAACTATAATTATCAAATTTGAAAGCGTTTGGGTTACTCCTTACGTGTGGTCTTACGTATGTGCCATCACTTCTAAAATAGCCACGTACAGATACATAAGCGAGCGTCTCCAAAGGCAAAACTAGCGAAAATATAATCGCTATGACTATAAATGTTGCTAGAAAGTGTAGGATTTTTCTACGCTTCTCCATAAACTATTTTCATATTAGCATAAATATCAATAATGATCAAGGTCTATAATGGGTAGAAACGCGACGGCGCGTTTTTGCGTCAGCAAAAGCAGGCAAAAAAAAGGAAAAATTTTCATTTCCTTAATTGAAAAAATAAAAAAGAAAAGGGTGCGCGCAAAAAATAAAATGTAGAAAATTTTTCCTTTTTGCTTCTTCGTCGCAAGGAGGAATGGCGTTGTCGCGTCGGGTGGGTCTCGCCGAAGGCGAGATCTGTCAGCCCACCCAGCCCACGCGGAGCGTGGGCTGGCAAAATCTGTTTTGCGAGCCTCGTTCAATATATTCTTGCTACTTTGTTCTACACTGAAGAAACAAACTAGTATATCTCCTTGTAGTATAATTCTCTTTTTGTTATCATTAGTTGATGGGAGATATAAAATTTCCTGAAAATTTTTATTGGGGCGCTGCCACTTCTGCTCATCAAGTGGAAGGGAATCAAAATAATGATTGGGCTGATTGGGAGAGAAAAAACGCTAAACGATTAGTCAAGGAAGCTGGAATGTATTGGCAGAAATGGCAGCAGGAAAAATTTCCAGAAATGTTTGAAGAGGAAAATTATATTTCTGGCGTGGCTTGTAAGCATTACGAACTTTTTAGAGAGGACTTTGAAACTGCTAAGAATCTTGGGCATAATGCACACCGCTTTTCTATTGAGTGGTCGCGTATAGAACCGAAAGAGGGATGTTTTGACGAAGGGGCGATTAGGCATTATCAGAAAGTAGTAAATGCTCTTTTAGAATTGGGGATGGAACCGTTTGTGACTTTGTATCATTGGACGTTGCCTTTATGGTTTTGTAGAAAAGGAGGTTGGCTTAACAAAAGATCGCCAATATATTTTGAAAGATATGTTAGGAAAGTTTCTTCTGCTTTGAAAGGAATTAGATTTTTTATTACTATTAATGAGCCAAACATTTATGCTTCTCAGTCTTACTTGAAAGGTTCTTGGCCTCCGCAAAAAAAGAACTTTTTTCTTTACAAGAGGGTTCTTAATAATTTAGTTAAAGCTCATTGCCAGGCTTATTCTGTTATAAAAAAAATCAATTCCCAAATACAGGTAGGCATTGCTAAAAATATAGTTTATTTTGAAGCAGTAAATGACAATTTAGTCAACAGTTTTTTGAAAAAGTTATCTGATTATTTTTTCAACCTTTGGTTTTTAAATAAAATAAAAAACTATCAAGATTTTATTGGTCTTAATTATTATTCTCACAACAGGATTGATTTTGGCTTTAATAAAAACAAAAACAAATTAGTTTCTGATTTAGGATGGGAAATTTACCCTAAAGGTATTTATTTTGCTTTGAAACTTGCTTCTAAGTTTAAAAAACCAATTTTTATAACAGAGAATGGCGTGGCTGATAAGGAAGATAAAATAAGGTCTTGGTTTATTGAGAATCATCTTTTGTGGGTAGGTAGAGCAATAGGAGAAGGAATAAATGTAAAAGGTTATTTTTATTGGTCTTTGTTTGATAACTTTGAGTGGGATAAGGGTTTTTGGCCTA
>CAYNVZ010000064.1:0-2529 GCA_964400775.1 uncultured Candidatus Saccharibacteria bacterium | reverse complement strand
AAGCAATAGAATAAATGAGGTTTTAAAAAAATCTGATGAAATTATTTCTGAATCTCAAAAGACAGAAAAATTATATTCTGAAGATTATACTAAAAATTGTTATGTTTCCTGCGTTCAAGAAAGCTGCGGATTTTCCGCTTGTTTTCGATTAGGGACTGGCGCCCAGAAGAATATTTCAATAAAAGTAAAAACAGGTGTAGAGTTGGAAGATATGGATTTGGGCAGAGTGGATATAGATAAATTTGGCTTGGCTCTTCCTGATAAACTAAAGTTTCCTCAATTAGGCGATATTGTTCTTAATATTCCTGCTCAAACAGCTTCGGTTTGCTCTTCATCTAATCAAGTTAATCTTTCTCTTAATCCTCCTTCTTTTGCCTCTCTTCCTGAACTAAATTTTAGCTGTCCTTCTCTTTTTTTCAATATTCCCAATTTGCCTAGTTTTCCGCAAATTTTTAAACTGCCTGAGAGAATTAGCCTCCCGTCGTTTTCAGCCCAAGGTCCAAATTGGTGTCAGAATTTAACAAGAATTCTTTCTCAAACATTGGATCAAATATTAGGACCTTATTATTCAATTAGTCAAGAGATTTCAAAATTAAAAGATTCTATTGATAAAGAAGTTGATCAAATTGAGTCGCAAATAATAAGCGGTAAAGCAATAAGCGGACTGCAAAGTCAAAATTGGAAAACAGCCAGCCAATCTTCTGCTCAAAAACAAACCTCTTCGGCGAGCGCTGGTTTTTCCCAGCAGTCCTCAAAAAAAATCAGCTACCAGTCCTCAACTGCTTTGCCTGCTAAAAATCTTTCCCTTTCTTATCAATGTTCTCAGCAGGGAGCAACAACAAAAAAAGTGGAACCTAGTATTTCTGTAGAATGGTATTTTAAGAAATTGGCTTGGTTGATGAGTGAATGCGCTGAACTTCCGACAATGAGCGGTTCCTGGGGGTTAAAAGAAAAGGCAAAAGATTGCTACGATCCAAAAAAGGTAATTTCAATTATTAATCAGGAATGTCAAGACGCTTGGAAAAACTACTGCAATTCTATCTTACGTTTTGGATATAGTTATTCTTATTGTCCTCTTCCCAAATCTTTTCCAGAAATTTGCAAAAAGCTTAGGTATTCTAAATTTCCTTGTCATATTACTGATCCTCAAATAGCTGCTGCTGTTCAATGTCAGAACCTGTTTAAAGCGGAAAAAGAAAAAATTCCTTCCAGTTGTATGTTTACTGCAAATTATTTTTCCAAACCAACTTACTCTTCTGATTTTAATCCAATTCAAACGCTAAAAAATAAATGTCAGCAATTGGAGGATAAAGGACGGAAAGATCCTCCAGAACCTTGCAAGATTCTTCATCTTTTTACCGGAGTCCTTAATCCTCCTCCTCCAGAAGCATATCTTCCTGCAAGTGGCTCAAGTTGTCCAGCTCAAAAAATTTTGGATCTTCCTTTTAATTTCGGCGGAGGAGTCGGGCTTGACTGCTCTTTAGGATTTTCTGGTTCGCTTAAAATAGAATTGCCTGATATTATTATTCCTGATATTATTGGTCCTAGCTTCAGCATACCGCCTTTTTTAAAAATTAAATTGCCCAGTTTAATTACCGAAGATCTTCGTTTGCCGGATATCAACCTTTGCAGTTTGGATAAATGCGCCAATATTTTTCCTTCTTTAAGGTTTAATTTTCTTAATTTTAATCTGCCTTCTTTTGGCGTTTCGGTTCCTATCCCTAATCTTGATACGCGGTTAGAAGGAAGAATAGAGTTTCCTTCTATTCGTTTATCTTTGCCTCCATTAGAGCTGTTTAATTTGCTTGCTCCTGAATTATCTTTGCCCAAAATTCGGCTTCCGCAGCCAAAACTTACTTTTGCCGTGACCGGCGTTGATACTGATGCTATTTTTAGTTTGATATCTACATTTATTCTTAACGCTTTAGGTATTCCTGATTTTGGAGGATGTCTTACTCTTCAGATTCCTTCAACTTTTCTTTCAATTATTTTTCCTGATTATTATTTTTCTTTTAAAAGATTTCCAGAAGTGCCTAAAATTCCTTATTGCGACAAAATTAATGGATTTTGTCAGGATGTAAAAGATTCTTTAGGCAAAAAGGGTTGGCTGAACAAGGCAAAAGAAATAGAAAAAGTAGTCAACGATAAAATCAGTCAGATTCAGAGAGAAATAGACAAAGCAATTGCTTCAACAGAAACTGAACTTCAAAATCAAATAAACAACATTTTTAAAAGGTACGCTGAGGCAATTTTTAATGAAGTGGTAAAACAATTAAATGCCCAGGGTTTGTCGGTTCAAGATTACATAGATCCTCAGACAGGCACATTGGACTTAGGTAAAGTTCCTTTTCCCGGCGTTCGTCCAATTGAAGGCGGGGCAACGACAAATCAAGGATTAAATAATTGTTTGTTCGTGCGGTTGCCGGAGCAGAGTATAGTTCTTCGGTTTGTCACTCCTGAGAATCTTCCTAAAAATAAAGTGCAAACAAAAAACAACAAAACTATAATTTATATCCCTTTATCTTTGCC
>CAYNVZ010000063.1:0-2537 GCA_964400775.1 uncultured Candidatus Saccharibacteria bacterium | reverse complement strand
TAGTTTTTCCTTACAATGAGCAGATAGTGAAAGATTTTTACAGCCAAATTTTAGAACTGGAAAAGCAAAATAAAAACGGCATTTGGGCCCGGTTTCTGAAAAACGCCTTTGCGCCAATGGTGGCCGGCAAATTTGATTTTGTCGTTGGTAATCCGCCATGGATTAGGTGGGATTATCTTTCTCAGGAATATCGAAACGCAACACTTCAACTTTGGAAGGATTATGGACTATTTTCATTAAAGGGTTTTCAAACTCGTCTCGGTGGCGGGAAGAAAGATTTCTCAATGCTTTTTACTTATGCCTCGGCTGATTATTACCTTAAAGAAGGCGCCAAACTAGGGTTTCTCATAACCCAAGAGGTTTTTAAATCCAAAGGGGCAGGCGAGGGATTTAGAAGGTTCCAACTTGGCGATGGTAAATATTTAAAAGTGCTGAAGGCACACGATTTAGTTTCCATACAACCATTTGAAGGAGCAACTAATAAAACAGCGGCTATTATTCTAAAACGAGGCGAAAAAACAGAGTATCCATTGCCATATTTCATTTGGAGTAAGAAAAGAGACGTAGGTAAAATTGCCACTGATAAATTACTGAACGAAGTTCTGTCATTTTTACAAAAGAAAAAATATATGGCTCAACCACTCGGTTCAGATGTTGGGGCTTGGCAAACATATCCTGCTGGATTAAAAGAATTGTCTATGATTGAAGGTAAAAATCCCTATAAGGCGATTTTGGGGGCTAACCCTAATCCTTACGGTGTTTTCTGGTTGGAAATAAAACAGGTGCTTTCTAATGGAAATATAATAATTCGTAATTTAACTGAAAGAGGAAAACTGAAAATTCAGCAAATTGAAGAAAGCATAGAGCAAGATCTAGTTTATCCAGCTATTAGAGGGAAAGATATAGTAAGATGGGGATATAATGCACATATATTCCTATTAATGGCACAAAATCCAAAAACCAGGAAACCATATCCTCAAAGTCTAATGAAGCAAAAATGGCCAAGGACATATAGCTATTTGGTTCAATTTAAAGATATTCTTTTGAATCGTGGTTCTAAAACAATAAGAAGATTAGCCGAGAAAACTGAATTCTATGCGATGTTTGGAATTGAACAAAAGACTATTTCCCCATTTAAAGTAGTCTGGAAGGCGATGTCGAACGACATTTATGCCTCAGTCGTGTCTGCCGTTAAGACGCAAATTGGTTATAAAATTGGAATACCCCTTCATACAACAGCATTTTTCGCTACCAATAATAAATCAGAAGCTCATTATCTTTGTGCCATTGTCAATTCCAAGCCGGTGCGGGATTTTATTAAATCCTTTTCTTCTGCCGGACGCGGTTTTGGCACCCCTTCGGTAATGAAGCATGTTGGTATTCCAAAATTTGACCCCAAAAACTTTCTTCACCAAAAACTTGCTGAAATTTCCAAAAAATGTCACCAACTCAAAAGAGAAGGTAAAGAAAAAGAAATTGAGAAATTAGAAAAGGAAAACGACAAAATAGTAGAAAAACTATTTGGTTCTAAAAGAGTATGAAAATCAACTTTTTTAAGAATCCTAAAATGTAAATTATGATCATTGTTTTAAATAAGGCCGATGTTAAAACTATTGATGAACATGCAAAAGACCTGTCTGCGTCGCGGACGCGACAGGCAGGTTTTGAAGATTTATCAATCGAAGACCAGAAAAGATTTTTGCTGGAGTGTCTGGATAAAATCATCTCTATGTTAACTACAGCGAGATTGATAATGAGAAATATGGGGTGAGTGAGAAAGATAAAGAATTAAATAGGGAATTTTATGAGATTTTGTAATTATGGATAATCAAGATTTAATAAAAATTAAAGAAGATGCTATAAAAATTCAGATTAATGATTTACAGGATACGATAAAAAGTATTGAAAATGAAAATATAAAATCTTCATTTATCTTGGGATTTGCTGGAATATTATTTAGTTTAGTTTTTGATAAGGTTGATATCTTATCTTTATGGCAGGCAATAGTTTATATTATTTTATTGTTAGGTTCGATTGGAATTGCTTTTTGGAATATAACGGCAAAGAAAGTCAATATTCACATCAATGTAGATGAAATTTTTGTAAACAACGAACCAAAAAATTGGGAAAGATATCTTGAGCGTAAACATCTGCTATTGCGGCAAACTTATCAAAATGCTAAAAACCTGCTTTATCAAAAAGCTAATTATACAAGGTTGTCTTTTGTATTATTAATTTTATCAGCATTTTTCCTAACAATAATACAGCTTTTTTAATTTTAATTATGAGTACAAACAATAAAAAAATTGAAAAACATATAGGCGAGCAGGTGCCTTTTAATTCAAACAATCAAGATGCTGATAGCCAAAGTCCTAGAAATAACCCAGATAATCATCAGGAGAATTCTAACCAAGGTACAAGTAATCCATTAAAACCCCAAGAAACACAAAAAGGTGTTAATGGTAAAGATATTAAGAGATAAAACTATGCTTTACCAAACCTTTAATTCAATAAAAGAATCTGCTGTTTATCTTCTT
>CAYNVZ010000062.1:1624-2654 GCA_964400775.1 uncultured Candidatus Saccharibacteria bacterium | reverse complement strand
GCTAATCACTTTGGTAACGATTTGATTATTGCCTGTGCCCTTTTTCGCAGAAAAGTGGAAGAGTTATTTATCCATTCTGTTGCCAAAATGGTCAGAGAATACAATTTATCTGTTTTATGATAAGATTTAGTATCATTACCATATTTCCAGAAGTTTTTAATTCTTATTTTTCTCAAGGCATAATCAAGCGTGCGCAAAAGAATAAACTGATTAAAATAGATATTTATAATCTTAGAGATTTTACTACTGATAAACATAAAAGCGTGGATGACCGGCCCTATGGTGGAGGAGCGGGAATGATATTAAAGGTAGAGCCGATTTATAAAGCAGTTAAAAAAATTAAATCAAAAGTTAAGACACAAAAGTCAAAAGTAGTTCTATTTTCTGCAAAGGGAATGAAATTTGACCAGAAAATAGCTCGTCAGTTTTCTAAATTACATCATTTAATTTTAATTTGCGGCCGATACGAAGGCGTTGATGAAAGAGTGGCAAAATACATTGCTGATAAAGAAATATCAATAGGTGACTATGTTTTAAGCGGAGGAGAACTGCCAGCAATGGTGGTGGTTGATGTAGTTTCACGACTAATACCCGGTGTAATTAAGAAACAATCCCTGAACGAGGAATCTTTTACTGAAATTAAAAATTTAAAATTAAAAATTAAAAGTTCTTTTTTAGAGTATCCTCAATATACACGGCCAGAAGTATTCTCGCCCAAAAAAGGAATAAAATGGAAAGTTCCGAAAGTTTTATTAAGCGGGAACCATAAAAAAATTGAACAATGGAGGAAAGCACATTCAAAAATTATCCCTTGATAAATTCAGAACAAGTTGCCAAATAAATATTTTTGTGATAATATAAATGCAAGCTAAATAACGTTAAAAATTGAAAATTGAATGAAAATTGAAAATTGAAAATTTTATTATATATGGGTAGGTGGCGGAGTGGACAAACGCAGCAGTCTGTAAAACTGCCGGCTTCATGCCTACGGGGGTTCGAATCCCTCCCTGCCCACAACAAAATTTTAACT
>CAYNVZ010000062.1:0-1524 GCA_964400775.1 uncultured Candidatus Saccharibacteria bacterium | reverse complement strand
ACCGAAGGTAGTTATAAATTTTGTTCTTGACACAGGGAGCGGGGGCGCAAACTCCCGAATTGCGACGAGCGAAGCGAGGAGGCAATCCCTTCGGGCAACTCTCCCTCCCTGCCCACAACAAAATTTTAACTACCGAAGGTAGTTATAAATTTTGTTCTTGACACAGGGAGCGGGGGCGCAAACTCCTGAATTGCGACGAGCGAAGCCCCCCACTTTTCTGCGAAAAGTGGGAAGGGGCGAAGCCCACTTGTAGTCAATTACGTAATAAATTACGTAATAAATTACGTAATTTAATCACAAAGAACCCCACTTTAATCCTCCTCCTTTGAAAGAGGGGATAGGAGGAGGGTATTGTTTGGTATGCCGAGATAGCTCAGTTGGTAGAGCATCCCCATGGTAAGGGGAAGGTCACGAGTTCGAATCTCGTTCTCGGCTTGCTTAAAAAGCGAAAAATTCAGCGGTTTAAGCCCGCTTCTTGTTTATAAATATGGCAAAGGCAAAAAAGAAACCATTTGTAAAACTGCGATGTGAAGAATGTAAGAGAATAAATTATTACACCCGAAAATCCAAGGGTCAAACTTCGGTTGAAAAAAAATTAGAACTAAAAAAATTCTGCAAGTGGTGCAGAAAACACACAATCCATAAAGAAATGAAAAAATAAAATAAGGGGGTGTGGTGTTAATGGTAGCACAACGGTCTCCAAAACCGTTAGTCCGGGTTCAAATCCTGGCACCCCTGCGCTGGCACCTTTTTCTTTTTTCTTCTCATTTTTGTTTAAACCCGGGTTTATGCTGAACTTTGATTTAAAGTATGCTTAGCAAATCAGGACGATTGTCCTGATTTGTTATGGCTTTTTAGTGACACTAATTTTTAAATAAATATGAGTAATTTAATAGATAACCTAATTAGAAATGGATGGTTAAAGACGCCAAGAATAATTGAGGCATTTCAGAAAATCAAAAGGGTTGATTTTATGCCTGAAAATATAAGACATTTGGCTGAATTAGACGAACCATTGCCCATAGGTTATGGCCAAACCATTTCCCAACCATTAGTAGTGGCTTTTATGATTGAACATTTACAGCCACAAGCCGGAAATAAAATTCTTGACATTGGTTCTGGTTCAGGATGGACAAGCGCCCTCCTTGCTCACATAGTAAGTAATGGAGAGCTAAAATCAAAAATCAAAAGCCAAAAGTCAAAAACTAAAGGAAAAATAATTGCTGTAGAAATAGTTTCAGAATTAGCAGAGTTTTGTAAAAAAAATGTAGCCAAATATAATTTTATAGAAAAGGGGATTGTGGAGGTTGTTTGCGCTGACGGCTCAAAGGGTTATAAACAAAAAGCACCTTATGACAGAATTTTAGTTTCAGCTGCTGTACAGAAAAAAGAGATTCCTGAACAATGGAAAAAGCAACTAAAAATTGGCGGGAGGATTGTCACGCCAGTTTTTTCTTCAATCTGGCTTTTAATCAAAAAATCAGAAAAGGAATTTGAGAAAATTGAATTTCCCGGCTTTGCCTT
>CAYNVZ010000061.1:0-2657 GCA_964400775.1 uncultured Candidatus Saccharibacteria bacterium | reverse complement strand
CTTATAGTTATTGTATTCTACTTAATTGGTTGTAGTTTAAATCAAAGTACGCAAAAAATTGATATTTCTGATCGATACTACAAAGCTCAAGTTGTTGTTATTGATGCAGAAACTTATAAAAAAGAAATGGAAAAATATATAGGTCCCCATTCTCCAACAGCATTATTGCCATTTGAGATCAAACAAGAAGGTAAAATACAAATAGAACTTTATAATATAAAAGGATATTTAATCTCCAAAATATTTGAAGGACAATTGAAACTTGGATTTTATAAAGTTTTAATGACTGAAAGTAATTTAGATCCAGGTGTGTATGTTTATAAAGTACACATTAATGATAAATGTGAAATCGAAAAAATGATTATATTGATGTAAGGTAAATAAATGGCAGAAAAAAATAAAAGGGCCAGCCAATACTGTCAATAAGTTTTATCAACAAATCGTCCAGCTCTGTTTTTGTTTTCCCGGCGACCTTTTTTAGTTTTTCAATTATAAAATGCTTAAATATCTTCAAGCCAGCAACCACTACCGCAAAAATCAACAGAGCGAAGAGATAATCCTGGACCAAATTGCCTAATATCTCCAAATTTAGAATCCTCAAGCTTAAGGATATTGTTGCTGATTGTAAAAAACCTATGTCCATATTTCTAATGCATAAAGAAGATTAATAATTATTGCCTGATTGTCTTTAATTTTAATTGTAATTATGTTCTATTTAGTATAACAAAAACAGCCAAAACCGCAATATTCTTCTGTTATAACAAATACCAAGACCTTATTTCTAACTAAAATATAGCACAAAATATCCTGACAAGATTGACTTTTTTTCTAAAATAGGTAAAATAACCTCAAATAAAAAGTTCTTTTTAAATAAGGTGATAAAATGGGAGATGATGTTATCAGTATTGATGAAGAGAATAGAATATTATCTTTAGCAAAATATGAAAGATCTTTGTATGAAGCTATTGTACAAAGAAAAGAAAGAACAGAACTACTCAAAGTAGCCATAAAAATATGCCAGATTATGCTTAGAATTCCGGAATGGGATACAGCAGAAGAAATTGCCAGACACCGCGTCAATGCGATACAAAAATATGAAAAAGCAAAGGATTTAGAAGTAATAGGCGAAAAAGAATTATCAGAAGCATATTACAAGGAAAGCCAACAAAATTTTCGGGCATATCTTTTAGCTATCAAGAACTACCTCAGAGATAAGAAAGTTTAAAAACGCTTAAAAAAAGAGCTGAATATCAGCTCCTTTTATTTTTGGCTAATTTTTGTCTCTGCTCGTGTAATTTCAGATGAGCTATAATTGCTAAACTATGCGCCCATGCTAATGGTGTATTTTTGTTAGGAGATCCGTCTGTATAAAGCTCAGGTATATACCCTTGTGGAGTTTTTTGCTCAAGGCCCCTGTTAAGCCAATACTCTGCCTGTTTAATATCGTTTCTTTGCGAAGCAATTATAGAAAGCCAGAAAAAGCCCATAGGCCATTCTGCCGGTATTCCATTGCCTGAACAATAATAACTATCTTGTATGTATCTATTCAAGCCATGCTCTTGAACCAACTTCTCTTTTACTCTTGTTAAAATAACATCAGCATCCTTTTCAGACACAATGTTATATGGCCAGATAAGAGAAAGTAGAGCCATATCTACCACTCGCTCATAGGTTTCATTTGGAAGAAGAGCACGGAGAGCTTCCCTTCCTGATTCTATTAAGCACCGAGGCACTGTTACAATCCTGTTTTTTTCCAACCAGTAAAACCCGGCTACCACCGCTCCTACAGAAGAACTATGCACATTAAAATCATTCTCCCACATTCCAAAATCTCCTTGCTCCCAATACCTTACCGCTTGAATATAAAATACCAACAGCTGAATTAATCTAATGTCCTTTTTATCTCTGAAAAGATTAATGTTCTTAGAATTAAAATAACCTGTAAGATATAACAAAAGCCCTAAAGCATCCAATTGATGATGTCCCCAATGTTCTGTTATCTCTTCAAAAGTGTCAGGATGATACTTGGCATGAAGAGAAAATTCACAACTGCATATCCCCTGCTCTATCTTGTGGATGTATTTTTTCAGAATATCAAAAACAACCCAAATTCCTTGCTTTAATTTCTGAAAATCTCTTAAATAATAATAAGCAAGAGAAATATAAAGTTGGTCTCTCAACCAGCAAGCATTATATTCTTCTGAGGGCGCGGCAATAAAAGCTCCGCTTGGTCGTCGCAATTTTTCCATTTCTTTCAACAAGAGCTCAACCATTTCTTCACCTCCTTTTTGTTAATGTTCTATTTTTGTCTTTGTTGTTTTTATTTCAAAAATTTTATTTCTTTTAAAAAGAAATTTTCCCAAAAGAAGCAACCATACTCGCTAAAAATTGCTTCAGTGCTTTAAAAAACGACTGGGGTTCTTCAAAAGAAGGAATTACTCCTTCTTGAGAAGGTACCACTTCTCCCTCAGGAGGCATCATCCCTTCAGGAGGCATCATCCCTTCAGGAGGCATTTGTCCTTCATAAGGTGGTTGGAATCCTTCAGGTGGTATCATCTCTGGATGGCCCTCGGGCGGCATCATTCCCTCGGGCGGCATCATTCCTTCAGGAGGCATCATCCCTTCAGGAGGCATTTGTCCTTCATAAGGTGGTTGGA
>CAYNVZ010000060.1:0-3081 GCA_964400775.1 uncultured Candidatus Saccharibacteria bacterium | reverse complement strand
CCTTGGGAAGGTTACGTACTACCACTATACTATACCCGCAAAATATCTTGCTTTGATATAAAAATTATGAAAGGAATTATAATAGCCGTTATAGTTATACAACGCCCTGTTAAGTTAATTAATTTGTTACTGCATCACCCCTAACCTTTCTAAAAGCTTCTGCCACCAGGACTGGAGGTTTATTGTTTCTAAATTTTTTTTATCTTTTTTATTTTTATTCTGAACAACAATGGTAACTACTTTTTCTCCAGGTTTTTTAAGATTCAATCGCTCTCTTGCTTCTTTTTCTAGATATTCTTGATCTGAAACTCGCGAAATTTGCGCTTTTAATTGTTTATTTCTATCCTTTAACGCTTCTATCTCTTGTTCTAAAGACCTGACTCTTGAGTTTAACGCTGTTCTTTTTTGGTTCATTTTAAGATTAGAAAAAGCCAAATGGATAACTGCTATTAAAAGTACCAACACAGAAATGAGAAAAAAACCAATGCGTAAATAGGAATTTAAAAATAAAGAACTTACAGAAGGTCTTTTAAATTTTCTATACTTTGTTATCATATATCTAATATGAAGAAAGTCAAGCAACAAGCAATTTTTAAAGCCATCTGGGTTATCTCGGTACTGTTTGTGGTTTTAGGTATGCTTGCTTTCTTGCTTGCGCCTTTATTATAAACTATTTCTTTAGCATTTCCAAGAACACCTTTGAAGGAATTTTTAGTTCTCCTCGGCGCGCCAGTTTTTTCTTACCTTTTTTCTGCTTCTCTAATCGTTTTCTTTTCCGGGTATAATCACCGCCATATAAACCAGCAATAACATTTTTACCACGCGAGCCAAGTGTTTGGCGCGCTATTATTTTTCCGGCAACAGCTGCTTGAATAGGCACGCTAAACTGCTGTCTAGGGAGAATTTTTTTCAACCTTTTGGTTATTAAATCACCCTCTCTAAAAATCTGATTCCTGGGTACAATTTTTGATAAGGCCTCCTGTTTTTTACCTGCAATCAAAATATCAAGCTTGACAAGATCTCCTGGTCTAAAACCAATAATCTCAAAATCAACCGAACCATATCCTTTGGTAACACTTTTAAGCTTATCATAAAAATCAATAATTATTTCTCTTAAAGGTACCTCATAAACTAAAGACACCTTATCAGGGCTTAGATAACTGGTGTTGATATATTTTGCCTGAAGTGTTTTTAACAATTCCGACACAGGACCTAAAAATCTTGTTGGAACAATCACTCTAAGATTAACCCAGGGTTCCTGGACCTCTTTAATAACCTGTGGGTCTGGCCAGTCACTCGGCGAATTTATTAAAAACTCTTTGTCTTTATTATTAATAATTTTATAAACAACCATTGGCCTGCTTACGATTAAATCTAAATTAAATTCTCTTTTCAAGCGTTCAGTGATAATTTCTGTATGAAACATTCCTAAAAAACCACAGCGGAAACCTCTGCCCAGCGCCTCTTTTGACTCAATCTCAAAGGTTAAAGAAGCGTCGTTTAATTTTAATTCCTCCAAGGCCTTTTTGAGTAAATCAAAATCATCAGGATCTTGAGGATACAAACTTGCAAAAACAACCTGCTTTGGCTCTTTATATCCCTGTAAGGGCGCAATTTTCAGATTTGAGATTTGAGATTTGAGATTTGAGATTATTATCGTGTCGCCCACCTTTACCCTTTCTGGTTCTTTAATGCCTGTAGCAATATAACCGATTTCTCCTGCAGATAACTTTTCTTGGGCAACAAGCTTTGGAGAAAAATAACCAAGCTCTTTTGCTACTCCATGCGAGTTTGTTGCCATTAAAAAAATCTCTTGGTTTTTTTCAATTTCTCCATCTACTACTCTAATATAGGCAATAACGCCTTTATAGGCATCATATTTTGAATCAAAAATCAAAGCCCTGAATGGCTTATTTTTTTCTCCGCTTGGGCAGGGAACTTTTTTAACAACTGCCTGTAATAAATTTTCAACATTAGTTCCCTTTTTAGCCGAAACCTCAAAAACCTCTTCCTCAGAAATTTTTAACAGGTCTGCTAATTCTTTTTTGGTTTCTCTAATTCTTGCCTGCGGCAAGTCAATTTTGTTCACTGCTGGAATAATTACCAAATTCTGTTCTCCGGCTAATTCTAAATTAGCCAATGTCTGCGCCTGAATACCTTGGGTAGCATCAACAAGTAAAATTGCTCCTTCAACTGCTGCCAAACTGCGAGAAACCTCATAACTGAAATCCACATGACCTGGGGTATCAATCAGATTCAGAATAAATTCTGAATCTGAATTTAGAGCTTGCGGACGGTAAACCATCCGCACCGGCTGCATCTTGATAGTTACTCCCCTTTCTCGTTCTAAATCCATCATATCTAAAAATTGTTCTCGCATTTCTTTTTTGGTAATTGTTCCTGTCAACTCTAAAAACCTATCAGCCAATGTTGACTTCCCATGATCAATATGCGCAATTATAACAAAGTTTCTTATTTGTTTCTGATTCATAATTATATTTTGATTTTAGCATAAATAAAACTATATAAAAATATAAAATAAAATGGGCATCGTGCTTGATGCTCATATTTTGGTAGCAAAGATATTTTTCAAGTCAAAGGAACACATGCCCAATAATAAAAAGCTGCGGAAAGCATCAAAAATAGTAGAAGGCCCGCCACTACACCAGGGACACATCTCGTATAGTGCACTTGTATTTTGTTATCTTCTAAAATTTTGATTGCCTCCGTTGGATCTCTTCTGTGTAAAATTCCTGGATGAAAAGCGCTTGTTTGGGCATAAAGATTTATATTCTTTGTCTTGAGAGTTTATCTCGCTTCTTTACTGATAAATATGGATTCATTGGAAATACCTAGCATTGTAATGGTAACTGCGGTTCCTGTTGGAGAGCCGGTTTTATAAAACGCCTGTTCTCCAGTAGAGGCAATGCCAAAAACAGGAATGTCTTTGTTTCCTAGAGTTTCTTTGATTTTTTTGATTTCTGCCATATAATCCTTACCTAACAGCATTCCTCTACAAGCGCAGGAAAAGAATAAAACAAAACCAAAATTCTTAGAATCAACATCTTCTATCATTAATTG
>CAYNVZ010000059.1:0-3121 GCA_964400775.1 uncultured Candidatus Saccharibacteria bacterium | reverse complement strand
CTCATTGATATGTGGAAGACCAGTCAAGAAGTAAGAAAAGCCATGAGGAAAGGTAATGTCCAGATGTCGGGTAGTAAATTTTCTTTTTCTAATCCTCTTACAGTTAGAATTAAAAAGAATCATTGATTATTTCGGCGGTGGCGTCATACGCAAAATTGCTTTAGCAATTTTGGTTTTGACTTCGTCAAAACTCGCCTAACAGAGGATAAAAGACTCCACTTCCTTTCGTCTAAATTTTCCTATCGGAAAACTTCTTTTATCCTCACTCCATTAGGCGACATTGATAAAGACAAATTGAGGCACTATTGCAAAATGCCTTGATTGTCCGAATAGGGCGCTGTTGCAAAACAGCCCTTTTCGTAATCCTACGGACAAAAAGTCTTTGAAAAATGAGGATAATTTTTTGAAGAAATCGCCAAATTTGCCATTTCGCAACAGCGCCAATAGAGGTAGATAATCGATACTGGTTTATCGTGCACAGGTTTGGGTTTCGGTTACGTATCGGCTTCGTTTTTGGGTTTCGTTCATCGTTTTTTCTTACGTAACCTTTCGACATTCGCAGAATGCCGCCTACCGATACTTAACTGCAACCGAAACCGCTTTTTTAGAAAGAAAAATTAAGTCTAAAAACACTTTCAAATTTTGGGCAAGTTCCAGAATTATTGAATAGAATTGTTGAATTTTTCAGAGGGAGGCAATTTTTTGATACTACATTCCCACTTTCCTATTTGACAACATTCCCACAAAATGTTATACTTTAAGTGGAGGTGAAGGATATGAAGATGAAGAAAAAAAAGATTATCGAAAACCTTAATGAAAAATTTATATCTATAGGTAGAAAAACAGTTGACTCTAAAAGTCGAATTACTCTTGGCCGAAAAATATTAAAACTTATTACTGCTCAAACCGGAGCGGAGGAATTTCAAATTTTTTATGGAGAAGATGGTGATATATTATTAAGACCGATGGTATCTATTCCCAGCAAGGAGGTATGGATTTATCGCAATCCCAAGGTTCTCAAAGCTATTAAGCAAGGATTAGCTGAAGCAGAGCAGGGAAAGGTTGAGAAAGTAAAAGATTTAGATAAATTTTTTGATAACTTATGAAATTTATTCTAAATTTTACTCCTACTGCCAAAGAGGCTCTAAAGGAGTTAAAGAGAAATTCAGGATTAAAAAAACGCTATAAAGCAGTTATAAAGACATTAGAATTTTTAAGCGAAAATCCAAAACACCCAAGTTTGCAAACACATCCTTATTATTCAATTGTTGGTCCCAATGGAGAGAAAGTTTTTGAGGCATATGCTGAACAAAACACACCTGCAGCTTATAGGGTTTTTTTCTATTATGGACCTCATAAGGGAGAAATAACTATTTTTGCAATTACTTCTCACCCCTAATAAATAATATGTTATCCCTTCTTTATTGGCACTGTTGCAAAATGCCTTTTTGTGATTGTCCGAATAGAGGTAGATAATCGATACTGGTTTATCGTCCACAGGTTTAGGTTTCGGTTACGTATCGGCTTCGTTCTGGACCCCGTTCATCATCTTTTCTTTACGTAACCTTTCGACATTCCCAAAATGTCGTCTAACGATCCTCAACCGCAACCGAAACCGCTTTACGAAACCAATTTTAGATGAAACCATTTTTGCTTATTTCGCAACAACGCCCAAATACATATCACTTGGTGAAAAACAAAGTTTCTATTGCAAGATTTGGGTTTATTGGCGCTGTTGCGAAATGGCAAATTTGGCGATTTCTTCAAAAAATTATCCTTATTTTTCAAAGGCTTTTTGTCCGTGGGATTACGAAAAGGGCTATTTTGCAACAGCGCCTTATTGTAAAAAGGGAAAAGGCCTCCTCTAAAAAAATCTTCTTTAAGTATTTGAAAAAGTCCTCCCTTTAAGGAAACGCGCAATCTCTGTTTAAGGTTTTTAGATACTCAATTACCTTGGTAATAGTAGATGGAGGGGTAGATGCTCCAGCAGTTATTCCTATATTTTTTACCTCCTTTAGCCATACTTGTTTTATATCATCTTTTGACTGTATCCAGTAACTGCGAGGATTAAGTGATTTTGCTATTTCATACAATCTCTTAGTGTTAGCACTCTTCTTGGACCCAATAATAATCATAATATCATTTTGAAGAGGCATCGTCCTTATTTCTTCTTGTTTTATCTGGGTAGGTTTACATATTGTGTTGAAGAAAAGAAGATTTTTAATTCTTTTTTTTAACTCCTCAACTATCACCGATACTTTTTCTATATTTTGTGTAGATTGAACAACTACTGCTGCCTGACTAACCTGTCTAATTTTTCTTAAAGGGATGGGGTGGAGAGGGTCAATTACTATAGCAGACCTGTTGACTTGGCCAACAATTCCCTGCACCTCATCATGTTTCTCATCGCCAATAACGATAATTTTATAGTTTTTTTTTCTGCTTCTTTTACTATTCTATGTATTTCCTTGACCATAGGGCAGGTAGCATCTATTATCTCATACCCTAAAAGCCGCGCCTGGTTAAAAATCTTTACTCCTGCTCCGTGAGCTTGAATTAAAAGACTCCGATTACCTCTACCTGGTCTCAACCTCTTAATCTTTTTAATTCCTAACTCACTAATCTCCTTTATCACCTCCTCATTGTGAACAAGGTCCCCCAGCATATACACTTTACCTCCCTTTTTTGCTGCTTCATGAGTAATTCGTAACGCTCTCTTTACTCCAAAACACAATCCTGCTGATTTAGCTAAATTAATTTTCATTGGTCCTCCTTATTTCTCATTAAACCGTTACGCTTACCGTCTTGTATTCACCAACTCCCCAAAGGCGATTTCGTGAATGCAACATTGTAAAATGAAAATTGCTTGCCTGTCCGTTACACGCGGACAGGCATTAAATTGCAAATTTATTTACCCCCCTTCGCTGTAATAGTCAATTTGGCTATAATATTACTCAGTTCTCTTGTTTCGTCAATCTCAACACCATAATCTAATAATCGCTCTGTCGGAGATCCCGCTTTTCGGGAAAATTTCCTCGCTTTTTCTCCCATTTTAAAATTTCCAAATTGTCCGCCAAGGGCGAATCCTTCGCCTGAGGCGAATCCACCTCGGGTGGAACCT
>CAYNVZ010000058.1:0-3313 GCA_964400775.1 uncultured Candidatus Saccharibacteria bacterium | reverse complement strand
GGTCATCAAAAACTTTTCCAGCCCTCCAGTCAACTTTTAAACCTTGCTTTACTGGCTTGCCTCTTCCGGGAGTAAAAGTGGAAATTTTAAATGAAAAAGGGAAGAAGTGCAAAACAGGAAAACAAGGAAATTTGGTAATACTTCCTCCTTTTTCGCCCGGACTTTTACGAGGAGTTTATAAAAATCCTAAAAAGTATCTAAATACCTATTGGAAAGAATATGGAAAAGAAATATATTTTACCTCTGACGGTGCTTTAAAAGACAAACAAGGTTTAATTAGAATTATAGGAAGGGTAGATGATGTAATTAAGGTGGCAGGACACAGGATTACTACTGGAGAACTGGAAAATGCGATTACTAAACTTTTAGAAATTACTGAGTGTGCTGTAATTGGTGTTCCTGATAAAATAAAAGGAGAAGTGCCAGTGGTCTTTGTGATATCTAAAACCAAAATTAAAAACATTGAAAATAAGGTGATAGCTCAGATAAGAAAGGAAATAGGCCCTATTGCTTTGCCTAAAAAGGTTTATTCTGTTTCTGATTTACCCAAAACCCGCTCCGGTAAAATAATGCGTCGGGTTCTTAAAAAATTACTCATTCAAGAGCCATTAGGCGATCTTTCTACCTTGGCTAATCCAGAAAGTATAGAACAAATTAAAAAAACAATCACTGATAAGTCGTAGCTGATAATTAATGACAGTAAGGCGCTTTTGATTTTTAATAAAATGGCAAGCAAACAAAAAAAATTTATTCTTAGGTTTTCAGAAATCTCTAAAAAAGATGTACCCTTAGTAGGCGGGAAAAACGCCTCTTTAGGAGAAATGTTTTCTCAGCTTTCTAAAAAGGGAATTAAAATCCCTAATGGTTTTGCTTTGACCTCTAAGGCATATTGGCATTATTTGAAATTTAATAAAATTGATAAAAAATTAAAAGAAATTTTTAAAGACCTTGATTCCGGAAGCATCAGGGCTTTACAAAAAACAGGCAGACAAGCACGCGCTTTGATTTTGAAAGGTAAATTTCCAGAAGATTTAAAAAAAGAGATTTTAGAAAATTACAAAAAATTGTCTCAAATATACAGGCAAAAGTATGTGGATGTAGCGGTAAGAAGTTCCGCTACTGCAGAGGATCTTCCTTCAGCCAGTTTTGCAGGTTTGCATGAAACCTATCTTAATGTATCAGGAGAAAAAAACCTATTGAAAGCAATTAAAAGATCTATGGCTTCTTTGTTTACAAACAGGGCGATTGCTTATCGCGAGGAAAAAGGATTTAATCATTTAAAAATCGCTTTATCAGTGGGAGTTCAAAAAATGGTCAGGTCTGATTTAGCTTGTTCAGGAGTAATGTTTACATTAGATACAGAGACCGGGTTTAAGAACGTGGTTTTAATCAACTCAATCTGGGGAGTAGGTGAAATGATTGTTAAAGGAAAGATTACTCCTGATGAATTTTATGTTTTTAAACCCACTCTTAAACAGGGCTTTAAGCCAATAATCTCTAAAAATTTAGGGCGAAAAACAAAAAAATATATCTATAACTCAAAAGGCGGACTAAAAGAGGTTAAAACTTCTTCAGAAGAACAATTAAAATTCAGTTTAAGCGACAATGAGATTTTAACATTAGCAAAATGGGCCTGTTTAATTGAAAAACATTATAAAACTGCTCAAGATATTGAGTGGGCAAAGGATGGAGAAACCGGCCAACTCTTTATTGTTCAAGCCAGGCCAGAAACTGTACATATCACAAAAAATAAGGCCACCTATAAAGAATATAGAATAAAAACAAACAAAAAAGCGATATTAACAGGTATTGCTATTGGAGATAAAATAGGACAGGGCAAGGTGCATGTTATTAAAAGTATCTCTGAAATTAATGACTTTAAAAAAGGAGAGGTCTTGGTGACAAAAATGACTGATCCTGACTGGGTGCCTGCTATAAAAATTGCTTCAGCTGTAATTACTGATGAGGGTTCTAAGGTCTGTCATGCAGCAATAGTAAGCCGGGAACTGGGCATACCCTGTATAGTAGGGACATTAACAGGTACCCAGGTGTTAAAAACCGGCAAGATGGTAACAGTGGATTGCACCCAGGGTTCAGAGGGAAAGGTATATTTGGATAAGATTCCTTTTAAGGTAAAAGAATACAATCTGAAAAGAATTCCCAAGCTAAAAACAAAGATAATGCTTAACATTGGAGCTCCAGAAATTGCTTTTAGGACCTCATTTTTGCCCAATGACGGAGTAGGACTGGCTAGAGAGGAATTTATTATTGCTGAAAAAATTAGGATACATCCGCTTGCCTTGTATTACTACGAGCAGATGCGAGGTCTGAAATCAGCCCTGCCCGGGGTGTCTAACTTTGTTGGGTATGAACAGAATTCAAAAAAACGCTTAGCCCAAGGAATCTTTAAAGCGCAAGGCATAATTAGACAAATTAACAAGCTTACTATTGGCTATAAAGACAAAAGAAAATACTTTGTAGATAAATTAGCAGAAGGTATAGCAATAATTGCTTCCGCCTTCTATCCTAAAGAAGTAATTGTTCGTTTTTCTGATTTTAAAAGCAATGAATATAGAAACCTAATTGGTGGAGAATTATTTGAAAAAGAAGAAGCAAATCCAATGCTGGGATTTAGAGGCGCTTGTCGTTATTTGGATCCGATATTTCAACCGGCCTTTAAAATGGAATGCGAGGCAATAAAAAAAGCAAGGGAAGAGTTTGGACTAAAGAATATCAGAGTAATGGTTCCATTTTGCCGTACCCTTAAAGAGGGAAGAGAAGTGATAAAATTAATTAAAAAATTTGGCCTTATCCGTAACAAAAATTCTCGTTCAGATTCGCAGAGTTTGCCAATATATGTAATGTGCGAGGTGCCCTCCAATGTCATTTTGGCTGACAAATTTTTAGATATTTTTGATGGAATGTCAATTGGTTCAAATGATTTAACCCAATTAACCTTAGGTATAGATAGAGATAATGCCAGGATAGTTTATATTGCTGATGAACGAGACAAGGCAATTAAAAAAATGCTTAAAAAAGTAATTAAACTCTGCAGGAAAAGAAAAAAATACTGTGGAATCTGCGGAGATGCGCCTTCTTCTTTGCCTGATTTTGCTGAATTTTTAGTAAAATGTAAAATTCCTTCAATGTCTTTATCACCGGATGCAGTAATAAGCACCATTTTAAACCTTGCAAAAATCAAAAGATGATATAATATAAAATTGTAGGAATTAAACGCGTTGTTTACAGTATTTATTATTTATTACTCAGAAAGCAGTTCCCAAGGAGCCGCTCGCTCGCCCAGCGTGCTCGC
>CAYNVZ010000057.1:0-3326 GCA_964400775.1 uncultured Candidatus Saccharibacteria bacterium | reverse complement strand
CGGAGACAGACAACACGCCTCCTATAAGCGAAAATGGAACTACAAGTCATACAGTGATCCTTACCGGCCTTAATGCCAGCACTACATATTATTTCCGCTGTGTTTCTCACGCTTCGCCTCCAACAGTTGGTACAGAACATAGTTTTACTACTTTGGCTCCGGGAGAAGGGCAGTCCTGTGTGCCCTGCGAAACTCCCGCTCCCTCTCCTGAAGCTCCAACAGGTGCAGAAGAGGGCAGAGAAACTCCGGCTCCACCAATAGCAGAAGTTCCAACTTGGGAAGCGGTTCCTGAACAACCAACCGAAAAACCAAGCACTCAGCCAGAAGAAGAAGGTGAAAAGGTAATAATTGGCGAACAGGGAGAAGTTCAACCTGCTTTGCCGGGCGAAGAAGAAAAAAGAGGCCCAAGAGTAGATTTAAGCAGATTTTTAGCAGCAATTGGTGATTTCTTTACTCTGAAAAACAGCTGTCTTTTCTTAAGCATTTTAGCCACTATATTAACTGTTTTGTTTATTCTATCAAGAAAGAAGAAAAAACAAGAAGAAAAGAAATATATGGATTTGATTGTTGTTTTGCTTGTTTTAGTTGTTCTAATAATTCTATTCAAGTGCTTGCATCTGCTTATCCCAATACTTTTATTGATAGGATGTCTTATCTATGAAATATTAAAAAAGAAAAAGAAAAAACCAATTAATTTTTAAAACCTAAAAAGAAAAGGTAGAGGCACGGCCTCTACCTTTTTTAATTTAATTAAATTTTAATTAAATTAATTAAAGTTGAATTTGATAAACGGTTGAGCGGTTGAGGAGATAGATTGTTTTGCCGTTTTCCGAAACAGCAAAATCTTCCAACCGGTCAAATTTATCGCTTTGATACTGCTTAATTATTTCTCCTTTCTTGTTTATAATGATTATCCGCTTTTTTATAGGTTCAAGTATATATAGTTCTGCCAGCTGAGAATTGGTAAAAATCTTGGTGGGTTCTTCTAATTTGGGGTAAAAATTAAGAGGTAGAGTTTCTTTGTAAGTTCCTGTGTGATATCTATCAATTGTATTGTCTTTGGTCAAAATCCAAATGCTTCCATCTATGGCTATGTCTTTTGCCTGAACAGCCCTCTCGCAGGGCTTTAGCCAAAGTTGAGGGTCTCCCCATTTAGAATCTCCTAAATAAGGATATTTTATAATAGCTCCGTATTTTTTATCTAAGAAATATAAATTGGAATGAAACGAACAAACCAAATCTGCTTTAAAACCAGCAGGCAATGGTTTAAGATTGGTCGGTTTTAATTCTTGTTTTTTAGGAAAACTGCCAGAATAAATCTGTGGATTGTCAATTTTTTGGATTTTATTTAGTTCTTCAAGCTGTTTTTCAATAGAATTCTTTAGAGTCAAGATTTCTTCTTTTTGACCACTTTCTTCTTTTGTTAAGGGTAAAACTTCTCTCAGCGCTTCTTGCAATAAAATGTTAGCCCTGTCTTGTTCTTTAATAATCAAAAAGCTTTCTGCTTGAATGGTTTTTTCTTTTATGCTTTCTATCTTATCTTGAAAATTTTTGATTTTCTCGCTTTGCTGTTTTTTAAAGATAAAAGAACCTAAAGCCAGAATAATAATCAAGCTAAAAATCAAAATCAAATTTTTTTTGATTCCTTGTTTGTTTTTGGAAAAAGAAAGGGTTAATTTTTGTTTAATGGGAGGAAAGGTAGGCCGACCTAGACCAGGCATTTTAATTTTAGGAACTGAAAAGCACTCGGGAATTGAAAAACGAATTTTAGGAAGTTGAAGTTGGGGAAGTTTTGGAATCTTAAATTTCCAAGCTTCTTTTTCAAAGCTTAATGACTGTTTTGACAATGTCTTTGGAGTTATATTAATTAAAACACATATTCCCGAAATTTCTTTAAGAACATCTTCTTTGCTCTTAAAAATTTTTTTTATTTGCTTTGCTTCTAGGACATTGGCTATTTTCTGTGTTATCTTTTCTGCTTCAAAGGTTTGAAAGACCTTATCAGTCAACATTAGGATTTTGTCTCCTTGCACTGCTTTTCCGGTAACGATATTCCCAAAGATCCTTAAGGGATAGGGCTCAATCTCTTGAGAATCCAAATTTTTGCCAATATCAAAAACCTGACCTGCCCTTAATAAAAGAATTTTACAATCACCGAGCTTGGTAAAATTAAGCGATAAATCAGCACCTAATGATTTAGGACAAAGAGCAAGGACAGCCAGCCGAATGTTGCCCAACCAGCTTACATCTCCTTTCTTTGCTTTTTGGGACAAAAACTCGTTTGCCTTTTTTAAGGCCTCCTTTAATGACTGTTCTGAAGAACGCTGTAAAGAATAATAATACTCTCTTTTAATAATATCTGCCAGATTGTTCAAAAATTTGGAATGTTGAGGTAGGGCATTATTAAGCTGGCTTACTATATACAAACTTCCTAACCGGTCTTCTGCTGAGTTCTCTGGCTCATAAACAAAGCTCTCAAAAAGCACTGCTTCTTTTGCCTTGGGATTAAAATGAAGCTCAAAAACATCCATTATTTTATTATACTATTTTTATTTGAATTTGGAAAGCTATCTTTTTTTGTATTAAATGTATTGACATCCTGGTTCAATCTGCTAATATATGGAATCTATTAAAAATATGTACTTTCAAAAGTAAATAATAAAAAAGAAGAGAGAGGTGGTAAAAAATGACAAAGATTGTAGTTATTGGAGCAGGAATAGTTGGCCAGGCAACGGGAAAAGGCTTAATCTATAAAGGCCATAAGGTAATATTTGTTGATATAGATACTGAAATTGTCAAAAAACTTAAACAAGAAGGGTTTGATGTGCGTTTACCTGATGAACTTGGAAATGTTGATGTTGATGTCTCTATGTTTTGTGTTTCAACGCCACCGTATAGTGATGGCAGTGTAAATTTGGATTATTTGAGTGATGCTATTATCGAGCATGGCAAATGGTGGAAAGAGAAAAAAGACAAGAAAAACGAGCAATATACGCTAGTTATTAGAAGTACGGTACCGCCCGGAACGACAAGAAAAATTCTAATTCCATTGTTCGAGAAATATTCAGGGATGATAGCTGGTGAGGATTTCGGAGTATGTATGCAACCGGAATTTCTGCGGGCTGCATCTAGTGAGAAAGATTTTCTACACCCTTGGGCAACAGTAATCGGTGAATTAGATAAGCAATCAGGTAATGTGCTTGCAGAGATATATAGTGACTTTGGAGGCAAGATGTTCAGGGTTGATTTAGAAACTGCTGAATTTGTGAAATATATTCATAACACCTTTAATGCCACCAAAATTTCATTTTCCAATGAATATTTCT
>CAYNVZ010000056.1:0-3336 GCA_964400775.1 uncultured Candidatus Saccharibacteria bacterium | reverse complement strand
GGCTGATTTTCTTTTAAAGCAACTGCTCGGGCAATGTCTAAAGCAAAAGTTGTTTTCCCCAATGAAGGCCTAGCAGCCAAAACAATTAAATTTGCTTTTTGTAAGCCAGAAAGTCGTTCGTCCAAATCAGGGAAACCAGTAGTCAAGCCCCTTAAACTTCTATCTCCTTTGTATAATTTTTCTATTCTTTCAAAAGCATCTTTTAAATCATCTTTAAGCGGCTTAAATTTCATTTCTACTCCTTGCTGAACTATTTGAAAAATTTCCTGTTGGGTTTTGTCAATAATCTCTTCTGTTTCCTTATCAGTAGAAAAAATTTCTTCAGAGATTTTAGAAAAAGAATTAAGTAATTTTCTCAAAACGCTCTTTTCTCTAACTAAATTAGCATAATGTTCTATATGAGCAGCATTAGGCACCGAAGTTGCCAAAGAAGTTAAATAAGAAAAACCGCCAATTTCTTCCAAAAGTTTTTTTTCTTTTAAATAAGAAGAAAGAGTCAAAACATCTATAGCTTCCCTTTTCTGGTAAAGATTAAGCATCGCTTGATAAATTTTTTGATGACTACCTTTGTAAAAATCTTCTGGACTCAAAGTATCAGCTATTTTAATAATAGCATCTTTATCCAACATTACTGCTCCTAAAACTGACTTTTCAGCTTCTAAATTTTGAGGAGGTAATCTCTCAGCCATTATTAAGAATATTAGTTAGTTTCTTTTTTTAAACAAGAGAAAAAAGTGGAAAATTTTGGGATATTTCAGTTCTTTTATTAGTTAACGAATATGACAAGCTAGAATTAAGAATTCTCTTGTTAGTTATTTGATTGTCTGAAATTTGAGATTGATTACCTTAATTTAAAAATAAGGTACTGATTTTCTTTCCCTTTCATTTTAACCAAGCAATAAATCCCTTTAATTTTTTTACCCTTCAACTTAAAAACCAATTTCTCCTCTGTCCTTTCAATTAATTCATATTCACCCTTGTCAAAAATTTTTACCTTGCCAGCGCCGTAACAACCTCTAGGAATTGAGTTAGATACTAGAATCGAACCAGCAAAATAGTTATTGTTATCTTTTACATGAATATCATATCTATATGGGCTAATATATTGTTTCTTCTCTGCTTTCTCAATTTTTACTATCCGGATTGGTACGAGTCCGTTTTCTCTTTTTTTATTGTTTCTCCAACAATCCTTATAATTCTTTATATAAGTTTTATATCTGAGTTCAGGCAAAATATAATTATTTACCAAAGTAAGAAATCTCATCGAACCTATTTTATTCAAATGAATATAATATCCTCCCTTATTTTTCTTTCTAGGCTTTTTATAATACGTCTTAGCTTGAAGCTCCCATTTTTCATTTAAAAATTTCGTTATCAACTCATTTCCCTTCCTACCAAAACCTTGAGTACAAAGCTCCACATATTTCTGCCATAGATAGCCATCGTCCATATACCAAATTGCAAGTCCTCGTTCATCCAATTTAGAAAGCATCTCTTCTGTAACAATTTTTTGTTTGTTTTTATAGAATTGATAATAAACATTTACTAATCCCGCATCTGTGAAACGAAAATGCCATGAATTAGATTCATTCCTTTTAACTATTCTAGCATTTGGAAAGAGATGATTTCGAATAAACTCTAAATAAGCTTTTTGCCTTCCTGAATGAGTAAGTTGATAGTAGGGAATTTGAGTTTCTGTTGGTAGTTCTAAATGAGCATCTCCTAATAATGTCCCATATAATATTTGTAATTGCTCGTCACTCCACTTTTGTCCGGGAATAAAAACACTATCTCCTTCTTTAAGATCTTTAGCTAATCTTATACCTTCCGGAGTGTAGATTTTATGATAGGGAGTAACGGTAATTATTCTCCTCCCACCTTGTTGTCCAGGAACTCGAATTCTTATAAACTCATTTGTTTTACCATTCTTAAACCAGTTTTCAATTGGCTTCCATTCCAATCGATTAGTTAAGAAATTATAGGAAAGCACATTTAATTTTTTTCTTTGATTTACAATGTGACCAATATTTTGTACTCCTTCTTCTGTAATGACTTTTGTATAAAATGCAAAACATCCTTGAAAATTAGCATAACTTACTGGATGCGGTTCCGTCTCTATGGCAAGGACGCGTTTTCCTTTTTCCTCTGGCACTCCTTTTGGCACTGCCCAGGATTTTAAAACCCCATCCATTTCTAATCTAAAGTCATGATGATGACCGGCTTTTAAAGCATAATGATCGTGAATCACAAATCTATTCTTTGAAGTTTTTAAAATTTTTCCTTTTGGCTCCGGCGTTTTCTTAAAATTTCTCTTCTGCCAATATTTTTTTAGATCATTCATTTTATTCTAAAAATTTTCATTATTAAAGAAGCAATCAATCCAGCCAGAGGAGCAAAAAAAGCCACTGAAAGAAATCTAATCAAAGTTACTTTTGGGCCTAAAATAGCAATTTGTAAAGGAATTTTAGTAAAGCCAATTAAAGACCAGCCAGCCAAAAAAGAGATTAGAACTGGAATGCTCACACCGATTTTTAAAAGACCAGCGGCTAAAGGCAGGACGACATAAGGACCACCGGGTAAGCAACCGCCCAAAATCGCTCCTAAAAAAATTCCTTTAATTCCTGATTCTTGACCAATCCATTTAATAATTATTTCTTTAGGCACTAAAACTTGAATCATTCCAGCCAAAACAAAGGCAAAAAACAATAAAGGAATCATTTTAAAAAACAAATCTTTAACTACTAAAAAACCTTCTAAACATTTTCCTTTTTGATAGGCAAAAATAGAAGATATGATACTCAGAAAAGCCATAATTAAAGTTGTTATTAAAAGAGAATCTTTCATTGTTGGTTATTATAATCAACCAAAAAATAAAAAACAAGAGAATAAACTACACAAGATGAGATACATTTTTGACACTCAGACAAAAATCGTTAAAATTAAAATTAGAACTCTTGCAAAGAGATTCTAAAGGCCAATCAAAGAGTTTTAAAAATCAATGCGGTATATAGGCATTACTCTTGTATATCTTTTCTTAAATGTCTGTATTCTTAGTATTGGATATTTTATTCTAAAAAAGAAAAGTCCAATCGGAATTCGAAGATTTCTTACTCATATTTTGTCTGCAGTGGTTGGAGGAGGTTTGATTCAGCTTGTATTATTCTCCTTCTACCCGGTGTTTCATTCTGTTGACAAGAGCATTTCTTCTCACATCTCCAAAACATCATCATTCTTAGGACTTTTTTGGTACTATTTTTTTCCATGGCGTTTTTGTTTCATTGTAAGTCTAATTTTAGGGGGATATAATTATTGGCTTTCAAGAAAGTTTTTAAATAC
>CAYNVZ010000055.1:0-3404 GCA_964400775.1 uncultured Candidatus Saccharibacteria bacterium | reverse complement strand
GATACTCTTGTTCAGAGGGCGCCTTATAATGGTATAAATTATTATTTTCCATAAAGCTCACACCCTTTCCTTTAATGGTTCTGGCAATAACAACCAATGGCTTTTCTGACTGCGCTATTGGAACGCTAAGCGCTTTTTCTATCTGCTCAAAATTATGCCCGTCAATTTCCCGTGCTTCCCAGCCAAATGTCTCCCATTTGTTTCTTAAAGGTTCTATATTTAAAACCTCTTCGGTTCTGCCCATTGCCTGTAATCCGTTTGCGTCTATTATCACTAATAAATTATCCAATTTATTATGGGCTGCGATAAGGGCTGATTCCCAGGTAGTTCCACAGTCCATCTCTCCGTCTGACATCACTACAAAAACCCTGCCCGCTTCTTTCTTTATCTTTTTTGCCAAAGCAAACCCCACGCCAAAGGGCAAGCCAAATCCCATTGAACCCCCAGCTGCCTCCACACCTCTTACATTCGGCTCAGCCAGTCCAATATACCTACTTCCCTCTTGGCAGTATGTGTCCAAATCTTTCTCTGGAATAATTCCTTTCCTGGCTAAAAATACATACATTGCTGCCGCTACCCATCCTTTGGACACAACTATTCTATCTCTGTCCTCTTTCAGGTTTCTATCTAAATTTGCTTTTTCAAAAATAACTGTCAATATGTCAATACAGCTAAAATTACTGCCAATATGCGAGGTTTGCGCCTTATATATCATTTCCAGCACTTTTTTTCTAACCTCGTTAGAAATTTTCTTGTAGTTTGCGATATTATCCATAAAATATCTTCAAAATTGTCTTTAAAATTATTTTTATATCTTTCCAAAAAGAACGCTCTTTGACATATTTAATCTGAAGCTGAATTTTCTTAGGCCTAATTTTTTCCATATAAGTTTTTTCTGGATCAGAACTTCCTTTTAAAATCTCTCCTTCGTGAAAATTCCACAAAGAAGCCCAATCTGTCATTCCAGGCCTTACAGATAATATCACTTTTTTTTCTTCCTCTGTCATCATATTAACATAAAAAGGCACCTCAGGTCTTGGGCCTACCAAGCTCATCTCTCCTTTTATTACATTAATTAATTGAGGTAATTCATCCAGCTGATATTTTTTTAAAAATCTGCCTACCTTTGTCAGCCGAGGATCATCTGCTGGTGTGGAAGGTCCGCCAATTTCCTCAGCGTCAGGGACCATTGTTCTAAACTTAAAAATTCGAAAAATTCTCCCATCTTTTCCCACTCTCTTTCCTCGATAAAAAACAGGCCCCGGAGAATCAAGCTTGACTAATAAAGCAATTATCACCAATAAAGGAAAAACTAAAATCAAAGCAAAAAAAGAAAAAAATATATCAAATACTCTTTTTAGCATAATTACTTTTTGGTTGAGAAAAAACGAAAACTACTTTAAAAGAGAATTTTCGAAAGAAAGAGAAAAAAAGTAAAAATCTATCAATCCTCTCTAATAATTTTAACAAGAATTTTCCAGTTGGTAAATTTAAAAAGGGGAAAACCAAAAAAGAAATCGGATGAAAATAATAAACTTCAATTTTCTCAAAATATTTTTCTGCTTCCTTTAGGTCTTTTAGGGTAAAAATGTGAGCTACTGCCCAATCTGTTCTTTTGTTTAAAATTTTATTAATTTTTCTTTTTAGATTAGCAATTGGATTGTGACCAAAGGTTTCTATTCCAATTAATTTGCCATCTTTTTTTAAAATCCTTGCCAGTTCCAGAAAAGCCAATCTTAAATCTAAAGAAGAAAATGTCCCTCCATCAAAAATAATATCAAAATAGTCATCGGAAAAATCGGTTTTTTCACAATCCATCTTGAATAACTCAACTTTTCCTCTAAGATTTTCTTGGGCAATCCTTTTTTTGGCAATTTTTAAAGATTTTTCTGATAAATCTATCCCTATAACTTTTTTTGCTCCCATTTTAGCCAAAGAAACAGTATGAATGCCATTTCCACAGCCATAATCTAAAACAACTTTATCTTTAGAAAATTTTCTTAAGAGAAAATAACAAAAACGATAACTCTCCAATTCCAAGGGACTAAACCCTTCAAAGTCTTTGGAAGGGTCTAATTTTTTTTCTAAAAGGTCTTTTGCCTTCTTGTCATAATATTCAATTTCTTTTTGTTTTCTTTCTTCAATCATTTTAAAAAATTTTCTAATCCCCAGAAAAAACAAAACCCTAAGTGAAATAAAAATAATGCATTAAAAGTCGTAATTTTTAATTTGTTTCCAAAAATAACACTTTTTTATTATTTATTATTATTGGAAATGAAATAATTTATATCTTGAATTCTGAAAATGATGCCTGTCCCTATTTTTTAGTTTCTTTATGCCTGTTTTGATTAAAGGACAAAATTCTCCCCTAATTAGTAATTAGAATAATATACTAAAAAGAAAACAACTCTATTTTAAAATCCTCGCTATTCCCCACAAAGATCCCAGACCATAACCAAAATGCCGGACAGCAAATGCCACTGGCATAACAAGTAGATATCTTAAATTTTTTTGTTCAAGGCAAATTTTTATTGAGAAATACATATTAGCCAGAAAATATAAACCAAGGATAAGTAAAAATAAACAAAAGAAAATCTGAGAAAAAAGCCCTAATAATGCTGTTGCCAATAAACTGAAAACAAAGACAAAGGGGATATAGTGTCTGAACTTAAATGGCATTTTCACAAATTTCAAAGGATAAACAGCCCAAATTCCGTCTTGAATATTATGAAGGAAAAAATCCCAAAAATTGGATTTAGGATAATAATAACAAACAATATCAGGTGCCAAAAGAATTTTACCACCGGCTTTTTTTAATCGCAGATTAAATTCCATATCCTGACTCCGGACAAGGTTCTCGTTGAACAAACCAATTTTTTTAAAAACCTCTTTTCTATAACAACCGCCGAAAACGGTATCAACTGGTCGCGGTTTTTTAGAGCCGGTCCTAAAAACAGACCCGCCTGCTCCAAAAAAATGGCTTAAGCATATAGCAATGGCTCTTGCCACTAAACTATCTCCAGCCGGCATGGTCTTTATTACTCCTCCTACATTATCAACCCTATATTTTTCCAGATATTCAATGCATTTTGAGATATAATTTTTAGCATAGCCACTATGAGCATCCATTATCACAACCACATCCCCTTTTGCTTGTTTAATTCCTATATTCAAGGCACAAGATTTAATTTTTCTCGGATTATCTAAAATCTGAATTTTGAATTTTGAATTTTGAATTTTGAATTTTTCTACAATGTCTCTTGTTTTGTCCTCTGATCTTCCGTCCACAACTAAAACCTCCATCCTATCTTTTGGATAGTTCTGTTTAATTATAGAATTCAAGCAAGCTCCAATATACTTCTCTTCATTCCGACAAGGAACTATGATTGAAACAAATAATAATT
>CAYNVZ010000054.1:0-3693 GCA_964400775.1 uncultured Candidatus Saccharibacteria bacterium | reverse complement strand
AAGATTTATTTATAGAATATGAGAGGCAAAGTCAAAATGGGCTTTTTCACCAAGGATGGAAAGATAGCTTTAAAGATGATTTAAAAATAGAGCCACCCGTGGCAATTGTAGAGGTTCAGGGGTACCAGTATCTTGCCCTAAAGAAATCGGCAGAAATATTTGCTTTCTTTGGAGAAGAAAAATTTGAAAAGTCATTAATAGAAAGAGCAGAGAAGTTAAAAAAGAAGTTTAATAAGAGATTTTGGATGAAAGATAAAAAATATTATGCTTTGGCTTTAGATGGCAAGAGAAAACAAAGAAAAGCAATTACTTCAAATCCTGGCCATCTTCTCTTCACCGGGATTTGTGATAAAGAGAAGGAGAAACTGGTGGTAAAAAGATTATTTGAAAAGGATATCTGGACACCTTACGGAGTAAGAACCCATTCTTCGAAAGAGCCAGATTTTGATCCTTTAAGTTATCACTTAGGTTCTGTTTGGCCTCATGACAATTGGATTATTGCTCAAGGATTAAGAAAGTTAGGGTATAAAAAAGAATATCAAAAAATAAAAAAGGCTATTTTACAAGCGTATGAAGAAATAGGGTTTATTCCAGAGTTTTATGGAGTAATCAATAATAAAATAACCTTAAAGATGAAAAAACCAGTTTGTCATCCACAAGCGTGGGCCTCCGGAGCATTACTTAATTTTCTCTCGAGATAAAATTTTGTAGAATACTTCTTCGTAACCATCAACCATTTTTTCTACGGTAAACTTTTCTTTTACCCATTTTCTGCATTCTTTGCGGTCTATTTGGTCAATTTTCTTAATTGCCCTTACAAAGCCATCTATGTTTGTTTTTTTATTTTTATTAAAGGGTTTTACCACAAAACCAGTTTTCCCATTTTTAACAACCTCTTTAACTGAACCTCTGTTAAAAGCTATGACAGGAGTTCCGCAAGCCATCGCTTCTGCCATTGTTAGCCCAAATGGTTCTTCCCATTGTAAGGGAAAAATGAAAGCCTTGGCATTTTCATAAAATTTTGGGACTTCAGGATATGGCAGAAGTCCTTTGTATTGTATATTTTTTCCTAAAAGAGGTTTTATTTTTTTGCGCCAGTATTCATCTTCAGTATGTCTTCCAATAATTATCAATTTTTTATTGACTCGCTTTGCTATTTTTATCGCCTCATAAATTCCTTTTTCTTTTGCTATCATACCGCTTATAAGAAGATAGTCTTTAGGTTTTGGATTGAAATGGAAATTCTTGATTTTGATACCGTTGTAAACTATGCCCGAAAATAAATCAGGGTCTGGCCTGGTTTGAGATTTGCTGATTCCTAAAAAGTGAAGTTGGGGATGCCTTTTTTTGTATTCTTTAAAGAATATTTTCCAGAAAGAATTTAGAGGTGAATTGATAGTAAAAACAGTAGGTGTTTTGTAAACAGTAGCAAGGTGTACAGCTCTCAGACCGATTAAACTTACATAGACCAAGTCGAATTTTTTTGCTATAGCCATTCTGGAAAGCTTGCTTAGAAGTAAATATTCATAATTTTCAATTGTTGTTTTCCTAGAAACCAATTGCTGATAGAATTTGGAACCTTTAATTTCAGTTACCTGTTTGTAAAATCTGGATAAGTTTTTATTGCTAGCTAATGAAACTAGATTTTCTGAGATTAATTTAGCCTTGGTTTTAGAATCAGAAGAGGCAAACAGAGTAACTTTATGCCCTCTTTTTACTAATTCTTCAACAATGTAATGAGTAATCCATAGAGGTGCGTAAATATCTTTCATTTTTGGCGAAGGGGGGACACTGAATTCATTAGTACAAAAAACAGCTATTTTTAGTTTTCTCTTATTTTTCATATTTTTTATTATTGTTTTTGTATTTCCCAACAATTTTTTGAAAAACTTTCTCGTAATTATCAACCATTTTCTCAATAGTAAATTTGTCTTCTACCCATTTTCTGCATTCTTTGCGGTCTATTTGGTCAATTTTCTTTATCGCTTTTACCATTCCGTCAACATTTTTTACTATGAAACCCGTTTTTCCATCTTTAACAACTTCTCGAACTGAACCTCTATCAAAAGCTATGACAGGAGTTCCGCAAGCCATTGCTTCTGTCATTACCAGCCCAAATGGTTCTTCCCAATGAATAGGATAGAGAAGAGCTTTTGCTTCTCTGAAAATTTTTACTTTCTGTTTGTCATTGACCTCTCCAATATATTTTATGTTTTTTCCTAGTCTAGGCTTTATTTCCTTGTTGAAGTATTCAACTGCAACAGAGCTATTTTTATCTATCCTGCCAGCCAAGATTAATTTTTCTCCTGCTTTCTTTGCAGCTATAATTGCCTCCCGAGCACCTTTATTTGGAGCAGACCTTCCTACCCAAACAAGATAGTCACCTTTTTTCTTGTTAAACTTTAATAAATTTGTATCTACTCCGTTATATATATTTGCTACAAAGTGCAATCCTAGTTTTTTCCATAATTTTTGATGAGAGATACTAATGCTTATATAGTTATGTCTTTTATATTTTTTATATACAGCACATCTGTCTCTTGCCCTTAATCCTGGAAAAGGATCATGAATAGTAATAACAGAAGGAGTTTTCACAAGAGGGATAAAAAAGTTAGAAAGGCCATTACTGTTTTCATGTATATGCAGGATGTCAAAATTTTCAGCCATTTGAAATGCTTGGGCAATATTTAGAAGGGGGAAAAGAGCATTTCCCCAAGGAATTGGCCTTCCATAAAGTTTCTCTCTTAATAATGCCTTGGGCCAGCCAGGTATTAGTTTTGCACTTGTTTTTGAGTCTCCTGAAGCAAAAAGAGTTACATCATGACCTCGCCTTACAAGTTCTTCGGTAAGGTAATAGACAATTCTTTCGGTTCCTCCATATTTTTTGGGGGGAAGAGAGGCCCATATTGGAGCGACTTCTGCTATTTTCATAGTATTTATTATTTATTATTTATAGAAATTTGGTATGGATAAATTGTTAAGTTTATACTATCTTTATCTTCTTGGCATTCCCCAGCTTTTTTAAGAAGAGATTTTACTGTGTTATCATTTTCAGGCTTTAGGGAAGGGGGAAGAAGAAACTCTGTGTTGAAAATTGCTCTCTGGATAGCAAATTTTGCCTGATAGAGATTAATTCTATTGATAAAATCCTTATTCTGGAGAAACTCTGGCGGGAAATAACTTTCTAAGAAACTTTTCTTTAATTTTAATATTTTTTCTTCTTTTAAGATAGGGGCACTATGATAATCAAATTGAAGAAGAAAGTTCCCGATGTCAGATAATGGATCTCCTATACCGGCCCAATCGAAGTCAATCACGGTAATATTGCCTTTCTCCTTGTCAAAAATGATATTCGGTGGCTGAAAATCTCCATGGATCAAAGTCGTCTGTTTATTTTTAGAGTTATATTTTTTACTATGATTGTGAATGAGCGAAAGCAAAAGTTTTATTTTTCCATAAGCTTTAGAGGTGTAAGATTTTTTTGCTATCTTGAGATAATGAGCAAACTCTTTTTCTTCGATTGAGTAAAATGGGGTAAACATTGAACTATTTTTTATTTTTAAACCGTGGAATTTAGATAACCATTGAGCTGTTTTAATTAATGATTTATTTAGCTCTTTAGTTCTTTTGTTTTTGATATAGCTAAATAAAGATTCTCCCTTTGCTTCTTCGCGTAAGAATAAATTGATTTTT
>CAYNVZ010000053.1:0-3695 GCA_964400775.1 uncultured Candidatus Saccharibacteria bacterium | reverse complement strand
ACCTCCGCAAGAAGGACATTGATTGAGCTCAATAACTGTGCCATACTCTGATTTAGCGTAAACCCTTTTTAATTCTATTCCACAGTCAGGACACTTCATTTTATTTATTATATCAGTTTACAAGATTTTGACAATTTTTAAATTCTGTAGTATTATAAAAACATAAATAACGGCTCATTCAAAAATGAACAAGTCGGAGGGTTAAAATGTATCCAATAATATCTTTAGAAAATGAGGATTCTTATGCTGAAGAATCCCTTGAAAAAGAAGAAAATAATGAAGAGATGTTTGTGGACGAAAGGACTGCCCGTAAAATTATGCAAGGAAATTTCTTAGGGATAAAAGAATCTATTATACACCTTGACGTAATTGACTTATATGACATTGACGGTAAAAACCAAGTAATTCCCTTTTCTAAAGAAACACTCAGGGAACATAGAAATTATATTCTTTTCTTTGCGGGCAGTTACAACTGTAAGGGCCAGCCAATTAATATCAACTACCTTACAGAGACCTTTCCAGAACTATTTGATAAAAATAAGTGGTATCTAAAAGAATCCTTTGCTAAAAAACCCATTCGGACTGGCTGGTATCTAATGAAAAAAAATTGGCTCAGTTACAATAAAAAAGGCAGTTACTTTCAGCTAAAAGAATCTCTCAATAATAAGCAGCATTATTATATAGAGGAAACGGTTGTCTATGTATATGCGATGATACTTGTATTGAAGGCGCGGGAGCAAAAATTATTTGAAAATAGCTATATCTGGACCAGAGATATTGCTAAGAACCGACAGGTATATGTGGGCTGGAATAAACATATCTTTATTTCCAGCTGGTGGGAGCAGTTCCATCCCAATCAAACCACAACCATTGCTCCAATAAAAAAACCAACATTTTAATAATGTTGGTTTTTTATACTCTTCAGATTAGATGGCTATTAATCCGGTCATTCAATTTAGGATTTTATGAATTTACTATTTTTCTATCTCTTTTTCGATATCTTTAATTTCTTTACCGATAAATTTTTTAGAAATTTCTAGGGCTTTTTTTAATTCATTGTATATCTTTTTTTCTCTCGCGCTTAAATTGGACTTTCCGTCGAGCTTTGATACCTGCTCCTTTGTTTCTTCTTTTAAGGCCTTGAAGGCACGGTACAAAGCTTTCTCCGCTTCAGTAACTTCCTTTCTCAATCTTTTTTTTCTTTTAATTATCCTTTGCCAACTCCAAACTATTCCCAAGACAATAACTAAAATTAAAACCAAAAGAGTAATAATAGTAGTAAGATAATCAATAGCTAACTTTCCTATTCTAATAAAAACCGGTGGACTAACTGAGATCCTAACCTTCTCTGAGGGCTTGCTTTTTGCTCCTTGAGAATCTATGGTTTCAGCCCAAACCTGGTAAAATCCCTTTTCTAAAGGTTCAACCTCAATATAGACCCACTTCCCTTCCTTGTCGCTTTTTGTTTTCCCTGTTTTTACCTCCTCTTCATCTTTCTGGATAAAAACTACCACTGTTGCTTCAGGTAGAGCGGTTCCTTTAACTGAAAGGGTGCTACCAGGAAGAAGTTCGCAGGGATAATCAGTGATAACTGGCGCTTCAATCGGTAAAATTTCAATTTCAGTCATTGCCAAGGTTTCATTCCCGGCTTTATCTACTGCTTTGACAATTATAATGTGTTTTCCTAAATCTTGAGACGGAATTTTATATTCTGATTTATCTGTTCTTAACAAACTTCTGCCATCAATCATTATTTCATAATAATCTATCCCAGACATTCCGTCTGTTGTTTCAAAAACCAAAGTTGGTCGCGGATTAGTGGTTTGTTTCCCTTCTTTTATTTCAATCTTAAATGGCTCTGGTGGTTGAGTGTCAATTAAAACTTTTCGATGCAAAATAGCTCCCCAGCCATATTTGTTTTTAAATCTGACATGAAAATACCAAATTCCGTCTTCCAGATCCTCTAATTTTTTTTCAGAAATAGGAGGACTATAAAGAACAGTAGGAATAGCCCTCGGCAAGCGCCCAATTAGCAATTTCACCGCTGTAACATCCGAAGGAACTTTCCAAGAAAATTCAGGATCATTATTTGAATACCACTTATTAGCATCAGGGTGAGTACTAGAATAAACAACCGGGGCAAAAGGAGCAGCACCAGAAACTCCTGGAGGAATGTATTCTTCTTCGGGAGGAACCTCTTCAACCGGTGGAATGATCGCTTTTGGTTTTAAGGTATATATTCCCCCATTCATATTACTCAAAATATTTGTTCCTTTGCCATCGGCTGCCAAAACTGAACCAGAAGAAAAACTTACTTGAGCAGAACCTGAAATTTTGGCTTTAAAAGTAATAGTAATAAGAGTTCCTGAAGTTCCAGTAAAAGGAGTGGGAGTGCCGCCACTAAAAACTATCTTCCCTCCTGAATTCGAAAAAGTAGGCTCTTGGGTCCATAATGAAAAAATAGAACCTGTTTTTGAAATACTAACTACTGAAATTTCAGCAGGATTAAAAGTTAAAGTGGCTTCAGCTGCATTAATTGCCTGGCCATTACTGTTTACTTTTACTTTTACTGAAAAATTACTTCCAACTTCATAAGTGCCACTGGAGGGAGATAGATATAAAGATGCTCCCGCTCCCTTCACTTCGCTCAGAAACCCACTAATAAGCACTAAACAAAAACTAATAAACACTAACTTTATTGTTTTACTATTTCTCAATTTCACACCGATGCCTTCTAGTAAATTGAAATTGTCTCCTAATTTAACCATTTTAGTATCTGTTAGTTTTATATTAGTGTGCTTTAGTGGGGTATCTTTTAATAAAATACCAAATTACACTTATTCCAAGCAACACCAAAACCAAAACAATAAAATAAAGCAAAAATGGAGGTTTTTGAGGCAAATAAGGAGGGAATTCAACTATCCTCTCATTTCCTGCTTTATCCACTGCCTTCACTTTTATTATACTCTGAAGTTTCTGGTCTTCCAATAAGTAGGGACTTTCAGCTATTTTCCAGTTTCTATTGCCTTCTTTTACTTCATAATGGTCAATTCCAGTTTGTTTGTCTTGGGTATTGAATGTTATAAAATATTTCCCTTCAAAAATTTGAGGGTCTTTTAAAACCAAAATTCCGAAAGGTTCGGGTGGGGTTTTATCTTCGCTTAATTCTTTTTCCAAAATTTTCTCGGGAAATTTTTCTTTTAAAATTTCATATTCTCCTTTCTTCAATTTTAAATCAGCTTCAGTGCCCAAGCCATCATTTAAAAGAACCTTTGAACTTTCTAAAAATTTAACTTTAGCGATATTTTTATCAGAAACTAAAAATTCAGGAACTTTAAAAACTATTTCACCTAAAGTATCGCTCTCTCCAGGATCACCAGGAATTTTTCCGCAGAAACCGCCAGGGATACCCCCAACAAAAGAAATCTTACCCTCTTTTGCTTTTATCTCTGGCTTTTTTAACCAAAGAGATATTATTGAATTACCTGTTAAAAAATCTTTTGCTATCAACAAATCTTTATCATATTCAATATCTGCTTTTATAGTGTTAATGCATTCTTTTTCGGGGTCAATTTTTACTTTTACTTCAAATTCCTGGCCTATTTTTAACTGAGCGGTTGATGGCTCAAAATATAAAACCGCCCCCTGTGCAGAAACCCCACTAAACAACACGAAAAATATACTAACTAACACTA
>CAYNVZ010000052.1:0-3716 GCA_964400775.1 uncultured Candidatus Saccharibacteria bacterium | reverse complement strand
AGATTTCGAAATTCGAGATTCGAATTTATCTAAGTTTTGAGATTTGAGTTTTGAGTTTTGAGATTTGAGATTTGAGATTTGAATTCGCTTTACGCTTTGCGCTTTTAAGCTATGTCTTTTTTAAGCAAGATATTCGGCGATGCAAATGAGAAGTACTTAAAGAAAATACAGCTCTTGGTAGAAAAGATAAATGGCCTCGAATCAGAATTCGAGGGTTTTTCTAATACAGAACTAAAAGAAAAAACCGCAGAGTTTAAGAGTCGGTTGAAGAAAGGAGAAACACTTGATGATTTACTGCCGGAAGCGTTTGCTTTAGTCAGGGAATCTGCTAAAAGGACCTTAAACCAGCGTCATTTTGATGTTCAGTTACTTGGTGGTATTGCCTTACATCAAGGACGGATTGCTGAAATGAAAACAGGAGAAGGAAAAACATTAGCTGCCACTTTGCCTGCTTATTTGAATGCTTTAGAAGAAAAAGGAGTCCATATCGTCACGGTCAATGATTATTTAGCTAAAAGGGATGTTGTTTGGATGGGGCAGATATATCATTTACTTGGGTTGTCAGTAGGGTGTATTGTGCATGATGCTGCATTTGTATATGACCCGACATATCAAGGAGAAAGCCCCAGGCCTCAAGGTCCAGATTCCAAATCCCAGATTCTAAATGGAGAGAGGGACAAAGAAAGAGATTTGCTTGGAGGGTTTAAGGTTATTGAGAGCTATTTGAGGCCAGTTTCAAGAAAGCAGGCATATTTAGCTGATATTACTTATGGAACAAATAATGAATTCGGCTTTGACTATTTAAGAGATAATATGGCTTATGACCTGAATGATGTAGCTCAGAGAGGGTTTAATTTTGCTATTATTGATGAAATTGATTCAATCCTGATTGACGAAGCTAGAACTCCTTTAATTATTTCTACTCCAGATACAGAAAGCTCAAAATGGTACAAAGAGTTTGCTAAAATTGTTCCCAGGTTAGATCCGGAAAAAGATTATGAAATAGATGAGAAGATAAGAACAGTGACTTTAACTGAACAAGGGATAGATAAAATTGAGAAAATTTTGGGGATGGAAAATATCTATGAAGAAAAAGGAATAAGATATCTTCATCATTTAGAACAGGCATTAAGAGCAGAGGTGCTTTTTAAAAGAGATAGAGATTATATAGTTAAAGATGGGCAGGTCATTATCGTTGATGAATTTACAGGTCGATTGATGCCTGGAAGACGTTGGTCAGGTGGCCTTCATCAGGCAATTGAGGCAAAAGAAGGGGTAGAGGTAAAACCAGAGTCCTTAACCCTGGCTTCTATCACTTTTCAGAATTATTTTCGGATGTATAAAAAATTAGCAGGAATGACCGGAACAGCTGCCACCTCGGCTGAAGAATTTGACAAGGTTTATGGTTTGGATGTGGTTATTATTCCTACCAACAAGCCAATGATTCGTCAAGAATTGCCAGATAGGGTTTACAAAACCGAGAAGGCCAAATTTAAAGCAGTAATACAGGAGGTTAAAAAAAGGCATAAAAAGGGACAGCCGGTATTGGTTGGGACCACTTCTATTGAGAAAAATGAGTATTTAGCTAAATTGCTTGGAAGAGAAGGGATTGATTGTCAGGTATTAAACGCAAAACATCATGAAAAAGAAGCTCAAATTATTGCCCAGGCCGGCAAACTGGGCAAGGTAACTGTGGCCACAAATATGGCTGGTAGGGGAGTGGATATTATTTTAGGAGGAAACCCTCCTGATCCAGAAGAGGCAGAAAAGGTTAAGAAATTGGGAGGGCTTTGTGTTATTGGCACTGAGAGGCATGAGGCAAGGAGAATTGACAATCAGCTTCGTGGAAGATGTGGAAGGCAAGGAGACCCTGGTGTAAGTCAATTTTTTGTTTCTTTAGAGGATGATCTTTTAAGGGTTTTTGGAGGTGATAAAATAAAATCTCTAATGGAAAAATTTCATTTTCCAGAAGATGAACCTATAGAGCTTAAACTTGTTTCTGATGTTATTGAGTCAGCTCAGGCAAAGATAGAGGGCTTTAATTTTGATTTAAGAAAACATATTTTAGAATATGATGATGTATTAAACAAGCAAAGAGAGGTGATTTATAAAAAGAGAAAAGAAGTACTAAAACAATCTCAAAATTCCAATCTCAAAGCTCAAATTTTAGAAATGGTAAAAAGGGCAGGATATTCAGAAGAAGATTATGAAAATAAAGAAAAGGAAATAGGGCAAGAGAATATGCGTCAGCTGGAAAAAATAGTTGCTTTAAGGACTCTGGATATGCTTTGGATGGAGCACTTGGAAAATATGGAGCGCCTGCGCGACTCAGTCCGGTTGCGGGCATATGGTCAACAGGACCCTTTGGTTGAATATAAAACTGAAGGCCATAAGATGTTTCAGATATTGCTTAAAACTTTGGAAGTAAGTATTGTGCAGGCAATTTTTAGAGCTAGATTAAAGATAGACCAACCCCAACCTCACCCAGCTTTGGGTGAGGTTGGGGCTGGTCCTTCTCCTAAAAGGACAAAGAAAATTGGCAGAAATGACCCTTGTCCATGTGGGTCAGGAAAAAAATATAAAAAGTGTTGCGGGAGATATTTATGAAAAATCAAAATAAAAACAAAAAGACGAAAAGTTAAGGGTTGGTAAAATTTAATTTTACTTGAATTCTTCAGCAGGGGATGATTTTGTCAAGTGGAATTTTTATAAACGCAGGCGGCCGTAGATGATTTATAAAATATTTGAGAATCCAAAGAGCTAAATTCAAGGAGCTTTTAGTTCTTTGAGTTTTTTATTTGACAGATTGGTTCTTATAAGTAAAATAAAATTAGCAATAAGTTAACAAAAGAATATAGAAATAAGATGATAAAAAATGAGCGAGGATTTATTTAGCGAGATTGATGAAAAATTAAAAAGAGGAGAAAAAATAACACTTGATAAATGTATAGATGCGCTAAAGAAACATAATAAAAAGGTATTTGTTATTCCAATAAGCGACAAGGGAGCTATAGAATTAAATGAAGCGAGAAGAGCAGCTTAATAGAGCCAATATTGGCTCTATTTTATTTGACAAAGCCAGGGTTCAAGGTTATTATAAACATAATTTATGACAAAAAGAAAACTGCATATTACAGTAATTGCTATTTTTGTTTTGGCTTTTTTAGCTGGGAATTTGGTGGAGCCAAGATATTTTAACCAAGGAATTGATTATTTGAATTCTAAGTTTTCTTTGGATTTACCTCATTTTTGGCAAGTGCCTTTGAGATTAGGTTTGGATTTACAAGGTGGTACTCATCTTGTTTATGAAGCAGACCTTTCTAACATTGAAGAAAAAGATTATTCAACAACAATGGCTGGTCTAAGAGATATCATTGAAAGAAGGGTGAACCTTTTTGGGGTGCAAGAGCCAGTAGTCCAGGTTCAGAAGAAAAAACCTTATTATCGGCTGATAGTAGAATTAGCCGGGGTAAAGGATGTTAATCAGGCAATCCAAATGATTGGCAAGACCCCCTTTTTAGAATTTAGAGAACAAAGGTCAGAAGAAGAAACTAAAAAGATTCTGGAAAAAAGAGAAGAGATTAAAGATATGAGTATAGAAGAGGCAAAAGAAAAAGTAGAAAATTGGGAATTGGCGCTTCAAGATCCCTATTTTAAGCCCACTAAATTAACTGGGAAATATCTAAAAAAAGCTGAATTGGGCTTTCACCAGACAA
>CAYNVZ010000051.1:0-3871 GCA_964400775.1 uncultured Candidatus Saccharibacteria bacterium | reverse complement strand
TTTGGTTTATTTTCATTTCCTTTTCCCAACCCACAACAGGGTTAAATTCGAAATTCAAAATTCAAAATCCGAAACAAATTCAAAATTCAAATGTTCAAATGACCGAAACAAATTAGAGTTTCGATATTCGAATTTAGAATTTCCTTTGAGTTAAAAACTCAAAGGTTATGGGTTTGGAAAAAGAAAGAAGTTAGAGAAGGCAAAACAAAAATAAATTTGGTTTTACCTTCTCTTTAAAAAATAAAACAAAACTTACTTTATAGAATACTTCTATATTCACTTGCCTGGCTTGTAGGGACCGGCGTCCCCGCAATGACAACCATAGCTTCGTGTTCTGCTTCTCCTTTTTCCGGTTCGGTGGTTGGTTTTTCTCTCATTTTTCTTTTTAAATAAAAAAGAACTTAAAGAGCTACAGAGAAAGAAAAACAACTGTTTATTTTTTCTTTCTCCTACATTGCTAATTATAACATAAAACGGAGATTTGTCAACCCCCACACCATAACGAGCACAAATTTCATTTTTTGCGCGAAGCGCAGTGCTCGTTTGGTGTGGGGGTCAACCCCCACACCATAACAAGGACAGGGCACCGAAGGTGCCAAAATTAACAAAGTTAGTTCTTGTTTGGTGTGGGGGCAGGCCCCACACCATAACAAGGACAATCCCGACTAAAGTCGGGATAAGTTGGCAAAGCCAGTCCTCATTTGGTATAAAGGGCAAGCCCCCACACCATAATGAGGACCAGTCGCCAAAGGCGACCAAATTGGCAAAGCCAGTCCTCATTTGGTGTGGGGGCAAGCGTTTTAAGATATTTTTGTTATTTCTATCTCAGTAAAGGGTTGTCTGTGTCCTTTTTTTACTTTATAGCGTTTTTTGGGTTTGTATTTGAAAATAGTTATTTTTTTGGCTTTGTCTTGTTTTAAAACCTTTGCCTTGACTTTTGCACCTTTTACAAAGGGTGTTCCAATTTCTAATTTTTTATTTTTTTCCAATAACAAAACCTCTGGGAATTCTACCTCTTTTCCCTCCTCAACATCCAATTTTTCAATTTTTAGTTTTTGTCCCGGGGTTACAATATACTGTTTGCCTCCGGTTTTAATTACAGCTAAACTCATAAATTTTCATCTGGTTTTTCTAATTGTAATGGTTCAATTGTTTTTTTACCTTGAGTAATTTTAGCTATATCTTTGTCTATTTTAGCTAATTCTTTGTAGCTTCTGTTATAAGTGTTTACAGTGGTACTGAGATTATGCCCTAATTTTTTCATATATTCTTCGTAGCTTAGTATATGCCGACCTAACATTTCTACTCCTTTGCGGATTTCTTTTGCCGACTCTTCAATCTGCATAGCCCGCAGTCCCTGCAAGATTGTTTGCAAATAAGCGTAAAAAGATGTTGGTGAGACAATATGAACATGTTTTTCTCTTACTGCGTAGTTTATAAGGTCTCTGGTATTGCTTTTTACTGCTCCGATTTTATTAACCAGCAAATCGTAATAAATGGCTTCAGCTGGAATAAACATAAAGGCAAAATCTAATGTGCCCTCATCAGGCCTGATATACTTGGCGGTTTCATCTATTCTATTTTTAAGGTCTTGTTTAAATATTTTTTCTAATTGTTCTCGTTTTAAAGGATCATTTTCTTCAATGATTTTGTTATAATTTTCTAAAGAAAACTTGGAATCTATAGGGATAATTTTATTTTGCAAGAATATCACTGCATCAACTGTTTGTCCGTCTTTGAAGGTATACTGCATTTGATATTGGCTAGGGCTGAAAACATTTCTCAATAATTCCTCCAGATAATATTCTCCTAAAATTCCTCGCTGTTTAGGGTTTTTTAAAATATTTTCCAGTGACTGTAGTTGTTGAGCAAAGCTGACCACTTGCTTGTTTGTATTTTCTAATTTTGTGAGTTTTTCAGTAACATCTTCAATAATTTTAGTGCTTTGACCTATTTGTTTTTCTATTATTTTTGTTAAGGAATCATCATCTTTTTTTTCTTTTAGGGCTTGAATTTCTTTTCTAAAGAAAAAAAAGAAAAAACCTAACCCTCCAGCAATAATTAAGAAAATTGCTAAAATTAAAACAATGTCTGACATTAATTTAAGCTAACATTTTTATGCTAAAAAGTCAATTCACAAATTACAAAAAGAATATAGAGTAAGAGCAAGACCAGGGCTTCCTTTTTAGTTATTTTTCTTTCTGTGCGGACAGCGATTAAGAAAAACAAAGCTGAAATTAAGAGAAAGATTCTGGCAATGGCAAACGAGGAAAAATCAGTAATCTGGATAGGATAAATAAAGGCAACTATACCTAAGACCATGGTGGCAGGCACGACTACGCTTCCCATTAAGTTGCCTAACACCATCCAGGGTTGGTTTTGCCGTGCTGCCAGAAGGCAGAAATATGTCTCAGGAAAAACAGTACCTAGTCCTACAATTAAAATTCCAATTAAGCTGAGAGAAGAATTAAAAAATTGAGCAAAGAAGTCACTTGAAGCAATAATTCCTTGTGTACTTATGAAAAGTAGAATTATTCCTCCAATTACCTTGCCTAAATCTTTTAAGAAAAGATTAAACTGACTAAATACTTGATTTTCTGAATTTTTGTCGTAGGTTTTGCTAAATCTATCTTTTTTGCCAAAAAGCCAAAAGATGTAAATGAAAAAGCTTAAAATTAAAATAAGTGCGTCTGAACGGGAGAGGGTTTTGTCAAGGGTTAAAATCAAAGGAAGAGTGGCGGATATAACCATAAAAAGACAGCTGGTTTGGACAGTTTTACTTTCCACCTTAATGTTTCCCAGGATTAAGCCAGCAAGAGCAATAACAAGAGTAAAATCAATAACATTTGCGCCTACAATATTGCCAAAGGATAGTTGAGGAATTTTATAAATAGCAGAGGTTATTCCAATGGAAAATTCAGGAATTGAGCCAGCAATAGACATTATCAAAAATGCGGTTACAAATTCTTTCCACTTTAAAAACCTGGCTATTCGGACAATGGCATCAATAAGCACACGGCTAGATAGAGCCAGCAGTAGACAGGAGGTTATAAAAATAAATGTATATAAGGCAAGCATTTGTCTATTGATGAGGTAATAAGTGCTACAATAATTCCAGCACTTATTACGCCAATAGCAATTAAAGGAAATGCCCTTTTAAAAGAAAAACCGAAAACAAAAGCTACTAAACTACCGGTCCAGGCGCCGGTAAAAGGTAAAGGAATAGCCACTAAAAGCAATAATGCTATCTCCTTCCATTTTTCAACCTTTTGGGCGTGATTATTTCTGGTTCTTTCAAAAAACCAAGCGAAAAATCTATTGAAAAAATATACTTTATGGGAAAGATATTCTGAAATAAATTTTAGTCCTTTTAAAATTATAACCACAGGTACTAAATTTCCTAATACAGACCAGAGATAAGTTGACCAAAGCGGAAGATTATAAACCTCAATGCCAACAGGAATTGCTGCTCTTAATTCTCCGAAAGGAGTCATAGCAAGTAAAAAAACTTTTAACTCAGGGAGCATAACAAAAATTGCAAATTTCTCCTTTATCTATTCCCCCCATTACTTTTTGTGAAAAGTGGAGGGGATAAAGGAGAATTGCTTTTTAATTGCCAATAACCTAATGAAGCTGTACAGTTTTGTGTACAAAACCCTGTTTGGCAACTCAATTAAGCTAAATTCAATTGTAAGAACGAAACCCAAGCATTGTTTACACTTTTTCTTGTAAGAACTCAGAGAGCAGTTCCAAAGGAGCCGCTCGCTCGCCCAGCCCCTCCCCACTTTTCTGCGAAAAGTGGGGAGGGGCTGAGTAAAATAAATACTGTAAACAACGCGTTTAATTCCTACAATTCAATATAGCTGTTCCT
>CAYNVZ010000050.1:0-3934 GCA_964400775.1 uncultured Candidatus Saccharibacteria bacterium | reverse complement strand
GCTCGGATGCTACGGGGCGAGTATACTTAAATTCGTCTTAATTCAGTTATTCTCGCCCCGTAGTTAAATCCGAAGGATTTATACTACTGGGATTTTGCATTTTGATTTTTGATTTTTGACTTGATTTGGTTTTGAATTTCGGTCATTTTTTCGGATTTCGCATTTCGGATTTAAAAATTCTGGCTCCTTTTCTGGTTTTAGAAATTTGCTTTTCTTGATACTGCTTAAGTTCTCTCTGAAGCTCGTCTTTGACTTCATTTATGGCTAAATAAATATCTTCTCTTACTGATTCCGCTCTTATGCTTTTCCCCGGCAATCTCATTTGAACCTCTGCGCGAAAAACCTCGCCTTTATAGTGATGATGTGTAGTTTTCTCTATTTCAACCCAAGCTTCATAAAAAGATGCCTTAATCAGTTTTTCTAGGCCTCCTATTTTTGTTTCAATATATTGCTTAATACTCGGAGTTAATTTCAAATTTGTAGCTTTTATAATAATTTTCATGTCTTTATAATAACAAATTTATTAAAAAACAGCAAATAAAAAAGGGTGAAAAGTGAAAACACCCCTTATTACTTTTATTTATTTGCCTGCTCCAACTCTTTTAATAAAATACTTGCCATTTCTCTGAATAAATATCTTAAAGAAATAGGTATTTTTTTAGGATTTTTCAAAAAATCAATAAACCATTCCGGTACATTATCTGTCTTAATCCTTCTTATCCCTTCTGCCATTCTTGCTTCAATTAGTTTTTCTGGTTTTGACCCAAAAGGCGTCTTTTTCCAATAAGATATAAGCTTGTTCATATCTGTTATTCCCTTCAGTACCTCTGCCATTCTCGCTTGAATTAGTTTTTCTGCTTTTGACTTAGGAGGCGCCTTTTTCCAATAAGATATAAGCTTGTTCATATCTGTTATTCCCTTCAGTACCTCTGCCATTCTCGCTTGAATTAGTTTTTCTGCTTTTGACTCAGTAGATATGTTCTTCCAGTAAAATATAAGCTTGTTCATATCTGTTATCTCTGGCAGTTCTCTTTTCAGTACCTCTGCCATTCTCGCTTCAATTAGTTCCCGTGCTTTTGACCTATAAGATACATTTTTCTGGTAAAATATAAGCTTGTTCATATCTGTTATCTCTGGCAGTTCTCTTTTCAGTACCTCTGCCATTCTCGCCTGAATTAGTTTTTCTGCTTTTAACCTGGTAGATACGTTTTTCCAATGAGATATAATCTCATTCACATAAGATATAAGCTTGTCCATCTCTGTTATCTCTGGCAGTTCTCTTTTCAGCACTTCTATCATTCTCGCTTCAATTAGTTTTTCTGGTTCTGATCTAGAAGGTGCCCTCTTCCAATAAGATATAAGCTTGTTCATATCTGTTATTCCCTTCAGTACGTCTATCATTCTCGTTTCAATCAGTTCCCGTGCTCTCCATGCTTTTAATCTAGGAGGAGATGTGTTTTTCCAGTAAAATATAAGCTCGTTCATATCTGTTATCTCTGGTAGTTCTCTTCTCAGTACCTCTAGGTCTTTTTCTTTTTTTTCTTCTTTTAAGAATCTTTCTATTAAAGTCCCTAATTCTTTATGACTCATATTCTTCACCTCCAAATTTGTAAAGACCATTGAATGAGTCATTTTAGCTCATTCTCTCTTATCATATTCAAAAAAAACCTCTTCGTCAAGGAAATTAATATTACTTTTACCTAACCTTCCCAGCCTTTACGGTTTCGTCAAATAAAATTTTCATATAAAAAACAATCAAGTAAAGAACAGGATATATTTCTCTGCTCATTAATTTGAAAAAGCTATCTTAAAAAAACAATCTCTTCCTGTAGTTTTATCCCTGTTTTGTCCTTTACTACCCTTTTAATTAAATTAATTAAATTGAGCACATCTTTTGCTGTTGCTTTGCCGGTATTTATTATAAAATTAGCATGTTGAAAAGATACCTTAGCGCCGCCAATTGAAAATCCCTTAAGTCCACATTTTTCAATCAGTTCTCCTGCTGACCCCCCACCACTTTTCTGCGAAAAGTGGTGGGGGGTGGGGTTTTTAAAAATACACCCAGCTGAATACCCTGTTGGAATTTTTTCTGCCCGCTCTTTAAGAATCTGCTTAAGAATCTCCCTGCTTCTTTGAGTATTGCCTTTTTTTAAGCAAAATCCTGCAGAGAGAATTATTAAATTCCTGTTATACTTAAAAATACTGTCCCTGTAGCTAAATTTACAATCTTTCACTTTATAATTCTTTATTTTCAAGTCATTTGCACAAAAAACCTCAACCTCTTCTACAACATCAGCAATTGATTTACCCTTAGCACCAGCGTTGCCAGAAATTGCTCCACCGACTGTTCCGGGAATACCTACTGCCCATTCTAAACCGGTCAAATTATTTTCTATTGAGGTATTTACTAACTCTCCCAGCAAAAGCCCTGCTCCAGCAACAATGACTTTTGACTTCTTATCGGTATTTTTAATTCTTAATTCTTGATTTTTAACTCTTATTATTAATCCATCAAAACCCTGATCGCTAACCAGTATATTACTTCCTTCTCCTAAAATAAAAAAAGGCAGGTCTAACCGCTTGGCTGTCTTTACAGCTTTTATTACATCTTGTTTTGTTTTTGCTTCAAAAAAATACCTCGCCGGTCCTCCAATCCTAAAGCTGGTATAATCTGCTAAAGAAACATTTTTTTGAATTCCTGGCAGTTCTTTGTGCATTTTGAAAAACGGACCGGGAGAGTTAACTCCAATTCTAAGTCTTTAGTGAGTGCTATCCTCCCGGCCCAAATTTATTATAACAAAATAAAATAAAAAAGCAAAAGACCTTACCAAAAGGTAGGGTCTTTTGCCGACAAAGAATCGGAGTATTCCGTTGAAAAACGGAATTTTTCGCACTCACCAAATTTATAGTACTAAAAGCACAAAGCTTTGTCAAGCTTTTTTTCCACAACTATTTTCGCAATTTCTCTCTTATCTCTTGCAGTATCTCAGCAGCAACATCTTTTCCTCCTAAGCCAAAAGCAATTCCACAAGAAATTACTACTAGAGTTACTGCTCCATAAACTAAAGCACTAAATACAGTATCAATTAAACTGGGCACCACTAAAAGTTGTCGTAAAATAGCTAAAATGGCAAAAACCCAAACCGACCACCTTACAATTGCTCCTATAGCCGAGGCATAGCCAATTTTCATCTGTTCTACCCATGCTCTAATAATTTTTTCTAAAATATCAGCCATTATCACTGCAACCACAAAAATAACAGCTGCAACAAATAAATTAGGAAGCCAAGAAATTACGCTTTTAAGAAAAACAGCAAATTGGCTAAATCCTAAAATTTCTACTGCTGCCAACAAAAATACAATTACAAAAATCCACTTAACAATTGCTCCTATAAATTCTGAGACATTCACTTTTAAATCTGCCCTTTCTAATGCATCTTTCCAACCGCTTTTCTCAAAGAACTGATTAAGCTTTATGCCATCTAAAACCTTAACTACTAATTTTGCTATTGCAATGGCAATAAACCAACCAATAGTAAAAACAATAATTGCTCCAATCAGATTTGGAATGAAAGCCAGTATACTTTGCCCTAAGTTTTGCAAAGCGGTGTAAGTTATTGAATACCAGTCGTAAACCATATTAATCATAAAATATTATTATTTTATCTTTATATTTTTATTTTCGACCTTTTTCTTCCTTTTTTACATTCAAGCAAAAAAGGAAGAGCGAGTTCTTTTTGCTTTATTATATCAGAAATAAAAAAAATGACCTGTGGAAAACTCAAGGCCTGGTATAAGATGAGTACATTTTTGACAACTGGGGTTTTCCACAGACTATTTCAATAGGGGGTCTTGTAACCCAAGGCCTTGTGATGTTTTTTGAAGATGAATTCTTCAAGCCAATCTTTTTATAGTATAGTAGTATGTGGAATTA
>CAYNVZ010000049.1:0-4132 GCA_964400775.1 uncultured Candidatus Saccharibacteria bacterium | reverse complement strand
TTTTGTTTTCAGTTCTTTCAATTAGTTTATAAGTGCCTTTGTCAAACACTTTAACAACTCCCGCTCCATAACAACCTTCGGGAATTTTGCCTTGAAAATTTTCGTAGGATACTGGGTGATCTTCCGTTTGTATGGCAAGCACGCGTTTTCCTTTTTTCTCTGGCACTCCTTTTGGCACAGCCCAGGATTTCAAAACTACGTCTTTATTCCCCGAAGCTTTAGCGGAGGCGGGTTTATCCACCGAAGCTTTAGCGGAGGTGGACATTTCTAATCTAAAGTCATGATGATGACCAGCTTTTAAAGCATAATGATCATGAACCACAAATCTGTTTTTTGAGGTTTTTAAAACTTTTCCTTTTGGCTCAGGAGTTTTATCAAATTTTCTTTTTTTCCAATAATTTTCTAAATCCATAAATTATTATTTGTGAGGATAGAGGAATTTTCCAATTTAATTTCAATTATTTTTGATTTTTGCCGTCAATAACAATCAAGGCATGAAAATCCTGATATAATCTGAAATCCTTTTTCAGGTTTTTTTCAAACAGTTGCTGCAAAAAATGATAAGAGAGGTTTTTTGTTAATTTATATCTTTTTATTAATCGTCTTGTATATTCATCAATAACAAAAACAGGTTTGTCCAAAGCATAAAGCAGAATAGAATCAGCGGTTTCAAAGCCAATGCCTTTCAATTTCAGCAGTTTTTCTCTTAAAACCTGCGTTTTTTCTTTTTTCATTTTGTCCAAAGTCCCATAATTTTTGATAACAAATTCACTTATATGAAATAAATAACCTGCTTTTGCTTTGTAAAATCCAGAAGGTCTAATTAAGGGAGCTATTTTTTTACCTTGTTCATAGATATTTTTTAAGGAGTCCATCTTTGCTTTTTTTAAATTTCTAAAAGCCAATTCCACATTTTTCCAATTCGCTCTCTGGGTTAAGATGGCTTCAATAATCACTTTTTCTCTTTCCTTTTCTGTTTTAGGTCTTTTACACCAAACCTGCCACTGGCCTTTAGGGCAGCCATATCTGTTTTTTAGTTCTTTGTATAATTGTTCAAAAGTGTTCATTGCGGGCAAACAGGCCAGACCCCACCTCGCTTGAAATTAGACAAGGTGGGGTCTTGGCAGATCTAATTGAATAACCTTCTCTTATCTAAATCTAATAAGACGTCTAAACAATTCCTTGCCTATTCGATAAAATCCAACCGCTACTATTCCTATAATAAAGATGTATACAGCTAATTGAACCGCTTTGAAGAATAGTTCTATTCCGCCTCCAATCATTTCTTTCAAAATGTCAATCACATTCTCCAATGCTCTTCTTATCCGGTCTTTAAACTGGTCTAAGACATTTTCAGGCCAGATTTTTGGAGATTTCTTTTGTTTAATAGCAACCTGTAAGGTGGCATACTCTCCCCTTCTTTTTTGGGAAGAAATCTCTCTTTGATAATTTCTTTCTTTCCTTTTCAATTCTAGCTCCTTGTCAGTTAATTTCATTAACAAATCTATTTTATCTTTTCCCACTTTCATTTCTTTGATTTCCTTTCTTATTTCCTGATAATCAGCCAAACTTTCCTCTAAGATTTGGAATTCATCTAACTCTCTTTCAATTGAAATACGGTAATTCTTTATATTATAAGACCTGACCTCAAATTTCTTTTTTAGTTCATCAACCAAGTCAGCAAGCTTGCGAGGGGGAACTCTGAGAGTGAGGTTTATCCGCACATACAAATTAGTGATTGACTTACTGCTTTTTTCAACATATCCTTGATAATTTTCAACAATGGATCTAATTTCAGCAAAATCGTCTTCCGCTTTTTTAGATTTTATCTCCATTGAGCCCTCTCTAACTTCTATTTCTCCCCTACCTCCAGTTGTTTCTGGAGTAGTCCATCCTTTTTCTCTAACAAACGGCATACCAGGGGCTTCTAGTCCTAAAGATTTACTTGAACCATAATAATATGCTCTTCTTGAAACCATAGTTCTACCTGCCAAAAAAGACCCTATTACAGCAAAAAGAATCAAGCCAACTATCACCGCTCCTATTACAATTCCCACAAAAGCAACTTTATGGCTTTTTATCCACTTTTTTATCTTCTTTATCTTTATTTTTTTACTCATAAAAACTATCTTTAATAAATAAGGATTTCTCCGACCTTTGTTCTATTTTAACAGAGTTGGTTTTTTTCAACAATATCATTATTTGCCTATTTCAATTTGATCAGTATCCTCTAAAATGATTTCTGCTCTTCCCTTGTATTCCTTTACTATTCCCATAATTCTGACTGTTTTTCCTAAATAATAATCTTCAGGTTTTTGAACGAACTTGTAGAGATGGGAGCTAAAAATCACACCAGTAAAACACTGATGAGGATATGGCTTTTCCAGATTTAAAAATACAGTATTACTTTTTAAGTCGTGATAGGTATCTACAACCCTGCCTTCAACAATGACCTTTTTACCCAGATATTCTTTAGCTGAACAGGCGTCTATTACCTCAAGTCCTTGTTTTTTTGTAGTTAAATTTTTCCATTCTGATACAGCAGACCATTTACAACCGACTCCTTTTTCTCTGGCTTCTTTTTCAGCATCAGTAATTTCTTTTTTGTATTTTACATCTTCAGGAGAAAAACGAGCCACTGCCAATCCCTCTTTTACCAATTCTAAGCCAATATTCATACTGCTTTTTCCGGCCAGGTTTTTATTCTTCAACGAAGTTAAAAAAACATATCTTAGATAACGACAATACTGGTCTTTATCTTTATTTCCCTTTTCCAGTTTTACCTTTTTATTTAAGATGAGTTCTTCTAATCTATTTTTTGCTGGTTCATAACAGGGGTGGTCTTTTTCGTCAGCATCAATTCCTAAAATTCGCACAGAATAGCCGTTTTCAATTAAGAAGGTATCGCCATCAATAATTTTTGTGACCAATTTTACAGCTCCGTCTGGTAGCTCTGGTATATTTTCGCAGGTTTTTGTAGGTGTTTCTTTATAAATTTTAAGGGTTTTGGTTTTTCGGGGCCAAAAATAAATCGCTGTTCCCAGAGCCAGTACACTAATAATAATTGCTAAAGATATTTTATTTTTCTTTAAAAATTTTCTCATTTTGGCTTTTAATTGCTTTTTAAATTACCAGCCTCCGCCTCCGCCTCCACCGGCGCCACCGCCAGCTCCGCCTGCTCCACCTGCTCCACTACTAGAACCTACATTAGCGGCAATTGCTGAAGACAAGGCATTAAGGTTTGAAGAAAAACTTTTAGCATCAAAGGATCTGCTAGTACCTACATACCAACGAGGGGCATAGGTAGCAAAATATTCCTCTCCATAAATTTGTTTTATTCTTTTTATCCAGATATCAGTAATTCCAAAAACAATGGCATAGGGCAAAAGTTTTTCAAAGATATTTTCTTTTTCATAAAATTTAGCCCTGTCTTTGTCAACGGTTTCCATAAACATTTTGAATCCTTTAATTTTCCATAAGGTTTCGGCTCCTTTTAATGTGCGGGAAGGCATTATGCAACTAAAAATAAAGATAACTACCGAAGACAGGCCTAAAGCTAATAAAGCGTTCCAAGAAAATGGAATCCATTTTTTAAGAAAATAAAACGAGCATAATAAAACAAAGAACAAACCAGAGCTCAAAGTGACTAATTTTTTACTTAAATTAATTCCTTTTTTTGTTATTAATTCCTTTTCAATCAAGGCCTCTCTGGTCTTTTTCTGAATAATTTTTATATTTTTATAAAACTTATTCTTTAATGAAGAGAGTTTTATTTCATTTTTTCTTTCAAAAATTTTTTCTAAAATAAATTTTTGGGCTGATGTTAAACTATGTTCTGTTTCGGGTTGATGATTTCTGATTAACAAATAATCCTTGAACTCAAATATCAAAAATTTCTTTTCTATTTCCTTGATACTAAGCAGTCCTTTTACTGCCAAGTTAATTATTTCAGCACTGATAAATTCTTTCTTGACTGCCTCCTTGCCTGTCATCAAAACTCCCATTTCTAATGGCGTAAGATTCTCTGGCACTTCGTACATAGGCATAATTGATTTTTTTATGTACGGGTCTTTTCCGTATTTCCACCAAAGAAAGAAACAGACAATAAAAACAAATAAAGGAATTAGAAAAT
>CAYNVZ010000048.1:0-4240 GCA_964400775.1 uncultured Candidatus Saccharibacteria bacterium | reverse complement strand
AAATCCTGAAGAAACGCCCAAAACCACATAACCCAATTCGGAAATAGCCAAATAAGCCAAAATTCTCTTAAGATTATTCTCTCTCAACGCCAAAAAAACTCCGGCAAAAATTGAAATGACTGAAAACAGAACCAAAATTTCTCCAAAAACAATATTTAAACCAAAGACATCAAAGGATATTCTGAACAAAACATAAAGAGCAGAAAGGGAAGAAACGATAGACAAAATGATTGCTGGAACAGGAGATGCATTGTATGCCTCCGGTTTCCAGAAATAAAAAGGGAAAATACCTGCCTTTAACAATAAGCCGGAAGCAATAAAAGATAATGCAACCTTGTCTAAAAAAGAGAAGTGAATCTTTGAAGCAATAATAGCCATATTCAAAAATCCGTATTCGCTATAAAGAAGCCCTACCCCAAACAGCAAAAACAGAGAACCAACCGCGAAAACAACTAAATAATGAAATGCCGATTTAAAGCATTCTTTATTTCTAAAAAAGGCAATTAAACCAGTAGTAGCAATAGAATTTATCTCATAGAAGACAAAAAGGGTAAAAAGGTCAGCTGTAAATAGAAAACCTAAAATTCCTACCAAAAGCAAGAGATAAAGGGTATAAAATTTATCCACCCCGTTAGAGATTTGCCTTGTTAAAGATTTACTAATCTCTAACAGGGCTTGCTTCTTTTGTGCTTTTGCCAAAGTATTCTGGCCTCTAACGGGGTCAAGAAAATGATAGCCGCCCAAAATTTTTAAAGAAAAAAGAAAAGCCAAAAAGGCGATAAAAAGAAAAAACAAAGCCAAAAATCCAGATAAGGCATCTCCTATTAAAATAATCCTTACAGGAAATCCTTGGGGCGCAGTTAAAGAGGGAAATTTTGCTCCAACACTATAGGCAAGAATCCCTTTTTCTAAAATTAGTTTATAAAGAAAAATAGAAAGAAAACTGGTTAAAAGCAGGGTCAGCCCTACCCAAAATTTCATTAATTTTTCGTTCAGTTTGCCTATTAAAGGTAGCAAAAAGGCAGAAAACAGAGGAATGGCAATGATTAGAATAATGAGGTGAATCATGATCTATTTTTCTTTATTCCCCTTATAGATTAAAACCGCCAAAGAAAGCAAAAGGGCAGTGATTGCCAGATTAATAACAATGCTGGTAAGAATCAGTGCCTGGGGAGTAGGAGAAACCATATTCAGACCTGGAGCATTGGTAAAAATTGGCACCACTCCCCCGCTTCTATATCCCAAAGCTATCAAAAACAGGTTTACTCCGGCGCCAATAATATTAACAGACATTACTATCTTAATCAGGTTCTTCTTAAACATAGCCCCAGAGATTCCGATAACAATTAGAAAAATTGTAACAAGAAAGATAAAACTAATCATACTTTTTCTTGCTCATTATTAATACAGCAATAAGTGATAAAGCCGAGGCGACCTCTATTCCTACGGCAAGATTCATCAAAGGAATAACCCCACCGCTATTGAGAAAACCCTGATTTATTCCAAAATGGATTGTTTTTCCCAAAAACCAGAATTTATTGGCTAAAAAATTATAGAAAAATGTGTTTTTAAAAGTGCCCAAAAAAGCTAAAATGATAAAAAATATAAGACCTAGAGATTCAAATAGTGAAAACAGGTTCTTGGATAGGTTAATATCATTTCCAAAAACAACTAATATTAATATGGCAACTGAGGCCACTATCACTCCTCCCTGAAATCCGCCTCCTGGAGTTAAATGGCCATGAGAAATAATATATAAGCCAAATATAATTATTGGATTTAAAATTATTAAACTGACGATTTTAACTATTTTGCTCATATTTCTTTTTCGTCAAAATTAAATAAATCCCCATTACAGCGGTAAAAAGAACAGTTGATTCTCCTAATGTATCTAAGCCCCGATAATCAAAAACTATACTGGAGACCACATTATTGCTTCCGGTTTGGAGTTGAGCGTTTTTGATAAAATAGTCATCCATTTTTACTGCTCTAGGCCTTCCAAAGGGATGAATAAATAAAACAATCAAGACAAGAAAAGTAAATAAAACTATTAAGCTGATTATTTTACCCCCACACCAAAAATTTTGGCCTGAAGGTTTAGCTTTCTTAAAATTATATTTTTTATCTTTGCTAATCATAGATTCTTATCTCTCAAATCGATTGGTCTTGTGAATAGCAATTATATAAATAGCGGTAGACATTCCTGCGCCTACCACTGCTTCAGCAATGGCTACATCAGGTGCCTGAAGAATGTAAAACTCTACTGCTAACATTAAACTTGTTGCAGCAAGATAAATGACCGAAGCAAATAAATCTTTGCTTTTTATCACAAGAATTGCCGAAATAGCAATGCCGGTTAGAATTAAATATTGAATAATCTGATTAAAAAAGCTCATATTTTAAAACTTGTTTAACTTATCTACTATTGCTTCTTTCGGCTTTATTCCGTTCTTATGAGCCGACCTTGAGATTGTATGGACAAGGCCAGGTTCAATTATTAGAGTAATTAATGGAATTATAATTATATGAGCTATTAAAGAAGGATTAGTTTTCTGAGAAAAAAGGTAAAGTACTACCGACAGGACAAAAAAGAGAAGACCAAAAGTGTTGGATAAACCTGAGGAATGCAACCTGGTATAAACATCAGGGAACCTAAAAAGACCCAAAACACTCAAACTGAAAAAAATTAAACTGATTGAGATAAATAAATAAACCAAGAACATAAACATCTTTTAACTAATGAATTGATTTAGCGTATTCGGCAAAGTAAAGAACGCCTATAAAAGAAAGCAGGGCATAAACAAGAGCCACATCTGCCAAAACGACCTCTCTCCAGACAATAGAAAGAGTGATTAAAAGAGTAATAACTAGGGTGTTTATTACATCCAAGACAACCAATTTATCAAAAATGGTTTTAGCGAAAAAAATTCTTATTAAACTAATGAAAACAAGTATTGAAAGAATTAGACCAACTATCTGCCACATACCCGGTAGTAGAAATTCAAATTATTTCTCTTATTATATTTTTATACCCGGCTCTTTCTGGTCGCTTTGCGACCTTTTGAATTTTCACTACCGGGTATCCCGGTAGTAGAAATTCAAATATTTAAATTATTAAGTTTGAATTTTCACTACCGGGTATAATTATTCGGTAATCATCTTAATCCATTTTGTAAAATTTCTGGCTACTTGTTCAATTTCTGGCTCCTTACTTTTTACATAAAGCCAATGAATATAAAGATTGTTTTCTTTATCTATATCTACTGCCAGGGTTCCGGGAGTGAGGGTAATAGAATTTGCCAAGAGGGTAAGTCCAAGGTCGGTTTTCAGACCTGGAGATATTTTTACAATTCCCGGCTTAATTTTTCCAGTGATAATCCTATAGGCCACCTCTAAATTGGCTTTTATCAAGGCAAAAAGAAAGGGACCAATAATATAAATCAAAAATAAAATCCATCTTACAGGATTCAAAAACCTTGGGCTTACCTTTATTTTAAGCAAATCAAATATCTTTCCTGCTATCAATGCTGTAATAACAGATAAGACAACTCCTAAAATTATCTCTTCTCTACTCCAATAAAAAACGTCCCCCGAGCCGAAGGTCAAGGTAAGATAAATGATTAAAGAGAAAATGAAAGAGATAAAAAAGGCCATTGTAAAAAATTTCCAATAATCAATTGACCCTTTTTAATAAATCTAATTAGAACATTAGAAAATTATGAAGGATTATAATCTTTCCTGAAAAACAGCCAGCAATGGCAATGACCATCTTTTTCAATTTCTTCTCGGTGCCACCTGCAAGGGCAAATCTTCGGACGGTCCTCTTCTATATTCCCAGTCACCCTCCGACAAGGACAATATCTGGCTCCATATTTTTTCTCATTTGCCAAAAGTCCCCTTATCAATCTTTCAACTGTTGCCCTATCAGGATTCAATCTAAAACCATTCTTTTGAGCATAATCCTCATACCACTTGATTATCTCTTTAATCTCTCCCTCTTCCACTTCGCTTTTTGTTTCTTCTCTCTTTTCTTCTTGATTGTTTTTTTCCTCCTTTACTTCTTCCTCCTTATCTTCTCTTTTTTTCTCACTATCTTCTAACATCTTATCTATCATCTCTCTGATGACCTGCTCCGGCCTTACTCCAATAAATCCACTAATTGGCTTTCCGTTTTTGAACAAAACGACCGTAGGAATCTGATTAATCCCAAATCTTTGAGCAACTTCAGGGGCATCATCCA
>CAYNVZ010000047.1:0-4279 GCA_964400775.1 uncultured Candidatus Saccharibacteria bacterium | reverse complement strand
TGAATAGATGTTTCATTAGTGATATTATACCTTAAATCTCTCAATCAAAAAAGCTATCCCTGTGGATAGCTGATTAACACTAAAAAGCAGAGGGTTGGCCCTTAACAAGATCTCTATATTGAATCAGCCCGTGGAGTTCGCCAATTGTCAAAAATGCACCTTATTTGTTGACAAAATCTATTATATATAATATAACAAAACATAAAAGCTCTTTTTAAATATATTGGAGGTGAAGTAAAATGGCAAAACTAGGAATAGCACTGCTATTAGCTATAGTTTGTTTCTCTTTAATAGTGACAGTTATCTATTATAATTGGCAGTGCGAGAAAGATACAGTTGCATGGCTATATAGGGCACAAGTTGCCTCAAACCCAGAAGACATGGAAGAATATCTAGAACACTGTCTTACCGGTATGGAAAAATGGCAAGGCACAACAGGACATGCAGCCATAATATTTAAAACACCAGAGAATGATATGCAGTTAATAAGCCGTGCTCTAAATCGTTCAATACAGCGGTGTCGCCAAGTAAAGGAATTTGATCCCAAAAGCGTGGAATATCAAACCGCGCTTGACGACTTAAGAGGACAAATAAGGGAGTTGGACTTGCATATGGCCTACAAATGGTGGATAAGTGGACCGCAGATTTTATTACCATTGCTTACAGTAATCTTTGGTGTTGCCGCTTTATATTGGTTTTATCAGGAATGACTTGGTAAAATTTTTTAAAAAGGGCCTAGAGCTGATCTAGGCCTTTTTTATAACCACTCCAATATCAGCAATGTTTATTCCTGTAGGTCCTGTAAGTATCAAATCATCTAATTTTTTGAAAAAATAATAAGAGGCATTATTCTTCAGATATTCTTTAGCATCTAAATTTTGTAAAAGTGCTTGATTTAATGAATCTTGGTCAACAACAGCGCCGGCTGATTTTGTAATTCCGTCTAATCCGTCAGTATTAACAGAAACCAAGACCGCTTTTTTAAGTTCAGAGATTTTATAAATAGCGCCCAAACAAAATTCTAAATTCCTTCCGCCTCGTCCTTTCTTTCTAACTGTAACAGTTGTCTCGCCCGCAAACAAAAAACAATTAGCCCCTTTTATTTTTTTTATTTTTTTAATAATATCTCTGCCTGCTTTACTTGCCTCTCCTTTTAATTCATTGGTTAGAATAACTGGCTTTAGACCCAAATCCAATGCCTTTTGCTTCATTGCCTGAAGAGCGATTTTATTGTTCAGAATTAAGATATTTTTCACCCTGCGGGTTTTTTTAGAACAAACTGTAGGCCCTGAGGCAATAACTTTTAAATCATCTCCAATTACATCTGAAAAAATTAAAGAAATTATCTTTGCCTGAGTAAATCCAACTAATTTTCCCGCTTTTACTTTTGATAATTTTTTTCTTAATTGATTGAATTTTTGAATTCTCAGTCCAGCTTTATAATTCTTTTCAATGATTTTTATATATTTTTTAAACCCTATATTTGGCCAGCAAAGCAAAGATGATCCCCCGCCAGAAATCAAGCAAATCACCAAATCATCTTTACCCAGGTCTTCAATTAACTTTATCAATTTTTTGGTTGCCTTCACATTTCTCAAAGAGGGCAAGGGATGGGTTCCTTTTATACTCTTTATTCTTTTCAGCTTTTCTTTCTGTGTACTGATAATTAAACCACTATCAATCCTTGCGCCTAATATTCTTTCAATCTCTCTTGCCATTTTTGCAGATGCCTTTCCAAAACCAATAACAACTATTTTTTTGTACTTATCTAAATTAAAACTATGAATCTTGTTTTTATAATCTTTGACAATCAACAAATCCTTTTTTAATTCTACTCTTTGTTTAATAATTTTTTCTGTTTTAACAGCTTCCAGTCCTGCTTCAATAATCTCAAGCGCTTTTTCTCTTAATTCATTTCTAACTAAATTTTTATAATTTTTGATAATCATTGGCCAGTTTAACTAAATATCTAACCCCTGTTCCGGTAGCACCTTTTGCTAATCCTTGATTTTCAATTGAGACCATAGTCGGAGCAATGTCTAAATGAACCCAAGGACAATCTTCTACAAAGTTCTTTAAAAATATAGCTCCGGTAATGGCTCCGCCATATTTTGTCTTACCCACATTGGCAACATCACCAAAGGTTCCCTTAATTTCTTCTTCATATTCTTCCCATAAAGGAAGGGGCCAGACATAATCACCCGACTCTTCGCCAATCTGTTGAAGAAAATCCTCTTTTTCTGGTCTATTGGTGAACAGAGCAATTGCCCTCTGTCCAAGAGCAACCATCGCAGCTCCGGTTAGGGTAGCCACATCCACAATCATTTTTGGTTTGAAATTTTTAACAGCATAAGCCAAAGCATCAGCTAAAATAACCCTTCCTTCTGCGTCTGTATTAACAATCTCAATGGCTTTTCCGTTATATGCTTTAAGCACATCGCCCGGCCTATAGGACTGGCCTGAAGGCATATTTTCTACTGCTGGAATTAATCCTGTAATGTTTAAGCCAAGCTTAATTTTAGCAATAGCTAATATTGCGCCAAGAACTGCTGCTGCTCCTGACATATCCAAATGCATTTCCAGCATATGCTCACTGGGCTTGATATTTAAACCTCCGCTGTCAAAAGTTACTCCTTTTCCTACAAAAACCAAGTCAGCCCTCTCTCTTTGTTTTTTCGCTTTGCCAAAATATTTCAAAATAATCAGTCGGGGCTTTTCAGCACTGCCTTGGGAAACGCCTAAAATTCCGCCCATTTTTAATTCTTTTAATTTTTTTTCATCAAAAACTTCTATTTCAATGTTTTTAAAATTTTTAAATGTATCTAAAGTAATTTCTGCTAATTTTTGAGGCGTCATCTCTCCACCAGGAGTATTAGCTAAATCCCGAGTAAAATTTAGGGCTTTTCCAATTATCTCTCCTTGTCTTAAATTTTTTTGATATGTTCGCGCGCTTTTGAGACAAATTTCAATTGATTTAATTTTAAACTCCTGCTTTTTTGATTTTTCTTTATATTTATTAAACTCATAATCAGCTAAATAAAAGTTTTCAGATATTTGTCTTATTAAATTTTCTCTGTCAGTCCCTTGCGGAATAATCTTTTCTAAAACAACACAGCTCTGTTTGATTTTATTGTCCTTTAAAAATCTAATGATTTTTCTTATACCAAGAATAAATTTTCTCTGATTGTATTTTTCTTTTGGGCCAACATTAAAGAAAACAATGCTTTCTCCTTTTTCAGAAACTGCCAACCGAAATTCTCCCTGCTCCAAGTATAAATAAATATCTTTAAATCTATCAAATTCCTTGCTTATTTTTTCTTTGTCAAAAAAAGGCAAAACCAATGTTTTATGTTTTTCTAATTTAATTTTTTTTAAATCCTTTAATTTTATTATCATTTTTATTTAAAATTTTATTTCAAAATTATTAAATTCTCCTTGATATTGTTCTTGTCTAATCTCAATATCTTCTACATTGGCAATTATTGGACCCTTTTTTGCCCATTCAACAAGCTCTTCCACTTTTTCCCTTTCTCCTTCAAAAACTGCCTCAACCCTTCCATCAGGCAGATTCTTTACCCAGCCAAAAACACCAAGTGCTTGCGCTTTCTCTTTGGTGCTCTGACGAAAGAAAACGCCCTGCACCCTTCCCTTTACAAAAATATGTACCCTTATTTTCTCATTCATCTTATAGAACGGAAAATTAATTTTAATATCAAATCAAGCAGAACTGCTGTTATAGAAGCCACTTTTTCTGGGGTTAAATTTTCTTTAGAGTTATAAGGAGGTAGAACCTCAAGGGTATTTGGATCAAGAGGCGTAGAAAGAAATCTAGCCACCTTGCCGAGCGTATTTGGACTTTTGTGAAGCTCTAAAAGCCCTTTGATTTTTTTCTCAAACTCCTTATCTTCTACTGTTTTCGCTCTTCTCTTGTTTGTCTTTGCTTTTTCTTCTTGGTATCTTTTATACCTTATTGTCTCTCCCTTATTTAACCATAACCCACCACATTTTAAGCATCTTTCTATTTCAAGGTCCTTGGGTAAATTGGGGTCTTTAAAAACTTCCAGTTTTTGTTTGCAACGGGGACATAATTTAACATTCTGCTTTACCGGAGTCCGACGGCGCAATTTCTCTAAACTTAATTCATCAATGCGTTTAGCATCTTCTTTACTTAAGGGATAAAGTTCCCATTTATCAAACCAAATACCTCCGCAAGAAGGACATAGACTGAGCTCAATAACTGTGCCATACTCTGATTTAGCGTAAACCCTTTTTAATTCTA
>CAYNVZ010000046.1:0-4342 GCA_964400775.1 uncultured Candidatus Saccharibacteria bacterium | reverse complement strand
TAATTCGTACTGGGACCAGTTAGTATCTTGGAATTCATCAACCAAGATATATTTAAACTGTTTTCTATATTTTTCTAAAATCTTAGGCCTGGTCTTGAATAATTTTAAACAATAATTAATAAGGTCGCCAAAATCTAAGGCGTTGTTATCCAATAAAAGTTTCTGATAAAGCGAAAACGCCTCAGCAATTTCTTTTATTCTGTCTGCTTCTTGTTGAATTTCAGCAATCTCTTTTTTATCTTTACTTTTTATAAATTTACTACCTGTTGCTATACCGTCCATAGTAAGCCGCAAATCGTCGCTGTATTTTAGATAATCTTCTGGATAGATTTCTTCATCCTTACATCTGGAAAAGTGATTTAATAAGGCCCGTATAAATTTTGTTGGATTGCCTAAAGGACGGTAGTAATCCAAATTAAACTGGGATAGATTCTGTCGGAATAAAAGCCATGCCTGTATCTCATCTAATACCTTAAAATCAGTAGGCAAGCCAATATCTAATCCGTGTTCTTTTAGGATTCTGTCGCAAAAAGAATGAAAGGTAGATATCCAGAGTTCGCTGTATCCAATGGGTAAAAGCTGATTAACTCTATTTTCCATTTCTTCTGCTGCTTTTTCAGTGAAGGTAAGCCCAAGAATTTCCTCGGGTTTTGCCCTACCCTGTTGTATAAGCCAAACTATTCTACGGGTCAGCACTGTAGTTTTTCCTGTTCCAGCGCCAGCAATAATTAACAATGGTCCTTCTTTCCATTTGACCGCTTGTTCTTGTTCTGGATTTAGTTTTTTTAGTTCAGTCATATTACTTATTTGTATTACCTAACTGTTTGGGTAACAAAATAAACAAATAATTTTCTTTTTCCTTTTATTTTAACAAAAAAGTGCTTACTTGGCGAGGATTTTTAAAAACAAAAATCGGAAATTGTTAAAATTTCCGAAGCTTCTACCTCTTTGTCCCTTGAGTTTTTAAGCAATGGCGGTTTATTTTGCTGGATTATATTTTGCTGTGCTTCTGTTGATTTGTCTTTTGCTTGTCTGACAAAATCAGCACGAGCTAAAAAATTCAGATGGAATTAAAATTAAAACAAATTTTCTAAAGCAGATTGTTAAAGCTGGTCAATGTGGTTTTGTATTCTTCTTGCCTCTTGTTCTACAATAGGACTATCATATTCTCCGCTATGAGCTGTTTCTTTACCATAGCTTGGTTTTTTTTGGTCAAGATGCAGATTAAGAACATATTTATCATCTGTTTCGCTTACATAAATATGAAAACGGGGATAACCGCTTGGAGTCAATGCTCTTATATAACTATCATGAAAGGGCATATATCCACAATCCCTCATTAGCCAATATAAGCTTTCATTTAATTTGCTTTTGTCTATATAGATTTCCATATTTTATTTTATGTAAATTAAAAATCAAAAGCTTTTATTTAACAGGATGAATTTTTAGTGCCTGTTTGGTACTTGTATAAGTATTTGAAGGGTCCCAGATTAGCCAACCGGAAGCGCCTCCATCTTCTGCTGCTTTAATTTGTGCTTTTATCTTTTCAGCATCATAGAAAATTCCTCTTGAGCTGTCAGATTTTAAATCAAAGCCCTGTAGCCAAGGACGAATTTTAGGTTGAGGACAGAATAAGAAAGAAAATCCCTTGCCCGGGCATTGCGGTTGTAAATGGTTCTGGGAATTTTGAGAGTAGCATAAAGAGAGATAATCAGAGGCAGAAAAAATTGACCTTAAAATTATTGGATATGGGTTATTAGAAGCTACCTTGTTAATGTCTTCGCTTTCATAGGGAAAGAATAAATGTGGGAGTTGTCGTTTTGTGTCTTTTTCTATTTCAAATCCCTGAAAGAAATGGCTGGGATAAAGCATAAAAGACACATAGTCAAACACATCAACAGTGTCAGCCAAATCTTGGCCTATTTCCGGAGACGCGAAACGGGTGGCTGTTTCTCCAAAAAGGTCAATAGAAAGAACAATGTCTGGCTTATAAGCCCTCAAGTTATTTCGTATTTTTAAAAAGAATTCCCTGATAACTTTATGTTTTTCTTTGTTTTCTTTATTGTAGATGGGGTAAATCGCCCCCTTGTCTTTAGCTGGGAAGCGGACATAGTCAAATTGAATTTCATCAAATCCAAAGTCAATTACTTTGTAGCATAAATCAAGGAGATATTTTTGGACCTGGGAGCTGGCAGGGTCAAGCCAAAAATATCCTTTTTCATCCTGCCAGAGATCTCCATTTTCTTTTTTGAGATAGAGTTGCGGTTTTTCTTCAATTAAACTTGAATCACGAAAAGCCACAAATCTGGCAATGACCCATATGTTATCTTTGTGGAACTCATCAATTAAACGCTTTAATGAATCTGACAGCTGAAAGCCATCTGCCTCTTTTACATCTATTACCACAGCATTAAGCTCAGTTTCCTTTAATAGTTTTTTAATGTCTTCTAAAACCTTTTGGGCATATAAATCTTGCGAGTCCGCATTAGCAATATGTTTGGTAATATAAACCCCCTTGATGTTATCTGAAAGTTGCAAAACCTTTTTTCTGACAATATATTCCTTGTTGTATCTTTTAGCTATTTCTGCAGGACTTGGTTTTTCTTTTTTCAGAAAGGCATTTTGCATTGCCTTGTCTGCTAATTTTTCTTTAAGCGCTGTTATTTTTTGTTGAGCAATTTTTTCGCTTTTAGCTTTTTCCTGCTTGACTATCTGAAGCTCTTGAGTTAACTGATAGAACTTATATCCTCCAAGTCCAATGGCAATAAAAGCAACCCATATTAAAATTATTTTATATAATTTTTGCATTAAGTTTATATGTAGGAATTAAACGCGTTGTTTACAATATATTTACTATATTCACCTATACTCAGAAAGCAGTCCCCAAGGAGTCGCTCGCTCGCCCAGCGTGCTCGCTCGCTTAGTCCTCGCTTCGCTCTCTCGCTCGCTTCGCTCGCTCGAACCATGCCCGCTTCTCTGCGGATACTCCTTGGGAACTGCTTTCTGAGTTTTTAAGAGATCTTGGCAAAAAAGTGTAAACAACGTTTGGGTTTCTTACAGTTTATAATAACAAAAAACCGCCTCTTTAGCGAGGCGTTTTTTGATTTTAATCTTTTATTCTTCTCCTTTCTTTTCCCATAGATAAGCTATCTTTACATTTACCTTATATTCTGTAATTTTTCCCTCCTTGACAGTGGCGGTTTGTTTTAATATATCAATCCCAGTAACATTTTGTTTTTCTTTACAGGCATAAGAAACCGCATTTTGCAGTGCTTCCTCAAAGCTATTTGGTGAGGTGCCTAAAATTTCTTTTATTTTTACTATAGCCATAAATTTAATCTGTGAAACAATCTGCTTTCAGTAGAGTTTCTGCAAAGCAGTATTTCACAGAGTTAATTTTTTAAATTAAAACTCGACCTTTGATTTTATTTTTCTATTCTAATTCTAATAAGTATCTGGCTTCTTTTATTAATAGGTCAATTTTTCTTTTTGGTATTTTTAATTTTCTGGTCAGGTTTTCTGGTTTGATTTTTAAAATATCTTGGGCAAGCATTATTTTTTTAGAAACAAAATAATCAGCCATATATTTGTCTAAGCAGGATAAGATGGTAATTGGGTAAAGCCCTTGGCTTTCAATTAAATATTCTAATCCCCTATTTCTTGGGTATCTCCACCCCAGAAGTTCAGCGCCTACGCAAGAAGAATAATCTATTGTTCTTTTGGTAAATTTTGTATTGGTAACTAGGATTGTTTTTATTTTGAAATTTTTATATTGCTTTGAGTTAAAATAGGAGCTATTTAAAATATCTAGAAATCTGGCAAAGTTAGCCAAGGCGTCTTTGGAATGCACTCTTTCTCCTGGCAAGTTGCGATATTTGCATTCTCCTATATATAACAAGTTATCTTTTTGGGCTATAAAATCTATTTCGTAGTCCCGAATACACTTGCCTGGCAGAAATTGATTAATTTTTACTGTATATCCTAATTTTTGAAAAATTTCGCCTATAAATTTTTCAAATGGAAAACCAGTGGGGCCAAGTTTTTGTATAGCTTTTTTTAGATTAAATTTCAAAGCGGACTTTGGATTTTCTTGTTTAAGTAATTCTTGTACTTTTTTAAAAATATCTGAGGTTTTAATCCCAGGATATACTTGTTTTTCAATTCTTTTAGCAATTTTTTGAGCCAGTTTAGTAGAAGCGCCTGCGCGTCTGGCAGAGTGATATACCTTTTGAAAAGAAAATACTTCTATATGTAGGTACTCTTTTAGAATAAAAGAAAGTGGATATTTTAATTTAAATGATGGATCTTATGGATGATTCATATGTATTAATAATTGTTGGAG
>CAYNVZ010000045.1:0-4419 GCA_964400775.1 uncultured Candidatus Saccharibacteria bacterium | reverse complement strand
TTTATGAAAGCGGTAAATTTACCCCCACCACTAATAAATTAGTGTGGGGGTTTACAGACCTATGCAAGGGTCCTCATATCAGGTCAACAAAAGAAATCAATCCTAATGCCTTTAAGTTATGCAAAATAGCTGGCGCTTATTGGAAAGGAAAGGAACAAAATCCAATGCTCCAACGAATTTACGGTATTGCCTTTAGCACCAAAAAAGAATTGGATAATTACTTGCATCAACAAGAAGAAGCTGAAAAAAGAGACCACCGTATTCTAGGTCAAAAGTTAGAGTTGTTTTTGTTTGATGAAGAAGTGGGAGCGGGCCTTCCCATTTGGCTTCCCAAAGGAGCAACACTGCGCCATATAATTGAAGATTATTTATACAAAGAACTAACCAATCAAGGTTATAAATGGCTTTGGAGTCCGCATATTGGCAACCTAAATTTATGGAAAACATCTGGTCATTGGAATTTTTATAAAGAAAATATGTATTCTCCTATTGAAATTGACAAAGAAAAATATTTGATAAAGCCAATGAACTGTCCCTTCCATATTAAGGCATATAACTCAAAAATCAGAAGCTATAAGGACTTACCAATAAAATATGCAGAAATGGGCACTGTATATCGGTACGAAAAATCAGGGGTTCTTCATGGTTTAACCCGCGTCCGCGGCTTTACCCAAGATGACGCTCATATTTTTTGCACCAAAGCACAATTAAGCCAAGAGTTGTTGAAAATTTTAAGATATGGTTTAAAAATCCTTAAAACATTCGGATTTAAGGATTTTGAGATTTATCTAAGTACTCGGCCTGAAAAATATGTAGGAAGCTTAAAAAATTGGCAAAAAGCTACCAATTCTTTAAAATTTGCTTTGAATAAATTAAAATTAAAATATCAGGTTGATCCAGAAGGAGGCGTTTTTTATGGACCAAAAATAGACATAAAAATAAAGGATTCGTTAGGAAGATTCTGGCAATGTTCTACTTTTCAGATTGATTTCAACCTACCGCAAAGATTTAACATTACCTATATTGACGAAAAAGGTAAAAAACAACAACCTATTATGATTCACCGCGCTTTATTGGGCTCTCTGGAAAGGTTTATCGGTGTACTGCTAGAACACTATGCTGGTGCTTTCCCTCTGTGGCTTTCTCCTGTCCAAACCTGGATTATTCCAATTGCAAGCCGGCATCAAAAATATGCCCAAGAAGTAGGCAAAAAGCTCCAATCCTTAGGGATTAGGGTTGAAATAAAAGACCAGAAAGAAACTGTTTCTAAAAAAATCCGACAAGGCGAGCTACAAAAAATCCCTTATCTTTTAGTAGTTGGGGATAAAGAAATGAAAAATAAAACAATAAGAATCCGGCAGAGAAAAAGAGGAGATATCGGTGAAATGAAAACTGAAAAATTTTTGGAACAAATCAAAAAAGAAATTACTGAAAAAAAGTAAAATGAAAAAATACTGGATTATTACATTTGGCTGTCAAATGAATATCTCTGATTCTGAAAGAATTGCTTCTGTTTTGGAAAAAGCGAAATATAAAAAAGCTCCTCAAATTGAAGGAGCTGATTTAATAGCGGTAAATATGTGTTCGGTCAGGCAGTCAGCAGTGAATCGGGTTTATGGTCTTGTTCCAAAACTTAAGGAATTAAAAACTAAAAATCGCAAACTAAAAACTATATTAACTGGCTGTGTGTTAAGTCAAGACAGAAAAAAACTAGCTCAGCAATTTGACCTGATTCTTGATATTAGAGATTTACCAATCTGGCCAAAATTATTAAAAACCAGCTCAAGACCTCATCTAAGCGGTATTAACTCTTATCTAACAATTAAACCAAAATATACCACAAAGTTCTCCGCCTATGTACCTATTATGACCGGATGCAATAAATTTTGCTCCTACTGCGTGGTGCCCTACACCCGCGGAAGAGAAATCTCAAGACCAACAGAAGAAATTTTAGATGAAATAAAAACCTTGGTTAAAAAGGGTTATAAAGAGATTTGGCTATTAGGGCAAAATGTCAATAGTTATAAATTTACAATCCAAATTTCAGAATCCAAATCTCAAAATCCAAAAACCAAAACTATTAATTTTGCTGAACTTTTAAAAATGGTTCAAAGTATACCTGGTAATTTTTGGATTAGATTTACCAGCCCTCATCCCAGGGATTTTTCTGGCCAGTTGATTGAAACAATGGCTAAATGCAAAAAGGTCTGCCCATACTTGAACCTACCAGTCCAATCCGGAGATGATGAAATTTTAAAAAGAATGGGTCGGGGCTATACCGTAAAAGAGTATAAAAACCTTATTAAAAAAATCCGTCGGGCTTTTAAAAAATACCGAAAGGGTTTAGAAAAAGAAATCGCTCTTTCCACTGACATTATCGTAGGTTTTCCTGGAGAAACAAAAAAGCAGTTTGAAAATACTGCAAAACTCTTTAAAGAGATAAAATTTGATATGGCTTATATATCCTGTTATTCTCGCCGGCCAGGCACATCAGCTTTTAAATTAAAAGACAATATCTCTTCGCAAGAAAAAAAGAAAAGAGAAAAAATTTTAACTGATATTTTAAGGCAAACTGCTTTAGAAAAAAATAGAAAATATATTGGTAAAACAGTTAAGGTGCTGGTTGAAAAACAACACCAAGAATATCTAATAGGAAAATCACCGCACTATAAAACTGTGAAATTCAAAGGTAAAAACAAGCTTATAGGAGAATTTGTAAAAGTAAAAATAACTGATGCTTTGGCTTGGGGCCTGAAAGGAAAAATAATTGGACAAAAAATAAATGACTGATATTTATATCAGTCATTATTTAAAAAAAGAACTATCCAAATAACTATTTTTAATTGGTCTTACTACAATAGAAGAAGGGAATACAAATTCTTCTATTGCCTCTATTAAATTTTTTAGTTCACCATAACGCTTTTCATCACATTCAACACAAACAGTTGCAGTCGAATCTAGGGTCTTTACTTCAAATGCATCGCTTTTCCCTGCTATACTGAATATCTTCTTAAAGATATCGCCTAATACTTCTCCCTTTTCTTCAGAACCTGCTTTTATGATTACCCTTTTTCTGTTTATTGTTTCCATTTTACCCTCCTCTCATTGCTTTCTTTTCACATTTTTCATCACAATAAATGTAAATGATCTAACTTTAATGCTAGCGAAAGCGGACCCGACCGGATTTGAACCGGCGATCTCTTCCGTGACAGGGAAGCGTGTTAAACCGCTACACTACGGGTCCAAGTAGCGGTGGAGGGATTTGAACCCCCGACAACAAGGCTTATGATGCCTCTGCTCTAACCACTGAGCTACACCGCCAAAATGTTGCGGGGGCAGGAATTGCACCTGCGCCTCGGGCTTATGAGACCCGCGAGATACTACTTCTCCACCCCGCTGTAATGGTATTATAATTATATCTTAAAGCTTTGATAAAATCAAGTTAAAAAACACCTAAATCCTGAAATGCCTTCTTATAAACCGCTAAAATTTTTTTAGTTTCAGTTAAATCCAATTTATAAAGAGGTTCATGAAAAATTTTATCACAAGTCCTGTGAGCATCCCAAAGTGCATCCAGGTTAGAAATTTCTGCCGGAGCTATCTGTCTTAATCTCTCATCTAAACTCTTGCCCTCATAACCCTTTTCTTTTAAAACATAATCTAACAAATAATCTGCATAAACCACAGCTACTTTATACTCTGACTCTGAACCACTTTCTAATTTCTTTATAAGGTTTCTCCAATAAGAAACACAATATTCCTTGATTAGCTTAAAGCCATCAGGTTTAAAGCTCAAAAACTCTTTCATATCATCTCCATAGTGCCAATTTCTATAACTAGAGTTTTTGAGAAGGTAAACAATAAAAATAAGTAGAAAAAAACAAACAAAAAAAGAAATAATTTTTAATAGAAAAAGTTTTTCTTGAAGCTCTGGAGAAAGGATAAAAGAAATAGTGTCAGATACCTCGGGATTAGACAAAATAGATTCGCCGAGTATTTTTATTTCAGAGGGAATTAATGTCATATTTGTTCAAATAACCGACCAATTTCTAAAATTTTGTCTTCTTCAAAAAAATTTCCAATGAGTTGAAGTCCTACGGGCAGACCTTGGGCTTTTCCGCATGGCAAGGATAAAGCCGGAAGTCCAGCTAAATTAACGGAAATAGTAAAAATATCAGAAAGATACATAGTTAAAGGGTCGGTAACCTTCTCTCCCAGTTTAAAAGCAACTGTAGGAGATGTGGGCGTTAGAATAACATCCACCTTTTGAAATGCTTTATTAAAATCCTGCTTAATCAATGTTCTTACTTTTTGCGCCCTTAAATAATACGCCTCATAATAACCAGCTGACAAGGTATAAGTGCCTAACATAATTCTGCGCTTTACCTCTTTGCCAAACTTTTCTCTGGATCCACCGTA
>CAYNVZ010000044.1:0-4551 GCA_964400775.1 uncultured Candidatus Saccharibacteria bacterium | reverse complement strand
TTACTTTTGGTTTGATAAATTAAAGTATCTATTGCCTTAGGTAGTGGAATTCCTGCCCCAATCATTACCTGCAGGTTTCTGGTAAAAAACATCTTTTCTTTCAAGGGTACCCCTCTTATAAATCCCAATATGTCAATGCTCCACCCTTTTTTTACACTCCTCCCTTCTGGTTCAGCAGAAATCAAAACATAACCCTGCCTACGAAGAATCACGGCTAAACTGCGCTTATCTGGCGCTTCCATTACTCCGGATTTCATCTCGCCTTTAAAAGATTTTGCTGTGTAAGAATACAGTGGCATTAAATCAATTTCTAATTTTTAATTTCTAATTTCTATTAAATTTCTAATTTCTAATTTTTAAACATTGAAAATTAATTCATTGAAAATTTCACCCTGTGAAATAATTCCGATTTATCGGAATTAAAAATCAAAGATTTTTATTTCACAGGGTAAATGAAAATTGAAAATTCTAATCTTGGATTTAGAAATTCTACTCGGCTATCACCCTAAGGACTTCTTCAATGCTGGTTATACCCTGAGCTGCTTTTATAAACCCATCCTCAACCATAGTAAGCATACCCTCTTGTTGGGCCTGCTTTTGAATTTCATCAGAGCTTGCTCGCTTCATTATTAATTCTTTTATTGTTTCTGTAACCTCTAAAACCTCATAAATACCGCACCTACCCTGATAACCCTCGGGACACTCTTTTGAGGCCTTAGGTCTATAAAAGGGAATATTATGCCACCCTTGCCTGGCTTTAACTATCTTTTCCTTCTTTAAAATCTTTAAAATCCTATCCAGATCGCAATAATTTTGCAGGTCTTTTAATTCTGGCTTTTTTAAAAAGTATTTTTCTTTATTAGCGCAAAGTCGGCGCACCAATCTTTGGGCTATAATAACATTTAGGGTAGAAGATATTAGAAAGGGCTCTACCTTCATATCTATTAAACGGGAAACAGCTCCGGCAGCGCTATTTGTATGAAGTGTGGATAACACCAAATGACCTGTTAAAGCGGCGTTAACGGCTAAACTTGCTGTCTCATTGTCTCTGATTTCTCCCACCATAATAATATCAGGGTCTTGCCGGACCAAGGAACGAAGCCCAGCAGCAAAGGTCAGGCCAATTTTGGGGTTAACCTGGGTCTGATTTATCCGAGGCATTCGGTATTCAATAGGATCTTCAATAGTAGAGATATTTACCTGTGGAGTATTTAAAATCTCCATCATAGCATAAAGGGTAGTAGTTTTTCCTGAACCTGTAGGACCTGTAACTAAAATCATCCCCACTGGCCTTCTCAAACTATGCTGAACCCTTTCTAGTGCCTCACCGCGAAACCCCAATTCTTCTAAGGTAAACGCCTTGGCTGATTCAGGTAAAAGCCGCATTACGATTTTTTCTCCGTTAAACACCGGAAGGATTGAAACACGAACTGAGTATTTATAGTCCTCTGTCTCAATTTTAAACCGGCCATCTTGAGGAAGCCGATGTTCGTCTAATTTTAATTTAGATAAAACCTTTATCCTGGCTACAATTCCTGAGCTTACCTGAACAGGTAGAGTCATTACATCGTGTAAAATTCCATCAATCCTGTAACGGACCAAAACCTCCTTTTCCATAGGTTCAATATGAACATCAGAAGCCCGCTGAAGTATAGCATGCTTTAAAAGGGTATCCACAATCTTGATAATAGGCAGTTCCTTTGCTGCCTTTTCTAGCTCCTCTTTTTCCTCTACCTTTTCCTCCTCTTTAATTGTCTTTATTTCTCCCGCACTTTTTTTAATAATCTCGCCGAATTCAACCTCCAAGGTCTTTTGATATTGTTTAAGAACATGCTTAATGCTCTGGGGTGTGGTAAGCCGGGGCAATATCTTTAGATTTGCCTTTTTCTTAATAAATTCAATGGTCAGCAAATCATTAGGGTCAAGCATAGCTACCTCTAATTCTCTACCCTTTTTTCTAAAAGCAACTATATTATGCGAACGGGCAATAGGTTCTGGAATAATTTTTAAAATCTCTGGAGGAATGGTCTCTTTTTCTAAATTAACAAAGGGAATTCCTAAAATATAGGCCTCTAATCTAATCAACTCTTCTTGTTTAATTAATCCTCTGGATACCAAAACATCACCTACCCATTGACCTGTTTTCTGGGCATATTTTTGAGCGCTCTCAAATTGTGACTCGGTAACTAGGTTAGCATCCAATAAAAATGCCTTAAGTTGTTGTGGCTCAACTCTCATAACCTTGCTTTATAAAAGAAGTATTAAGTCTTAAAAACCAAATTCCAAAACCAATGGCCTTATTTATAACCTTCTTGGTAACTGACACTAATTTGACCAGCATAGAAAACCGTTCTAGAGCTATTGCTTTTAAAACTGGAATTTGAAATCTGCTATTCTCCCAGCGCCTTTTTCACCTTTTCTACTATCTCTTCTAACTTATAGTTTGCTTTCACTAAATAAGTATCTGCACCTGCCTCAATTGCTTTGTTTACATCCTCTGGCGTCTCTAAATTGGTCAAAATAATAACTGGAATATCCTTGGTTGACTGGTCATTTTTCAGTGCCTCTAAAACCTCAAATCCGCTGAGCTTTGGTAGAACAAGATCAAGTAGGATCAAATCTGGTCTTTGCGTTCGAGCTAATCTTAAACCAGTTTCTCCATCCAGAGCGCTAATTACTTCGTAGTTTTCTTCTCCCAGAATTTTTCCAAATGTCTTTTGTAAAGCTGACTCGTCTTCAATAAACAGTATTTTTTTTGACATACCGCAATTTTTCACAAATTTGAACACGAATTACGCAAAACATTGTGAAGTTTGTGCTCAAATTTGTGTTATTAATGAGTTATAGGAAGAGTAAACCAAAAAGTTGTTCCTTGACCTTCTTTGGATGTAAATCCTATTTTACCTCCTAATCGTTTTATAATTGATTTAGTAATAAACAAACCCAATCCGCTTCCTCTGGTCTGATATTTAAGCACATTTTTTGAGCGGAAGAACTTTTGAAAAATATATTTTTGGTCCTCTTTAGGAATGCCAATTCCATTATCCTTAATTTCAAAATAAATGTCTTTGTTTTTAAAACCCAGATAAATATCAATTTTTCCCTTTCGGGCGCCATAACGAATAGCATTTTCTAGAAGATTTTCAATAACTATTCTCAGCTGATAAGGATCAGTATAAACTGGGAATGATTTTTTTGCTTTTTTAAAACTAACACTTGTATTAGATGCTTTAATAAAAGAACTAAACTCAGAAATGGTCTTATTTATTAAATCATCTAACAGAAATTTTTGTTTATTAATTGGAAGCCGGCCTTGCTCCAACCGAGAAATAATTAATAAATCATTAACCAATTCTTGCATTCTGTCACTATTTTCTTTTAAAATTCTGAAATACTCGCTATGTTTTTCCTTAATGCCGTCTACTCTGCCTGACATTAGAAGCTCAATGCTCCATTTTAGATTGGTAACAGGACCACGCAGTTGATGAGAAACAATGTTGATAAATTCTGTTTTCATCCGAGAAACCTCGGCTAATTTTTCAAAGCTCTGAGTAATTATAAAGGCAATAATAAACAAAACTGCTGTCAATAAAAGAACAACTAAAGCTACAATTTCCGGATCGTTAATGTAATGTGTACCCAGGGCATAAATAGAAACATTTGACACAATAATTATTATTCCCATTACTAAGAAAAGTAATTGAGGGCACTGCCATAAGGGAATGTCATATTTTTTACATTGAGCCAGGATGTTGAACTGATTAAGAAATTTTTTGAAACTCATAGTTTATCTAAAAGTGAGCAAAGCCAAAATCTCCATAGATATTAAAAACAATTAGCTGAAAATTTATTTGATAATTTAAAGCCACAAATCTAAACAACAAAAGCACACTTTTTATATTTTAGCATAATTTAAAAAGAATGCTAATCAATTATCCCCAACTAAGGAAAGCTCGGCAAAAAAACCAATGGACGGCGCAAGACGCCGTCCAGAAAAAAAGACAAATAAAATTCCAGAAGGTCAAATACTAGAGCGGGAGACGGGAATTGAACCCGCAACCTTCTCGTTGGCAACGAGGCGTTCTACCATTGAACTACTCCCGCTTTACCGCTTCGCTCCTCAGTGTAAACTTTTCTTCCAATTTTTCTTTTTTCTCGATGCCACTTTTTAATTCCTCTTTCTCATTGACTGCTGTTTTTCGCGTTCTGAGATTTTCCTATTTCTCTATTCACACCGAGAAGCCAAGGACTCTAAAGTGCCGCGGGCCAGACTTGCACTGGCTACCTCAGCTTTTTCAGAGCTGCGCTCTACTACATGAGCTACCGCGGCGTTTGTGCTCAAGCTCAGCACTTAAAGTTTTTATGTGGACGATGCAGGACTCGAAGAGTTGCCCGAAGGCATCCCCCACCACCCCCCACCACTTTTCTAGAAAAGTGGTGGGGGGTGGTGGGGATTCGGGAGGCAGGTTCTCGCCATACATCTGCCCAAATAAAAACTTGTAAGTATTTTCAACACTTAAAGTTTTTATGTGGACGATGCAGGACTCGAAC
>CAYNVZ010000043.1:0-4896 GCA_964400775.1 uncultured Candidatus Saccharibacteria bacterium | reverse complement strand
ATGGATTTTGTTCATTAACTACAATATCTACCACGCCAGCAGAAATTGTATTTCCGGTGCTTGTCTCGGTGTCGCTGAAGTAAGCGACAGTTCCGCCGATTGCAATTGCGGCAACAGCGCCAATAATTGCCAAACTAACCAATATATTTTTGTTCATTTTGACTTGTTAAATGGCTTGGCCAAAATTTAACAGGATAAATTTCCCCTGTTAAATGGTTTTGCCATTTAACTATTTTTTAATAATTATTAATTTTTAATTTTTTGACCTTTATTTATTCTTTCGACCTTTTTTCCGGTGAAACAATTTTGTCTTAGGAATTTCACCGGGCGAATTTTTCCTCTCTTGAACTCTCCGCAGAGTTCAGGCATTAATCCTTAATTTAGTTTATTAAGAACTAATGTCTGAACTCTAATAAATTTTTTAGACAAAACAAAAAGCCCGCGTCAAAAAAGGGCTTATTTTGTTTTCAGATTTTTTTGTTGACATCTAAATATGGGAAAAATAGTCCTCCTCTATTTTTTTCTAATCTAAATTTGTTCTTTTTTACAATTAAGAATAATTAGTTTTATATTATGCTAATCATAAAACCTTGTCAAGTCCCTACACTAAAATTCGGATGTGCAAAGAAACAAAAACCGTGAAGCTATGTCCGAACACCAAAGCTGGGGAGGAAAAGATGTTTGGCTAAATGACCGAAGTCATTAGTCAAACATCACCAACTTGGTGTTCGGACATAGCTTCGCAGTTCTCTTTTAAATCATAGCCGGGCGTGGCCGGTCCGTGGCTGGGTCAAGGTAGGAAAAATTAGAAAAGTACAAGTGCATTATAGCATGGACATAGATTTTGTCAATACCTTTGTCCTACCCTACCCTTTTTGCATTGGCAAAAATTTGTAATTTATGAATATTTTATAACAAAAAAGGTTCAATCTTCCGTGATTGTCGGAAATTGAACCTTTTTTAATAATATTAATTCATAACCCCAATCCCCTATTTCAACTCTACTGTAGCCCCGGCTTCTGTGAGTTTCTTTTTCATTTCTTCTGCTTCTTCTTTCTTAACATTTTCTTTAATTGTCTGAGGTTCAGACCCGGCAGCATCAACTAAGTCCTTTGCTTCTTTTAATCCTTTTCCAGAAATGTCCCGAACCGCTTTAATTACTTCAATTTTTTTGTCTCCTACTGCTTTCAAGACAACTGTAAATACGCTTTTCTCTTCTTGTCCAGCTTCAGCTGTTTGAGCGCCTGCTCCACCTGCAGTTCCAGCAGAAACTGCTACTGGCGCTGTGGCTGAAACGCCGAACTTCTTTTCTAAAATTTTTACCAGTTCTGCCAAATCTAAAACAGATAGCTGTTCTATTTCTTGTACTAATTTCTTAAACTTTTCCGGCACCTCTATTTCCTTTTCTTCTTCCTTTGGTTCTTCCTCAACTTTTTCCTTTTTAGGTTCCTCTTTTGAGGTCTTCTCTTCGCCTTCTGTAGTTTCAACAGAGGAGGATTTTTCTGCACCTTCCTCTTTGTCTGCTGGTTTTTTTTCATCTACGCCAGCTTTTGCCTCAGCAGATTCTTTTGACTCCTGTTTTTCTTTTTCTTCTGTTTTGGGTTCTTCTTGTGAAGTTTTTTCTTCTGCCATAGTTTTGTTAATTATTTAATTATTGACTGATAATTTAAGCTCGACTTTTTATTGCATTTAATACATAAATTAGGTTTCTAATATTTCCCTGTAGTACATTAACAAGTCCTGACACAGGAGCGTTTATGCTTGCTATCATTTTTGCCAAAAGTTCTTGCTTAGAAGGTAATTTAGATAAAGCAATTGCCTGTTCCTGTTCAATGAATTTGTTTTCTAATATGCCTCCTAAAATTTTTAGGTTTTCACTTTGTTTTGAAAACCTGCCTAAAATTTTAAAAGGTGAAATTTCATCTTTATAGCCAAATCCTAAAGCTATCTCTCCTTGCAGTTGTTTTACTTTTTCAGCGATTTCTTTGTCCAGGTCCTTCAAAGCTAAATAAGTCAGAGTTTTTTTAGCCACCTTAAATTCGCAGTCCTCTGCTTTCATTTCCTTTCTCAAATTAGTCATTTCTGCTACCCCCAGACCTGTAAAATTCACAAAAACAATGCTTTTTTGCTTAGCGATTTTTTCTTTTAAGTCATTAACATTTTTTTGTTTTTGCTCTTTTGTCAAAGCCATATAAAAAATCTGCGCTTGCCGCAGACATAGGAATTGGCCATCAATAATAACCAATAATTTATTGATAATTATGCCTAAATAGGACTTACAAATTGCCTATTGTCTACGGCTGTTTATTATTTTAATTTTAGTATAATCTTTTTTATTTTCCTGTCAAGGTAATTTTTTCTGATTTTATAAACTTATATTTTTTTAAGAATTTTAGAATTGGATAGCCACATTTTTCACATAATTCAACCTTTGGGAAAAATCCAATCCCTGCAGTTATCGGCTCCCCTTTAATCTTCTTTTTGCATAAATCACATTTAACTATTCTCATATACTTGTTAATGAATGATGTCAAATTATAGAGTTGACAATAGCTTTTCCGAATTCTTCAGCAGATGAGGGGCCATTTCCAGTGATGATTTTTCCATCAGTCACAACTGGTTTATCCTGATAAATCGCTCCGTATTCTTGTAAGATTCTTACAGGACTTTTGTCCATTATACTTGACCATACAGTGGCTTTTTTGTCTTTTAAAACTCCTGCCTTGGCTAAAATCACTGGCGAAATACAAATTGAAGCCAAAACCTTATTTTGCGCTATGGTTTCTTGTGCTATCTTATAAGAGGTCGCATTGTCCAGATATTTCAGACAGCCCGGTCCTCCGATAAAAACCACAGCATCAAATTCTGCAGGGTTTAGGTCTTCAAGCAGGATGTCAACGGGCGCCTCTCCGCCGTCAGCTCCAATGGCAACGCCTTGTTGGGTGCTTACAGTTTTAATTTCAGCTCCAGCATTTTCCAAGATTTGCTTTGGCACAAAGTATTCTGGGTCCCGAAAGTCCCTAAAAGCAATAATCATTGCTACTTTTTTATTTTGCAAACTTTGTTCTGACATAGAGATTTCAAGAGAAGAAGTCGGAAAAGAGGGTTTCTTCTCTTTAATTAAATTTTTATAACCCAAAACTCCGACTATAGTTAGTATAACAACCGTGCCTAAAATTAGCAAGTTTTTATTCATTATTATTTTCCCACCCCCCTTACTCCACCACTTTTCTCAGAAAACTTGTGGGGGTTATAAGGAGGGGGTATTTTTATTTAAGCGTCTTATGTAAATAACGTGCTTTGGCCTTATTATGCTGCTCTAGTGTCTTACTAAAAATGGTTCCTTGTGTTTCTGTGGATAAATAATACCAATACTCGCTATCTTTAGGATAAATTGCCGCTTTTATACTGTCAAGCCCAGGATTGCAAATAGGCCCAATAGGCAAACCCTTATATTTATAAGTGTTATATGGCGAATCAATTTGTGTTTCTTGTTTAGAAATTTTTGTTGTTTTCTTGCCAGTAAGATAAGTAATAGTAGCATCAACCTGTAAAGGTATATTATTTTCTGCCCGCTTCCATAAAATCCCAGCAACAATCTGTTTGTCTTTATAGGTTTTTACTTCTTTCTCCAAAAGCGAAGCCATTGTTATTATTTCAAAGATTGTTTTATTTTGGTTTTTTATTTCTTTGCGAAGCTCTGGAGTTAATTTTTTGTCAAAATTGCGTAAAAAAATTTCAGCTATATGTTCAGAGCTTTCTTGAGTAGAAAAATAATATGTGTCAGGAAACAGAAAGCCCTCTAAACCAGCATTATTAGGCGCATCCTTCAAAAAATTAAACTTATTTTTAAATTTGTCCACACTTAGTAAAGCCAGCTCGCTTTGGATTGCATTTTGAGCCAAAAGGGTATCTATTTGTTTTAATCTAAATCCCTCTGGAATTGTTATTTTTATTTTAATAGTGTCTCCTGAAATAAATTTTTCGGCAATCTGTTTAATTGACATTTCTGAAGAAAGCAGATATTTCCCTGCCTGAAGCGACCTTGCCTGGTTTTTTAGCGCTACATATATTATAAAAAAAATTTTATTCTTAATTATGCCCTGGCTTTCTAAATTCTCAGCAATTTCAAGCAGTCCCTCTCCTTTTTCTATTGAAAAAAATTCATTTTGCGAACCAGTAATGTTCTTTGGCGAGCCCCCACTACTTATAGATAAGTGTGGGGGCAAGTAAATTCCCTGCCAAACAAAAAACAGCAGAAAACAAATAAAAACAACAAAAAAATAAAATAGAAATTTTCGCAGTTTCATAAGATTTGAATTTGGAAGACCCCCTTCTCCTCCCCCTCCTCCACCTATATCCTCCCCCTCCCTTTGGGAGGGGGAGGATTAAGGAGGGGGAGGGAATTCCTTTTATTGTAAAAACTAACAATGGGGTGAAACTGCACACAATGACCTTGGCTCTGGTGATGGTAGGATTGTTATTGAGGCGGCGCAAAAATACGGAGTGAAAGCAATCGGCATTGAAATCAATCCTGTTTTAGTTTGGCTGTCCAACCGTAAAATTCAAAAACTTAAATTGGAGAATAAAGCAAAAGTTTATCAGGGAAATTTCTTCAAAGAGAATCTTTCAAAAGCAGATATTGTTATGCTTTACCTCTGGCCGCCAAGCCTTAAAATGTTAGAAAGAAAACTCCTTTCCGAACTAAAGCCAGGAACGAGAATTTGCTCTTTATTCTTTCCTCTCAAAAGAATTCCTTTGGTGAAAGTCGACTCAAAATATTCTTTCATTCGGCTGTATCAAATCCCCATCAAAAAACCTAAAGTCCGAAGCCCGAATGACGAAAAAGGACTAATGTCTCAAAGTTAAAAGTTTGGCAGTTAAGGTAACGAAGCC
>CAYNVZ010000042.1:0-4899 GCA_964400775.1 uncultured Candidatus Saccharibacteria bacterium | reverse complement strand
AATAAATTTCAACTATGGAAAAAGGTAATTTTGAATTTTGAGATGTAATTTTGAGTTTTGAGATTTGAATTTTGAATTAGAATTTACCAGTTGCTTGGCTAAGCCAAGCAACGCAGCAGCCAAGCAACGCAGCCAAGCAACGCCCGAGACCTATATAGATTTGTTTCGAACATTTGGTCATTTGAATATTCGAATTTGTTTCGGATTTCGAAATTCGAATTTCGAATTTATCTAAGCTTTGAGATTTAAGATTTGGACTTGTCGCCGACGCGTTATAGCCGCTTTGGCGACGGCGCGAGATTTGAGTTTTGAGATTTGAGATTTTAATTAGTTTTAAGCTTTACGCTGTGGCTTTACGCTTTGCACTTTGAGCTTTGCGTTTACGCTTGTGTGAATTAGGACTTGGAATTTTAAATTTAAAAGAAAGATAACCTTATCACTTTACAACTTTTGGTGAGCTAAAGACGTTTTCATCTCTCTTTGTTTTACAATTCTGAAATATTGAAAAAGAAGATTCAATAAAAGTTCTTCTTGGTCCTTTAAGGTTAATTTCCGGTGGTTATACCTTCAACTATATTCGCCTAAACCTAAATAGAGAGGCAACCTTTCTTTTTCGAATAACCTCCCTTAGCAGTTAGTTTTCTTTTGAGATATCCCCAAAATCCTTTTAAAGCACTAATACTACCTTCTCCTTTACCTTTTAGTTTATAAAGAGAACCCTTGATTATTAAAGCATTATACTTTTGGAGGGCTTGAGGAAGAGGGAGTTCTTTTTTGAGCAAAAATTTTAATACTTTCATTTCAATTGTTGGAATAACTTCAGCAAAGAATTTTTCTTCTTGAAAGATAATTCCAATAACTGATTGTTTGGGTGGGGAATGTTTTTCTCTGAATTTTGTATAATTTATATCAGTATTGTCTTTAGTTATTAATTCTATCAAAAGAAGTCTGTGTTTTAAGAGTTGAATTCGTTCAGACCTTAATTGAATATTCCAAAACAAATTCAGAGAAGGTTTTAGTTGAGATATTAAGAGTATTTAGCCGGGAAGTAATAAGCGACATTTTTTGTATTTAGGTCTTTGTCGCTAGCCGTCCAAAGGTCTGTATTTCTACATCTTGGACAGGTGGTTGAGTAAAATTCTTTTATATATCAAATTTAACCCAGTTTTTAAGCTATTTCTGTTTTTTCCTTTTCCCGTGACAGGAAATGGGCAATCTATTTTTTCCCGTGACGGACAGAAAATGAAAAAATGATGCATTGTGTGCTATTTTTATAATATGATAATGAATCCGGAGAATCTCTATTTTTCCACTTTTGAAATTTTTAGCTGTTAAATAAACCTTTGCCCTGTTTTTTAGGTTTTATCGGGCCAATAGGTGAAAAACAAGCTTTTATCCATTAATAATTTTCCTTAGGATTTTTCCAGTGTTTAAAAGCATAATATAATATAAACAACGCTCAGGTTTTTTGTTTATTATAGCATAAAGATTTTTTACTTATAGTACAAAGTATACATTTATCCATTGAAATAAAATAAGCGCGTATTAAATTATCAAAAATCTAACCAAAAGGTATTGGTTCTGCAATGTAAAATCTAAGTAAAATGTGACAAGATGGTAGGTAAAAATTAGGGCTTGGTTTAAAAAACCATTATAACTAAATATAACTAAATAAATTAAGATTAAAAACAACTATTGATAAGAAAAAATTCCAAGAACTATCTCCGAATTTTTCGGTTTAGATAGTGAAATTGCTTGATGCGATACCGGCATAGTGCCAATTTGTGCAGACCTGCCCTGTATATCTGCGGATGTTAAATCCTTGGGTACTCACAACAATACTTATTTAGTTGGAACACAATACGCTCTTTAAATCTTTAAAGGCCCCTAACTGGAAAAAATGTAAGCAAGCTTTGGGTTTTTACTTTATCTTATTTTAATTTAAATAAATTTCAATTTTAAAAAAATAATGAATGTAAAATAATAAATGTAAAATTTCACTAGGGTATTAACAATTAGAGTAAATTTCCTCCTGAATTCTTGTTTTAAATTCTTCTTCCTTAGTTTCCTCCGGGAGAATAAGGAGGGGGAGAAATATACTTTTACTATAAACAATAAAAATAAACAATGTGAGAAAACTATTAGTTTTACTTTAAAAAATTACGTAATAAATTACGTAATAAATTTTATGCCAAAACATCTAGCAGGGCTCTTTACAAAATAACAAAAGTTAACAGTAAAGGTTATAAAATGCAAATTCCCGTCACGGGAAAATTTTCCACAGGGAAAGCTTGACAAATTCTTTTGCGAACAGGATAATAAAATAATCTAATTATATGAAAGAAGTTATAGAGAAAAATAGAAAAATTACAGGAGAATAAATAATAAAAAAAATTACAGAAGAATAACAGAAGGATAAAAAAATAAAAAAAATAATAAAAAAATAAAAAAAGAAGGCCCGAAAAATGGCCAAGGCAGAAAAACATTTAGTCCATTTTTCTTGCAAGCGTAATTATACGCTTGGGGGCCTTCTTTTTTAAATTTTATTGATTTAAAAATTTTTGTCAAGTGCATTTTTATTCAATGAAGTATGACGATGAAAATAACTTAATAAGTATTGATGAGGTTATTTCTCAGGCAAAAAAATTAGGTATTGATTTAGGGAGAGGAAATCCTCGTGAGCGACTTCGTTATTTAACAAAAATCGGATTACTGCCTCATGCTAAAAGAAAATCTTTTAATGGTCAGCCTCCTAATGGTGCTTATCCTAAATATGTAATAGAACTTCTGAAAGAAATTGATAAAGAGGTTAAAGCAGGGAAAAGTATTCAAGAAATAAAGAGAGAAAGAGAAGAAGTTAAAAAAAGAATGGAGAAAGGAATGGAAAAAGAAAAAGAAGAAGAACAGTTGTTGTCTGAGTATGTATTGTTTCCGCCATTTGAACCTTCATCTCCAGCTCCTCTTACAATACCTGAGTATAAAGGATTTTCAAAAGAGGAGAAGAAAGAAGAAAGAACTCAAATATCTTTAAAATCATCCACTTTTCTTAAATTATTTAAATTGGCGACTGTAGTGTTAATAGCAGGATTAGTCGGTTTCCTTACAAGTACGAAAATTAACTTCAAGGAAATAAGCGGAGAATTAGCTTCTTACTTTTTAGCTTCTCTCACATTTTCTCCTTCTTCTCCAAAAGAAATTCCTTCGCGTTCTACTGTTCTTCTTTCCACTCAACCTTATGTGACTATTAATGCAGAAACAGATATCAATGCTCCTTTAAATGTAAAAGAAATAATAACTACTCCTGCCTTAGACCTGCAAAAAGGAGAATTTAAAGGAATGCTTACTGCAACTACCCTTACAGCTGATAGGATTTATACCTTTCCCGATGTTTCTGGAACTGTTTGTTTGAGTAGCGGTAACTGTGTTGGACTCGGAGGTGAACTTATTTCTAGAAATGGAGTTCCAAATAGATTGGTTAAGTTTCTAACTTCTCGAGAGGTGGGAGTTTCTTCAGTTGAAGATTTTTATACTGCTGGGTCAGCGATAACTATTGATTCAGCCGGGAATGTTGGAATTGGGACTTCCACGCCCCAGGCGAAGTTGGAGGTGGCTGGAGATTTTTTTACCACAGGAAATGTGGGTATTGGAATAAAAAATCCTACTTATCCTTTAGATGTGGAAGGAAAAATTCACGCTACTGGAGACATCTGTACTGATTTAGGGGGAGGTAAATGCTTAAGCCAATTAACTAATATTCCCCTTATTATTGGCGGTGGCGGTGGAGTTTCAGGCGTGGGGTCAGTTAATTATCTTCCCCTTTGGACAGGTAGTGCATCTTTAGAGGATTCCATTATTTATCAGAGCGATAGAAATATTGGTATTGATACTACTTCTCCTACTCAGAAGCTTGATGTGGCTGGAACAATAAAAATGCTAGGATTCCAACTTCCAACAGGTGCTGCTTCAGGATATATTTTAACATCAGACGATTCTGGGGTTGGTACCTGGCAACCAGCTCCCAGCGGTGTCCTTCCTACCGGTGCAAGCGGTCAAACTTTAAGACATGATGGAACAAGCTGGGTGGCGGATTCTTTCCTTTACAATACAGGAAGCGCTATTGGGATTGGCACCACAAGCACTTCAGCTGAACTTACAGTGGAAGGGAGTGGATATTTTTCAGGTCCCCTTACTGTTTCTACTACCACCCTTTCTCAATTCATTTTGAAATATGACAATAACAATTATTTAAGTTTTGCTATTAACGATGAACAATCCTTAATTACTGCCTCAAAAGAAATGGTTATTAATTCTTTAACTGGAGAAGTGAGATTGGCAAATACCGTTAATTACTTTTATGCTACTTCTTCAGAAATTTGGGGCAAAACATTTGTTTCTACTGATGCTACAGTAAGAGAGGCAGGAGAATTGATTTTCCGTCAAGCTACTCCCATTTTTAGATTCCCTATTCCTGCTCAAACTACTTCCACGGAGTTTGTCAGGGTTTCTCGAGAGTTCTCTGACTTAAACTTTTTGCCTTCCTCTATTTCCAGTACCACAAGAAAATATGCTCTTTTAATAAACTTTGCTGACGATATCCCGCAAACCGCCTCTTCTACCTGGAGGATTTTCCGACCAACAGCCAGTTCCACATATTCTACTTTTAAATTTCAAGGTCAAGGTCTATCTTCTTTAAACGAAGGGGTCCCTCATTTAACTTCTATTATGGATTTACCTAGTTCTGATTGGCAATTAGAAGTAAAAGTCCCCTCAGGATATAAGATCCGCATTTATAATATTTTGTTATTGGCATACGATAGAGTGGATTAAAATTAAATCCGAAATCCGAATTTCGAATTTATATTTAAAGGGTCGAGCCAGCCACAGGCTATGATATGGCAA
>CAYNVZ010000041.1:0-4917 GCA_964400775.1 uncultured Candidatus Saccharibacteria bacterium | reverse complement strand
GCCGCCTTAGCTCAATGGTAGAGCAATCGCTTCGTAAGCGATAGGTTGTCAGTTCGACTCTGACAGGCGGCTTGGTGTGAAAAGGCGGTAAGCCCTCGGTTCGATACAGAGAAGCGGTTCAGGCAAGTCGGGCAGGTAAACCACGTAAGCAGGTTCGATTCCTGCTACCGGCTTAAGCTAAATAAACAGCATATTAACAAAAAAATAAAATAATATGGAGGGAGAACAATGAAGACAAGGATTACAAAAAAGGAAAAAGAAATACTAAAATTGGTGTCTGAATCTTCTGGAGGCCTGTCTCTGAAAGAGATTGCAGATAAATTAGGGCAAAGAAAAAAGGATTTAGCTGTGATTATAGAGTACCTGTTAAAAATAGAAGCACTGCACAGCAAAGGAGGTTACTCAACTAGGTATTTCATTGGTCCTGTTGGACGCAGGATTTTAGGCGTATAAGAAACCTGACCTAATATAAAAAAGAAAGGAAAGGGACTTTAAAATGAAAAAAGAGGTGATAATGATAAAATGAAAAATAAAAATGAAAATGCAAGATTGTTGGTGAAGTCAGAAATTCCAGGAGCCAAGCTTTTTAAGCGGGGTAAAACCAAAGATATTTATAAGGTTGCTATGACCGGTTATTGCGGCAAGGGTAAACCAGAAGAGTTGCTTTTAATTGTGGCTACTGACAGAATCTCGGCTTTTGATAGGGTCTTGCCGAGTGTCATTCCGGGCAAGGGAAAATTCTTAAATCAACTAACTATTTTCTGGATGGACAAATTAAGAAATATTGTGCCCAACCACATTTATAGCAGTGATGATGATTATTGTTTGGCCCACATACGTGAAGATTCTTATTGGTCAGGAGAAGAATTAAAAGGAAGAGTGATATTAGTTAAAAAAGCCGAGGTAATTCCAATTGTGTGTATAGTACGGGGTTATCTCTGTGGTTCTTTATGGACAGAGTATTGCAGGCATAGGGAGCAAAGCGGTAGGAGTACAGTGTTTCCTTTAGGCCATGAGTTGCCAATTGATTTAAAGGAATCAGAGGAATTGCCAAGGCCCATATTTACGCCGAGCACAAAAGCTGAAAAAGGACACGATGAAAATCTCGCTTATAAAGGAATGGTGCAGTACTTGAGAACATGGCTATTTAAACATCCAGAGATTAGACAAGTTGTGAACGCTGAAGTTCTTGCCCAAACCCTAAGGTCAACAAGTATTGCTTTGTATTTAGCAGCTCAAAAGTATGCCTTAAAGTGGAGAATAATAATCGCTGATACCAAGTTTGAGTTTGGCTTTATAGACGGCCAACTTACTTTGATTGATGAAGTGTTGACCCCGGATTCTTCTCGGTTTTGGGAATGGGAAACTTATGAACCAGGAAAACCTCAGAAAAGTTTAGATAAGCAATTCGTCAGAGATTGGCTTACTAAAGAAGCTGAATGGAACGGTGAACCGCCGGCTCCGGAATTACCAGAATTAGTAGTAGAAGAAACAAGTAAAAAATATCAAGAGATTTTTAAGCGACTTACAAAATAATACAGAGGTTTGTCCTCTGTTTTTTATTGATTTTTTTATTAACCAATTTAAAATTGCAGTACTCCGTCAACGGCTGTCAGTAGAATATTTAAGGATTGAAGAGTGGTGTTGATTTTTTTTTCAGGTTATGATAGATTGTTCAGTAGAAAATGTCTGCCTTTTAAAATAGATATTTTAAAACAGAATAAATATACAAAAACAAAAAATGAGGTGAAAGGATGCCTGTAGAAAGAAAAAAAATTATACAAGAAAAAAAGGAATTAAGAAGGATGCGAAAAGAGTTAGCTGAAAAAATAGTTAGGTTTTTGAAGAAGCACCCTCAGCAAGCATTTTCTTCAGAAGAAATTACAGAAGCAATAAAATTTCCTAAATTTTTGGGAAAATCATTAGATGAATTACCAGAGACAGCAAAAATAATTTTGACCATAGATGCGTTAGATAAGTTGCTAAACTCGTTAGAAAAAGAAAAGAAAATTGAGCGATTTACATACAGAGGCAAAAATTATTATGGAGTTATTAAAGAGCCCTAAGGGGCTTTTATTTTTTAGAAAATTTGGTATAATGTAGAATATGAAAGAAATATTAGAAAAAATTGAAGGTTTAGAAAAAAAACTCCTCAAAATAGAGGACTGTCTTTGACTTGACAAATAAGAAGAAAAAAATCAAGGAGTTAGAAGAGCAAACCCAGAGCCAAAATTTCTGGAAAAATTCCCAAAAGGCCAGCAGGGTAGCAGAGGAGTTGGCTGATTTAAAAGAAGAGATAAAGAAATGGCAGAACCTGAAACAAAAATTGGCAGAGCTGAAGGAGTTAAGTTCTTTGGCAGAAGGAGATGAAAAATTAGAAAAGGAAATAGAACAAAAACAACAGGAGTTAGAAAAAGAGATAAAAAAGCAGGAATTAGAAACCTTTCTGTCTGGAAGATATGACAAGGGAAATGCGGTTCTTTCAATATATTCAGGTGCTGGAGGAACCGATGCCCAGGACTGGGCAGCAATGCTTTTACGAATGTATCAGCGATATTGCCATGCAAAGGGATTTAAGACAAAAATTTTACACCAATCTTGGGGTGAGCCGGGAGGACCAGAGGGAAGAATAGGATTAAAATCAGCTACTATAGAAATCAAAGGAAAAAATGCATATGGATATTTAAAAAACGAAAGTGGCGTGCATCGTCTGGTGCGCATTTCTCCTTTTTCAGCTCAAGGGCTTCGTCATACCTCTTTTGTTTTGGTAGAAGTATTGCCAGAACTTAGAGAACTTGATGAACAGGAGATAAAAATTAATCCAGATGATTTAAAAATTGACACCTTTCGCGCATCAGGACCGGGCGGGCAATATGTTAATAAAAGACAGTCAGCAGTAAGAATCACTCATTTACCTACAAAAATTACGGTTGCTTGTCAGTCCGAACGGCTCTTGGGGTTAAATCGACAAAAGGCGATGAAACTGCTTTATAGCAAGCTCTATCAATTAAAAAAGAAACAAAAGAAAGCAGAGATAGAAAAAGTTAAAGGCGACAATGTTTCTATAGAGTGGGGGAATCAGATAAGGTCATATATTCTTCATCCTTATAAACTAGTCAAAGACCATAGGACCGACATACAAACAAGTAATGTGCAGGCAGTTTTAGACGGAGCATTAGATGAGTTTATAGAAGCAGAAATCAAACTCGCGAATTTTCACTAATCTTGCATTGCAAGTTATCCTCTATCATTTTTCTGCGAAAAGTAATAGAGGGAGAATAATAATAATTAATCAGAGAATTATCAAATTGGTTTATAAATTAGTGATAAGCTTTCAAAATGTAACCAAAATTTATTCTTCGCCTCAGGTAGTGGCTTTGAGAAATATCTCTTTTGAGGTAAAAAAGGGAGAGTTTGTTTCAATTATTGGAAAATCAGGGGCAGGAAAGACAACGTTGTTTAAATTGCTTTTAGGTGAAGAAACGCCTACAAAAGGGACTTTGTTTTTTAAAGGAATTAATGTCCCTAAGATTAAAAGGTCAAATCTTTATAAGCTTCGCCAGCAGATTGGAGTAGTTTTTCAAGATTATCGCCTTATTCCCTCTAAAACCGCGTATGAAAACATTGCCTATGCCTTGGAAGTAATTGGAGCAGATGATGCGCAGATTGAAAAAGATGTTTATAAAGTATTAGAGATTACTAATCTTACAGACCGAGCGCAGAATTTTCCTAACGAGCTTTCCTGCGGAGAAAAACAAAGGGTAGCTATTGCCCGAGCGCTTATTCATCGGCCTGATATTATCATAGCTGACGAGCCCACAGGCAATCTTGACCCTTTAAATGCCCAGGAAGTTATCCAGACATTGGTAAAAATTAATGAACTAGGAACCACAATAATGCTGGCTACCCATAACAAAGAGATAATCAATATCTTAGGCAGAAGGGTGATAACCCTTGAGCAGGGAGAAATAATCAGAGACGAAGAAAGAGGCAGATTTATACTTTAAAAAAGTTTATGTTTACCACTATTAAAAGAATAGCTCACTGGGGCTGGACAGGTTTTTGGCGCAGTAATGGATTGGCTCTGGCAAGCGTTTTTATTATTGTAATAACCATCTCTTTGTTTTATACTCTTTTTATATTCCAAGGAGTAAGCAATTTTTTAATTTCCAAGCTTCAAGAAAAAGTGGATGTCTCTGTTTATTTTAACGAGGATGTGTTAGAGCAGGATATTTTAGAAATTAAAAAAGAAATAAGCCATACTTCCGGTGTAAAAAATGTTGAATATGTTTCTCGCCAGCAGGCATCAGAAAGATTTATTGAAAAACATAAAGAGAATCCGATTCTAATGGAGGCATTAAAAATAGTTGAGGACCAACCATTTCTGGCATGTTTAAATATCAAAATGAACCAACCCTCCAAATATGGCGAATTAGCTGATTTTTTAGAACAAAAATTTGGAGAGAAAATTTACAAAATTAATTATTATCAGAACAAGCAAATAATTGACCGCATTTTTTCATTGAGTTTAAAGGTTCACAGGTTTGGGATTATTTTTTCTCTGCTTTTATCTGTTTTAGCGATTTTGGTGGCTTTTAATACCATTAGATTGGCCATTTATAGTGTAAAACAAGAGATTGAAATTCAACGATTGGTAGGCGCTTCTAATTGGTTTATTAGAGGACCGTTTATAGTCCAAGGGATTGTTGCCGGTACTTTGGCTACTTTTATTTCTCTTTTAATTTTTGCTTTTGCTTTATATTTCTTTAATGCTCAGTTGACAAGTTTATTTCTTGGTTTTAATTTCTTTAATTATTTTATTAGTAATTTTTTCACATTTGCTTTGGTTGGACTTACATTTGGCACTGGCATAGGAGTAATTTCCAGTTTAATTGCTATGCGGAGATATTTAAAAAT
>CAYNVZ010000040.1:0-4953 GCA_964400775.1 uncultured Candidatus Saccharibacteria bacterium | reverse complement strand
CTTTTATACCATAATGAGGGTAAAACGCCGAAGGTGGCAAATTAACAAAATTAGCACTCGTTTGCCGTGGCGGACTTTGACATTAGGAAGAAAATTTGTTAAACTTAACTTGCTTATTTAATTATCAATTAAGCTTCTTTATCCCTATACTAATTTTGCTTGTAAATACAGATCTAAGAGAAGAAGAAAACCATGTTATTTAAAACCAGAACCAGAATTAAAATGATTTTTAAAAGACAGTTGGCTTGATTTTGTTGTATTGATTTTATTTAAACAGCGGAATTGAGATAGGGAAAAGAATAAGACAATGAATCAACTTATTATTTTAGGGATAAGCATAATTTGCTTATCTGTGGGAGCGGTTTTAGGATATTCGGCTCGCCAGAGCATTGCTAGAAGGGATTATAGGACCATAGAAGCCAAGATTCATAAGAAGATTTCCCAGGCAAAGGAAGAAGCAGAAGAGATTCTTTCTTCAGCTCGAAGCAAGGCGGCAAGAATTATCAGCCAGGCCCAAAAAGAGACCATTCAGAGACGGCGCGAGCTTTCTAAAACCGAACAGCTTTTATTAAAGAGAGAGCATATTTTAGAGAAAAGAATTTCTCATTTAGAACAGCAGGAAAAGAGTTTCCAGCAAAAAGTAGAAAAACTCAAAAAACTTAAAAAAGGAATAGAAGATTTAAAAGAAGAGGCCTTGAGGAATTTAGAAAAGATATCCGGACTATCTCAAAAGGAAGCAAAAAAAGAGCTTTTAAAAAATGTTGAAGAAAGACATCAGCAGGAAATTTTGGCCAGAATAAGAGAGTTGGAAAGACAAGGAATTGAAAGATTTGAGAAAAGGGCTAAAGAAATTGTAGCTTTGGCGATTCAGAAATACGCTCCCTCTCAGGCTCAAGAAATAACAACCACTACTATTGCCTTACCCAATGAAGAAATTAAGGGAAGGATTATTGGGAAGGAAGGAAGGAATATCAAGGCATTTGAAAAAGCAACCGGGGTTGAGGTGGTAATTGATGAGACACCAGAGGTAGTTGTTCTCTCTGGATTTAATCCTATTCGGCGTCAAATCGCCAAGATTGCCTTGGAAAGATTAATCCAAGATGGCCGCATTCAGCCGGCAAGGATTGAGGAAGAAGTGGCTCGAGCGCAGGAGCAAATTGCTAAAGAGATAAAAGAAGCAGGAGAATCAGCTGTGTATGAAACAGGAGTGATTGGATTACACCCAAAGCTTATTCAGCTTTTAGGCCGGTTGAAATTTCGGACCAGTTATGGCCAGAATGTTTTACTTCATTCTATTGAGGTAGCTCATTTAGCAGGTGCTTTGGCTTCAGAACTTGGAGCTGATGTTCGGGTAGCAAAAACAGCTGGCCTGCTGCATGATATAGGAAAGTCCGTTGACCAACAAATAGAGGGCTCTCATGTTGATATTGGGATAAAAATTTTAGAGAAGTTTGGAGTAGAGGAAGAAATAATTAAGGCAATGAAATCTCATCATGAAGAGTATCCCTATGAAAGCTTGGAGGCAGTGTTGGTTCAGACCGCGGATGCTATTTCCGGAGCACGGCCTGGAGCCAGAAAAGACACTTTAGAAAATTATCTTAAGCGATTAGGAGAATTAGAAAATATAGCTCTTTCTTTCTCTGGAGTGAAAAAGGCATACGCTATCCAAGCTGGAAGAGAGATCAGGGTTTTTGTCAACCCTCAAGAGATTGATGATATGGGTTCTTATAATTTAGCCCGGAAGATTGCCAAACGAATTGAGGAAGAATTAAAATACCCCGGAGAAATAAAAGTCAATGTGATCAGAGAAAGTAGAGTAGTAGAATATGCCAGGTAGAAATTTTCAATAAATTAATTTCTAAACAGTTTGAAAATTAGAAATTAGTCATTCAAAAATCGCGCTATTGGCGCGATTTTTGGTTTTGAGCGGGTAACGGGAATCGAACCCGTATTACGACTTTGGAAGAGTCGTGTAATAACCATTATACTATACCCGCTTATTTAAAAATTCCTTTTTCTTTATATCTAAACTACAAAAAGGCCCGATTTTTACCGCTTTACTTCATTGTTGCTTTAATAATTTTTGTATTACAATTTACTAATCTGTTTTTTGGTGGACCGTGTCGGATTTGAACCGACGACCTCCCTCTACCACTTTTATCTATGGACCCAGTGGGAGTTGAACCCACAACCTTCCGTCCTTTCTTTTTTTTGGACCCGACCGGATTTGAACCGGTGACTCATCCATGCCATGGATGCGTGTTACCCCTATACCACGGGCCCTTATAGAAGGGGCGGGGTGTTTTACCGTTAGATTATGGGCCCAAAAAGTGGTGGGGACGCTTTACCTAACTAAGCTAACGGCCCTTTATTTTTATATTGTCCTTATAGGACCTGAAGTTGTTCTTGATATTAATGGTCTGATTTTTTGTGTCCCTGGGAGGAGTCGAACCTCCATCAACGGCTTAGGAGTCCGTGGTTCTATCCATTGAACTACAGGGACAGATTTTGATAGGTAATAATTTGTTGAACTGGAAGGCCGATGAAGCTATTTTAGCAGTTTTTCCACTTGTTGACAAGAGTTTTTGTTGCTAAAATTAGAATGTATGGCAAATAAATCAGTAGTAGAGATAGTTAAAAGAGTTTGTCCGGCAGTGATAAGCATTGTTGTTTCCAAAAACCTTCCAAAGATTGAAGGATTTTACCTATTTCCCTTTGGAGAACAAAATCTTGTTATGCCAAAGATTAAAAAAGAAAAAGAAATGGTAAAAATAGGAGGGGGCTCTGGCTTTATTGTTTCTGAGGACGGATTTATAATTACCAGCCAGCATGTGGTCAGTGACCCTAAAGCTGAATATACAGTTGTTTTAGGCCCAAAGAAAAAGTATCCAGCCAAGGTTTTAGCGCGGGATCCAATAAACGATGTTGCGATTTTGAAAATTCAAGGCAAGAATCTACCCTATTTAGAATTAGGCGATTCAAATAAAATAGAATTAGGAGAAAGTGTGATTGCTGTGGGGAATGCCTTGGGAGAGTTTTACGATACTGTAAGCGTTGGAGTTGTTTCTGGTCTAAGTCGTTATATTACTGCCACTGATCCGGTGGCTTTTCAAGCAGAACAATTAAAGGGTTTAATCCAGACAGATGCGGCAATAAATCCAGGAAATTCTGGCGGTCCTTTAATAAATATGGAAGGAAAGGTAATCGGGATTAACACAGCAATGGTAATGGGAGCTCAAAATATCGGGTTTGCTATTCCTATTAATTATGCCAAAGAAGATTTACAAGAGATTAAAAAATATGGCAGGTTAAGGACTCCATTTTTAGGAATAAAGTATGTTTTGATTTCTAAAGAAATGGCAAAAAGGAATAAACTGCCAGTAGATTATGGCGCTTTGGTAATTAGGGAAAGTTTAGGAGAACCACCTGTAATTCCAGGGAGCGCAGCTGACAAAGCCGGTATCAAAGAGTTTGATATAATTTTAGAATGCGAAGGAAAGAAAATTACTTTAAAAAATCCTTTAAGAAATATGTTACAGGAATTTGAAATTGGGCAAACAATAGAATTGAAAATTTTAAGAGGAAAAGAGCAAAAAATAATCAAGGTTAAATTAGAAGAAAAAAGATAAAATAATTAGGTCTTTGAAAATGGAAAAAAATATAATAAAGCAATGGCTTCAGAAAAAGGGAAGATTGCACTTTTCTTTAATAGATCCAGACAGGCAAACACCAGATAAAGCAAAAGAAATAGCTGGTTTTTGCGAGGCCTGCGGGACTGACGCTATAATGGTGGGTGGTTCTACTATTGATTTCCAGAGTTCACGGGAAACAATAAAAGCTGTTAAGGAAGCAGTAAAAGTACCTGTAATTTTATTTCCTAATTCTGCAAAAGCAGTAAATGGGTTTGCTGATTACATATTTTTTATGACCTTGATGAATTCTCGGAAAAGAAAATTTCTTATAGAAGAACAATTAGAAGCAGTCCCGTTGATTAAAAAATTTGGACCAACACCGATAGGTATGGGCTATATTTTAATAAACACAAGCGGGAAAAGGACAGCGGTAGAACAGGTAAGTGGAAATTTAGATATAATAGAAGGAGACGATATTGAAAAAGCTATAAGGTATAGCTTGGTAGCTCAATATTTTGGTATGAGTTGCATTTATTTAGAAGCAGGCTCTGGCGCGCAAAGACCAATTCCAGATGAGATGATTAAGGCAGTAAAAAAAGAGGTAGATATTCCTTTAATTGTGGGAGGTGGGATAATAGACAAACAAACAGCAAGAAAGAAAATAGAATGCGGTGCTGACGTGATTGTTACAGGAACCGTTATTGAGAAGGCCCGAGAAAGATTAAAAGAAATTATAAGGGCAATAAAAAATAAAAAATAAATACCCAAAATTAAATGGGTATTTTTTATTTGCCTATAAATGAAAGATAAAATGAAGCTAATAAAAGCCCTTATTAAATTAAGCAGGCCATTAAATTGCTTGATGGTCTCTTTTGGCGTGATTATTGGAGCTTTTATTGGCGTTGGCATGGATTTTTCTTTTGCCCTGCCAGTTTTTTTAGCTGTTTTAGTCGGGGCAGTAATCAGTGCTGGAGGAAATAGTTTGAATGATTATTTTGATAGAGAAATAGACGCTGTCGTTCATCCTCAAAGACCCCTTCCCTCTAAAACATTGACTCCTAAATCTGTTTTAATGTTTGCTATTGGTTGCTTTGTCATAGGTATATTTTTTTCAGTATTTATCAATATAATTTGTCTTATAATAACTCTATTTAGCATAACAATACTTATACTTTACGAAAAATATCTGAAAAGTAAGGGATTAGCAGGTAATATCGCCATAGCTTTTCTAACAGGTTCTGTTTTTCTTTTCGGAGGAGTTGCTGTAGAAAAAATAATAGCTCCAGCAATGTTAGCTGTTTTAGCTTTTTTTGCCGGCTTG
>CAYNVZ010000039.1:0-5065 GCA_964400775.1 uncultured Candidatus Saccharibacteria bacterium | reverse complement strand
AGAGATTTTGGTAAGAAAAAAGTGTAAACAACGCTTGGGTTTTTTATACATATTATTTAAAAACAGAGGCGGACCTCCGCTGTTTTTTTTATTGACATAATTTAGAAATATGGTAGATTAATGGCAAGTACATTAATAAAAATAAAAAGGAGTGTGAAGAATGAAATTCCCAACAAAAAAGGAAACATTAAGGTTTTTAAATGGACCGATAAAGAAAGCAGCAATTCAGCATATAAGATACTCCCTTGAGCAAATTAAGCCGGGGATTGAAAATTTAAAAAAATTAAAAATAGATCTGAAATTGAGGAAAAATGAGTATAAGATTGACAAGATAGTTTTTGAGGGTGAAAAGAGATATTCTGCAGGTTTTTCTTGTTACGACTTGTATGTGGCAGAGATTTTAGTTTCTAAGATAAAAGTGAGGTTTGATTGCACAAAGAAAAGAGAGATGTTAGTACCGCGATATATAAAGATGGCTGCTGCAGCTGGAATAGAGATTGAAAACGAAAGAGAAATTATTGATGCCATTGTTGAAAAAGTGCCAGTATTTTGGTTTAAGTGTGCAGGATGTGGAAAACCTATTAAAGCCACTATAGAGATAAATACTTATACGCGTGGATACGGCAGGGCATATACTGTAAGTATAGTTAGGCGGATACCCTTAGATAGTGACGGTTGTAAAATTGCATTAGATTTTAGTGAAGTTGAAAAGAAATTTAATAGTATTAAAGAGGAACAAAAGGATAAGATAATTAAAAACAGGTTTGGTTCCGGTTCTGTAAAAATTGAGACATTCAAAGACCTAGAGGAATTTGAGAGGATAGCAAGTGCGCTTGTAAAAGAGTTTGGATATAGATCGCGTATAGAAATACAAAGTGTTTTTATAGTGTGTACAGAATGTCTTAAGAAATTAGAAGGTGTAAAAACATTTAAAGAGATAAGAAGAATTCTTCCTGTAAAAGAAATTGGGTTTAGAGATAAATTTATTCCTTGGGAAGATATAGATTGGAAGGATAAAATTGATAATTGTAAAGTAGGTTGTAAAAAATTATAAGCGAGCAATCCTCGCTTTTTTATTTAAAAGTTAAATTTATTTACCACTTAACTATTTAATTTAATTAGGGGAGTAAAAATAAAAAAGAGGGCTTTCTCTGTTTTTATTGACATAATTTGGAAATATGGTAGATTAAAAACAAGCACATTAACATTGTATAAAAATAGGAGGTGTGAAAAAGAAAATGGATAGTATAAAGGATAGTATAAAAATAACGGAAGCTCAGGAGACAATTTTTAACGCACTTACGAATCAAAAGACAAAGGAAAAAATTATGGGTCTAATAAGAAAAGAGATGAAAAAAATAGGTGTATTGGAATTTTCAGAGATGCCTTTTTATCTGCTTTTAGATAGATATACAAAAGAGAGGATGATAAGAGAACGCACTTATGGAACGGCTCTTTATTTATTAATAAAAAAAGGAGATGTTATTGATGAAGAAAATCGTATTATAGAAATAAAAAGATACATTGTTAGCAGTGTAGAGGTAGGATTTTCTGTTGATTTGTTTAGTCTACCCCCCTTTTCTGAACAAGAAATAGAAATTGAGATAGAGGAAATGAACAACTTAATAAAAGAAATTGTTGAAAAAAATCCTGAGTGTTGGTTGAGATGCTCTAGCTTTCTATGTGGGAACTTAATACCATCAACTGTATTAGAAAAAAACGGAGGGTTATTAAGGGTTCCTCGTTTTGGGAAAGGGATAAAGATAAAGCTGAAATTACTTAATTTTTCTAATGAAGGCCCTGATGAAAGAGAGATAATTTTATGCAAAAAATGCGCAGAGAAATTTTTTCCAGTAAAGATTTCAAAATCACATATTGAGCAAGTTATACCAGAGATAAAGAGAGAAAGATTTTGGGGCAAAATAAGCGGATGTGCAATTAGCATAGAGTTAGAGTGAGAAAACTCACTCTTTTTATTTGGTAGAATTTGTGATAAAATCCATTTATATGAGGCACCGGGTTTTTATTGCTATAAATTTGCCAGAAGATATAAAAAGGAAATTAGTTTCTGAACAAGAGGAGATTGATGCTCTATTTGATATAAGTCCTATCCGGTGGACAAAAAGGGATAATTTACATATTACTTTAGCTTTTCTTGGTTATATTAAAGACAAAAAACTGGTTGAGGTTTGTCAATTAACAAAATCAGCAGTTCAAAAGATAGAACCGTTTTTTTTAAATCTAACTAAAATTTGCTATGGGCCTTTTGGCAAGATGCCCCCGCGAATGATATGGGTCCAAGTAGAAAAATCAAAAGAATTAGGATTACTTCATTGCGAATTAGAAGCTATGGGTTGGGCCTCTGCCAATTTTAGTCCTCATATTACTTTAGGAAGAATTCGCACCTGGCAATGGAGACAGATTAATCCAGAGGAAAGGCCAGAGATTGAAAAGGAGATTTCATTAAGTTTTAAGGTAGATTCAATTGAGGTAATGGAAAGCAAGCTGAAAAGGCAAGGGCCCAATTATTCTATGTTACAAAGTGTGAAACTATGAAGGTTTATTTTATCGGTATTGGCGGAATAGGGGTTTCTGCTTTAGCCCAATATTACTTATCCCAAGGACATAAAGTAAGAGGTTCTGATTTAGTAGCTTCAGAGATTACAGATTTGTTACAGAAAAAAGGAGCCGAAATTTTTATAGGACAAACAGAAAGGCATATTTCTTATGATATTGATTTAGTAGTTTATTCTCCAGCAGTCAAACAAGACAATCCTGAATTAAAAAGAGCAAAAAAGCTGGGTATTGAGTGTCAAACATATCCAGAGGCATTAGGCCATTTAACCAAAAGGCATTTCACTATTGCAATAGCAGGAACCCATGGCAAAAGCACAACTACTGCAATGATTGCTTTAATTCTAACCAAAGCTGGGCTTGATCCGAATGTGATTATTGGAACAAAGCTAAAAGAGTTTGGCAACAGCAATTTTCGGGCAGGCAAGTCGCAATATCTAGTGATAGAGGCCTGTGAATATGAAGAGTCATTTTTAAATTATTCGCCTGATATTATTGTTTTAACTAATATTGAAGCAGAACATCTTGATTATTTCAAAAATCTGAGAAATATTTTAAAGGCCTTTAAAACATTTATTAATTATTTACCAGAAAGAGGAGTATTGGTAGCAAACAAAGACGACAGGAATATCTTAAAGATATTAGATTCCAAGTTCCAGGCGTCCAATTTCAGGCAAGTGGCAAATGTTAAATTCCAAACCATATTTTATTCTATCAAGCAAAAAGAAGCAGACCAATTAAAAAACATTTTAAAAGTTCCTGGCCAGCATAATGTCTATAATGCCTTGGCTGCTTTGGCTACTGCTCGCGCTTTAAAAATTCCAGATGAGGTTTGTTTTAAAGCGCTTTCAGAGTATAAAGGAAGCTGGCGCAGGTTTGAAATAAAAGATTTGAAAATTGGAAATTGTAAATTGAAAATTATTTCAGATTATGCTCATCATCCAACAGAAATAAAGGCCACACTAAAGGCAGGTAGAGAAAAATTTCCAAGCAAAAAAATCTGGTGCGTGTTTCAGCCGCATCAATATCAAAGAACATACTATCTCTTTTCTGATTTTGTCAGGACATTTTCCCAGGCGCTAAAAGAAGATTGGATTGATTATTTAATTATTACTGATATATATGATGTAGCCGGCAGAGAAGAGAAGAAAATTAAAAAAGAGGTTTCATCTGAAAATTTGATAAATAGAATCAAAGGACAGAAGATAGGAGTTAAAACTCGGGCAATTTATATTCCCAGCCCTGAAAAAAGTGTTGATTATTTGAAGAGAAATTTAAAAGGCGGGGAGGTAGTGATAGTTATGGGAGCAGGAGATATATATTATAAAGTTTTCCACAATTGATTTGCTTGCTTTTAGTAATAGTGCTATTATGCAATAATAAAGGTTTTGTTTAACACTAAATATATTTAATTATAATTAATTGACCGCAATGTAGATTTTTCTAGCAGAATTGGGCTAGAAAAATTATACATTGTAAGTAAAAAAGGATTATGGAAACTACTACTATTGTTTTATTAATTGCAGCTGTAGTAGTGATAGGACTGGTGGTTTACTACTTGAAAAGCAAAAAACAGGAAGGAACAGAGGGAGGAGAGAGTACTGATGTTTCTTCAGAAGAAGGTTCTACAAGTCCAAGTTCAGAAGTTTAATTTATTGCTATATAAGAACCTTAAAAGCTCCTTTTCGTTTTAACGGGGAGGGGCTTTGATTTTAAGAGAAATTTATGTTATGATAAATAAATGGCAGGGAAAGCCAAAAAATTAAGTCATTTAGATGAGGAGATATATAAGAAGATAGGAATAAACAACTTGATTTTGTTAGCAATGTTTTCCGCATCTGGCAGTAACAAGAAATGTAGTTTTGAGGACTTGGTTAAGCAGTGTTTTAGTTTATTTCCTAAGGTATTTGCTTTTTCTCAAAATAGCCAATGGCCTGATTCCCGAAAGTTAGATAGACCCCTAAGGACACTTAGGAAGAGAAAATTAATTATTGGCAATCCCAAAACATCTTTTTCTTTAACAAAATCAGGCCAGAAAAAAGCACAAGAATTAATAGGGCTTTTTTATCAGAAAAAATTAATATAAATTTTACTAAAGGTCATTTTTTGTTTTGAAAATTAAAGATAAGGCACTAAAATAAATGTTTTTCTCTCTTGCTTTAATTATTATTGGACTTATTTTCCTTTTAAAAAACACAGGCGTTATCAGTGGAGGGGTTTGGGATATTATTTGGCCCAGTTTGATAATTTTATTAGGGTTTTCTCTTTTGTTGAGACGAAGGAAACGTTATTTTTGGACATCCTTTCAAGAATGGTTTAATAGGGAAGAAGAGTAAAATTAAAATAGGGCGCGTGGTTCAGTGGTAGAACACTTCTCTGATAAAGAAGAGGTCGAAGGTTCGATTCCTTCCGCGCCCACCTGGAGTTTTAGACACGAGCCTTGTTGTTAGATAAAATTGAACTTTCTTTTGAGTAGACAGCATTTCCGCCC
>CAYNVZ010000038.1:0-5256 GCA_964400775.1 uncultured Candidatus Saccharibacteria bacterium | reverse complement strand
TGCCCTTGGCAGCTGCTAAAATCGGATCACCACAACTTATCCCCTTATGACTAAAATCAACTGCATTACAGAAGTGTAAGCCCTGAGTAATCCTGCAAGGAGGAAGAATAGGGCAAATAAAATAACTTGAAGCCAGAGGAGTAGTATAGGTTGTTTCTGGTAGCCGTTTAGGCATTATTCCATTTGGAATGACTAAGATATCACCAATATAAATATTATCGCCAGAGATTTTATTAAATGTCCTTATTTGGTCAATATCTGCTCTGTACATTTTAGCAATCCCACTTAGGGTATCCCCGGGCTTTACCAAGTGCATTGTCCCTGAAACCGGTAAAATGAGCAGTTTTTGGCCTGGTCTAATCACAGAATTCTTGGTTAAATCATTAGCCCAAAGCAATGTCTTAAGAGTAATTCCATATTTTTCAGCAATACCTAAAAGCGTCTCATTGGGTTTCACAGTATGCTCAATAATTTCTTCTCTCTTCTGTAAAACAAAATAATCATCTGGCCCCAAGCTGGCCAAGGCCTCAGAAGAAACAAGAACATAAGGTGAAATGGCCAGTAAGCTATTGTCTTGCGCTACGCATATATCAGAGAAGCCAGAATATATTGGAACAGATAACTGCTCTACTCCAAGCGCCCAATAAGAATTACTCGTTTGATTACTAACAGAAATAGGGTTCTCTTGCTTGACCTGCCAGAAAGCAGACCTGCCAAAGAACCCGTAGATTAAGATCGTTAATCCTATTAAAAAAACAAGTTTTTTGATTCTACTCATACAAACAAATTCTTGCCTTAATTTTATCCTATTCTAACTAAAAGTCAACCCTTTTTCCACAAGCTGTTGATGTTTAATTATTTATTATTTTGTTATAATTATGCTAATGAACATAAGCAGAAAAAAAACCCTTATAATCTCTTTTATCCTTTCAATCCTGGCATTGATTGTGCCAACACAAAATGCTAACGCTGACTTTGTAGGAGATATAGCAGGAAGCATATTAAAAATTCTTTCAAATCCTGCTGAAATCGGACTCTCTATTTTTCTTAGCCTTCTTGTTGTTCCTTTGGCAATCCTTATTCTCCTGGGAATAGCTTTTTTTATTATTGCCAATCTTTTGCTGAGCGCTGTAATAAGCCCTTTTTTTATCTCTCTTTCTTATACCAATCCAGCTGGAAATCCTATATTAGATGTAGGATGGACGCTAACCAGGGACTTAGCTAATATGGGATTTGTAATCGCCTTGGTTTATATTGGTCTTGCCACTAGCTTAAGATTAACTGGAATAGAAACCAAAAAAACACTGATTAATCTAATTCTTATTGCTCTGTTAATTAATTTTACTCCGATTATCTGCGGTATAATTGTTGACGCCTCTAATATCGTAATGAATTTCTTCTTAGAAGGAATAACCGGATTTGATGCAATGGTAAATATCGGGCTTGAACAATTAAACTCTCTTTGGGGAATAGTAACTTCACTGACTGATCTAAGCCTGGCCAGCACCTTATCTGCTATAGCTAAGGTAGTAGTTTTTGTTTTGTTTAATTTCTTAGCCGGCTTTGTTTTATTTTTATTTGCTCTTTTGTTTCTGGCAAGATATGTAGCAATCTGGACATTGGTTATTCTATCTCCTTTAGCATTCTTCTGTTATATCCTGCCAAACACTAGAGATTATTTTAGCCAATGGTGGCAACAACTTCTCAACTGGTCTTTTGTAGGAGCAGTAGCTGGTTTCTTTCTTTATTTAAGCCAATATCTATTGATGATGACAACCAATGGAGAACTAACTGTAGGAGCTATTCCTTCAGGAGCAACAGGAGACATAAACATAGAAGGGCTAATAAACACTTTTCTTCCTTATATGATAGTAGTGGTCTTTCTTTTCATTGGCCTTATTGCCTCTTTAGGAATCGGAGCTGCCGGCGCTGCCCAAATCATTACCACAGCCAAAACAACAGGTACAAAGGCCGGAAAATGGGCACAAAAAGAGGGCTGGAAATGGACCAAAGGAAAAGCTAAAGAAAAAATGCCTGAAGGAGTAAGGAGAAAAGCAGAACGGCTTGCCGCTTTTAGTCCTAAAGGCAAACTCACAAAACCTCTATATGAAAAAACCCCTCTTGGCTGGGGGGTGAGAAAAGCTGTTGCTCCTATTGTGGGAATTCCTGAAACCCAAAGAGCAGAAGCAGAAGCCGTTTATAAATTAGCAGAAAAAAGAGATGCTGCTGGTAATGCCCTTGCCTATCGTCAAGCATCTTTAAAGACCGAAAAAGCAGCAATCCTTTCTGCTATGATAAAGAAAGGACAAATGAAAGAAGCAAAAGACATTGGATTTGTTTTACCGGAAAAAGATATAGAATCTGCCTTTAAGACAACTATAAGAATGAAAGACAAAGATATGCAGGAAAGAATTGAAAGAGGATTTATTAAGGACTACGGTGATAAATTCAAGGACTGGGGTGGAAACAGTAAAGAAGATATAATTAAAAAGGCAAATACTGAAGATAAAATCAAAGAGCTTCAAAAAGAATGGTATAAAGAGAAAGACCTTTTAGAAATAGCCAACAGACGTTGGATAGGGCATCAGATAGGAATATCTGCGAAAATTAATCAAAAAGATTTTATTGATAGGCAAAATGAATTTGTAAGAGAGCATAACCTTGATTGGTATATAAAAAATGAAAACCAAGCCATTCCTTTATATCATGCCACTAATGCTGCGCAAGGTTACGGATTAGAAAATCCTTTTGGAACAAGAGAACAAATCCGAGAGGCCTTTGAAACGCCCCGAAAAATAAAAGAAGGTATGGAATTTATAGAAAGAGAAATAGAAAAAGGAAAAAAAGAAGCAGAAAAGAAGAAAGACAGAAAAAAGAAAGACAGAAAAAAGAAAGAGCCACATGAAGTAGGTAAAGGAAAATAACAAAAAAGGGAGAATTTCTCCCTTTATATTTTTTTCTTTTTTCCTATAACAATAGCTGAAATCGCTTGTATCACTTCCTTTGGAACGCGAATGTCTCTTATTACTCCTGTTTCTGCACCTTTGAAATACTTTACATATTCTTCAGCAATTTTCTCTGCCTCTTCTGGTTTATATCCATAATTCTCGCATAGAATCTTCTTTATCTCTGCATGCATTCCTCCTGATTCTAATGCTTTCTGAATAGCAATACTCCTTGCAGCTTCAGCAGATCTCTTTGCCTTTAAGACGCTTTCTCGCGCCCTAATCACTTCATCGCTCAAATCAAAATCCCCAATTGTTATTTTGTTTACCTCTAATCCATACTCTTCTATCTTTTCTCTAACTCCTTTGTCTTGTTTTTTCGTTTTTTTCTCGTTTCGCTCTACATCGTTTAATACATCATATCCGCCTCCTCCTTTCTCTATACCTTCTTTTATATTTAAACTGTTCAAATAACTCCTGACAGCATTTTCCAAAAGATCTACTGTTGATTCTTTTACATCCCTTACGCTATAAACCATTTTATAGGCAGATTTTTTTATTTCTTCTTCTGCCTTTTTTGCTCCCTCTGCATCTTTTTGTCTAATAGCATGTTCTAGTTCTCTTGCTCCTTTAATTCTTACAAAAACTTCCGCGTCTCTTGGAGTCGCAGAACCGTCTCTAAAATCAATCCGAATTGGCTTTTCAAACAAAGGATATCTCTGTTCCTGTGTAGTCACCTGGGCTCTCGCTCTGCACACAAAAGGACACACCCAAGAAAGCCCAGGCCCTTTCACTGCATAAAATTTTCCAAAAGCTTCAATTATCCACCGCCTTTCTTCTGGAATTTGCTTTAATCCGGCTGTCAAAAAAATCAATGAAATTACTATTGACACAAGAAACAATAAGTTTCTCGTAAAAACCAATTCTAAAACTCCTAAAAGGCCTATCCCCATAAATATTCCTTCAACTAATCTTACTAATAATCTTTCTTTCATTTTTTATCACCTCATATCCGTATTTTCAATTGTAAGTTGCAAATTGACTTTTCAACATACTATATATTTTTACTTTTGTCAATGGTTGTGGTAGAATAACATAATGTTAAACTATACTCCAGAACAGCTTTGGAAAATTTATAAAAAGCTCCCTGAAGAATTAAAGGACGCGGTTTTTTCTGAAAAAACTGCTAATGATATTTACCAAATCTGCAAAAGAAATAAAATAGAAGAAAAAGAATCTGAACTTGCAAAACTGGTTGGTTATGTTCTTGGCGGGGCGTTGCCTCCAAAAAAATTTTTAAGCGCCTTGAAAGAAAATCTGAAACTAACTAATAGTATAGCTCAAAAAATTGACAAAGAGGTTAACCATTTTATCTTTTCTCCAGTACAAGAAGCACTGTCTTCAATTTATGGAGGAGAAATTAGACCATTAAAAACCACAACCACGGTTGCTAAAAGGACAACGGCTTCTAAACAACTAGATCCCTATCGCGAGCCAATTGAATAAAATGTGTTATCCAAAATTACAAGCTTCACAATGTGTAAGACCCCATTAATTAAGTTGTTGAATTTAACCTCCTCTTTCCTTAATCCTCCTTCTAAAGAAAACAAGAAAGAAAGCGAAGGTTGTTTTTACAGTAAATAATACCATATTAAAATTTATAAAATAACATGCAATTTCAAGTTCCCCAGTTTATTGAATATGAAGCTAAAATTGTTGGACCTTTGACCTTTAAGCAATTTATGTTTTTTGCCATAGCAGGAGCCTTTTTGTTTGTGCTTTATTTTATGGTTCCTTTGTCTATGTTTCTGATAATTGCAGTACTTGTAGGTGGAGGGACGTTCTTTCTTGTATTCTGGAAGGTCAATGGTCGGCCCTTATTAACTGTTTTAAAAAATTATTTAATTTTCACTGCCTCTAACAAGCTTTATCTCTGGAAAAAAAAGAAAACTTTTATTTCTTTTAAGTCCTTATCATATAAAGAACCAAACGGACTGGGAAAAAAAGAAAAGCAAGAACTACCCTTAAAAATCGCTGAAAAAAGTCGGTTAAAAAAAATAAGAAGCCGGCTTGAAATAGGTTAAATACTTTGTGCTTAATTGTGTGCTTAACTGTGCTTAACTTTAACTGTGCTTAACAACTGTGCTTAACTGTGCTTAACTTAGTTAAGCACAAATTAGTTAAGCACAAACTTAGTTAAGCACAAAAGTTAAGCACAAATAAGACTATGGGACAGACAAAACTGCAACTTAAAGCGCAAAACAAATTTATCTCAAATCTCAAATGTCAAATCTCAAATCCATATGTCAAA
>CAYNVZ010000037.1:0-5310 GCA_964400775.1 uncultured Candidatus Saccharibacteria bacterium | reverse complement strand
GTATTAAAAAAGTTAAAGGAGAGAAATTAAGAACCAAATATGTTGTGGCTTCTTTACCCGAGGAAAAAGGATTTTTGCAGGTTATCCGAATGCCAAGAATGTCTATGGAAGAACTGGAAAAGGCAGTGGTGTTTGAAGCAGAAAACTATATTCCCTTACCCTTGGCAGAGGTTTATTTAGATTTTCAAATAGTAAAGCCGATTTCTAACCATCTTGATTATTTGGATGTTCTAATTGCTGCTTCACCTAAAAAAATAGTTGATTCCTATGTCTATGTTTTAAAAAAGGCAGGACTTCAGCCAAAGGTTTTAGAGATAGAGTCCTCAGCTATTTCTCGAGCTTTAATAAAAGACGAGTTGGCATCTATTCCATTGCTTTTAATTGATATTGGCGCTACAAGAACCAGTTTTATTATTTATTCAGGTTATTCTTTGCGTCTTACTTCTTCTGTTCCAATCTCTTCACAAAAATTTACAGATATTATTTCTCGGGCGATGAGGATAGATAAAAAAACAGCAGAAAAAATGAAATTAAGGTATGGCTTGAAAGATAAAAGAAGCAAACAAGGAAAACAGGTCTTTGAAGCATTGATTCCTATTTTAACTGATTTAACAGAGCAGATTAATCTTTATCTTGATTATTACAATACCCATTCTTTTTCCGACCATATTGCGCCTGAGGGCAAGAGGGTAGAAAGAATTATACTTTGTGGAGGTGGAGCTAATCTTCCTGGGCTTTGTGATTATCTTTCCTCTCAATTGAAGATTCCGGTAGAATTAGGAAACCCTTGGATAAATATTCTTCCTGAAGGTTCAAAAACAATATCAGGATTTCCCTTTAAGCATTCCCTTAAGTATACTACTGCTTTGGGTTTAGCCCTAAGGGCTATAAAAGAGATATGATAAATTTACTTCCGCCAGACATAAAACAAGAGCTTTTAATAGAAAAAAATAAAAAAATAGTTGTGATTTTAGGAATTTTAGTTTTGGTTTTTTTGCTTTGTTTGATTTTGGCTCTGCTTTCAATTAAGTTTTACACCCAGGGACAAGTCAATTATTATAGGGCTGTTTATGAAATCAAGGAGAGTCAGTTTAAAAATTCTCAGGCGCAAGAAATACAAAAGCAAATTATTGGGCTTAATCAAGATTTTTTAGAGATAGATTCATTTTATCAAAAACAAGTTAATTTAATAGAGGTTTTAGAGAAAATTGCTCAGGTACTTCCTCAAGGTGTTTATCTTAACAGCTTTTCTTATGAAAAACTTTATCCGGTTGCGGAAAAAGATAAAAAAGATAAGGAAAAAGAAAGCTTTAGCGGTCGCATCAGCATTTCTGGTTATGCTCCAACTAGGGATGTATTATTTGAGTTCAAAAAGAACCTAGAGGCAGAGGACGATTTTAAAGAGTTTGTTTTTCCTGCTTCCAACTGGGTTAAGGCCACTGATATTAATTTTTCTTTAGGTTTTAAAATAATAAACTATGGCTCTGAACAAAAATAAAGAAATACTGATACCTTCAGCGATTATAGGAATATTGTCTTTGGGACTGATTTTTTTAGTAATTTTTCCTTTGAAGAATGAAATTAAAAAGAATTCTGAGGAATTTAACCAAATAAAAAATAATTTAGCTTTATTAGAAACTAAAACAGAAGATATTGAAGAAATCAAGCAAGATTATCAGAATTTCCAAACTAGAATAGAGCAGGTGAATAAATTATTTATTGATTTTGATGCTCCACTAGAGTTTATTAATTTTTTAGAAAATAATGCTGAAGATACCGGTCTTTCAATTGAGATTTCTTCGCTAAGTTCTAAGAAAATTAAAGAAGACCCTTGGCCTTCCCTTACTTTTCAAATGAAGCTGAAAGGTCCTTCTTCTAATTTTTTAAGCTATATTCAAAAATTAGAAAATGCTCCTTATTTAATTGAAATTACCCGTCTGTATATAAGAAAATTAGAACAGCAGGAAGGAGTTGAGAAAGGAATTGAAGCAAATGTTTCAATAAAGGTTTTTGCTCGTCAAAAAATTTGATAAACCGCTGGTTTAATAAAATTCTAAACAAAAGACCTAATTAAGCTTGCTGTATCAGAATTTCAATCAAAGATTGAAATTCTGAAAAGAACCAGCACTAATTTTGTCTTCTTAAATGAAATGTTTCAAACCAAGAAGGATAAGAACGAGGCAATGCCTGAATGGGATTGAGGGGGTCTTCTTCGGTGATTTTTCGCAAAATTGGCGCTGAATAAGCCCCTACCACTTTTCTGCGAAAAGTGGTGGGGGCTAGCGGGCGCCTCTGTTCTACTAATTTTTATAACAAATGATGAAGAAAATAAAGATTGTAAAATTAAAGAATTTTTTCCAAAAGTTGCCTGAGGTTTTAGCTGAACATGCCTTTTTGACTTTTTTGGCTTTAACCGTTTTGGCTTTGGTTGTAACTGCTTTTTCGTTTTATCAATACAGAGCTATGTCTCAAGAGCCAAAATATCAGATAGGTAAAAAGGTTGTTAAGCTAAATCAGGAAAATTATCAGGAAGTTCTGGAAAAGTGGCAAAAGCGTCAGGAAAAATTTGAACAGGCCTCTCAGAAACAATTCTTGGATCCCTTTCAAGAGATTAGAGCTTCTGTTGTGTCTGAAAAGGAGCAAGAAACTCAAAGAGAAGAAGAGCAGGAAGCTCAAAAAGAAGAAGGAGGGCAGGAAGTAGAGTCAACGCCGGAATCAATCTCTGAATCTGAACAAATACCGGAGGGCATATCCAAACAAGAACAAAGCCCCTTTTCTGCAGAGTTAAGTGAGAGGCTTTTAAGAACAATTACTCTTTTTGAATTCTATATTATTAAGGATGGTATTTTTCCTTCAATAGATCAGAGGGCTAAAATTTGGGAGGAAAAAGGATTGGGCCCTGCTGAGGAATATCAAGGTTTTTCTTGGCAGAATCAAAGATTACTTGAACAATTAAAAAAAGAGATTAGGTATTGACATTTGTTTTTGTATATGCTATGTTTAGCTCTAACCCCTAAAAATTAAAGGGGTTTTAATATGGATAGAAAAATAAAAATATCAGGGTTAAATATAATTGCTGCTATAGCAGGAATTGCATTTGCAATGGTTTTTGCTCTTAACTCAGGAGCTCAAAAAATGCCTGCGGATTTTGATTCTTTAGAGCCGGCTAATAAGCCGATTGTAATTCAAGGAAACACTCTTTCAGCTATTTGTGATACTTCCTTAATCCAATACCAAACCACGCGAAAACTTAAAGTGATTGTCACAGGTTATTCCAGCACGCCAGACCAGACAGATTCAGATCCTTATATTACAGCATCCGGCTCTTATGTGAGACAGGGAATAGTAGCTGCAAACTTTTTGCCTTTTGGTACAAAGGTGCGCTTTCCAGAGGTTTATGGCGATAAGGTATTTGTGGTTGAAGACAGAATGCATCCCAGAAAAAGATATCAGGTAGATATTTGGTTTCCTTCCCGCGAGCAGGCACTTAATTTCGGAGCCAAAATTTTAGACCTTGAGATAATTCAGCAAAATTAATTATTTTTAGCCATTAAAAAAACAAATCAGGACAACTTGTCCTGATTTGTTTTTTATTCTAACAGTGCCGGGGGCGGGAGTCGAACCCGCACGGATTATTCATCCAAGGGATTTTAAGTCCCTCGAGTCTACCATTCCTCCACCCCGGCTTTTAAACATTTGTGAGGCCAGGACGGGAGTTGCACCCGTGTATAGTGCTTTTGCAGAGCACCGCCTTACTACTTGGCTACCTGGCCGAATTTATTTTTATTTGTTTTAAGACCCTGTCCAATATCTGTTCAATTGTTCCCTCTTGCTGAAAGCCGGCCGCATAAGGATGTCCACCACCTCCCAATGCCTTGGCTATTGAAACAACACTTCTTCCTTTATATGGGTTTGAACGCAAACTAGCTTTTACTATTCCTTTTTTATATTCTATCAAAAATAAACATATATTACTAGATGAGGCGTTTGTGAGCAGGTCAATTATTCCGTTTAAATCAGTCAGTTGTGCCTGACACTCCTTTAGGTCTTTAAAAGAAATCCAAGAGAAGACAACACTTTTTTGTTTATTTTCTGTGACTCTGGATAATGCCCGTGCCCAGATTTCTGGAGAACCTAAAAGGGTTTCTAAGGTTAGAGTTTTTTGAACAATTTTTGACAAGGAGGCGCCTGCCAAAATAAGCTGAGAGGCAATTCTTAAGGTTTGACCGCTAGTAGTAATATGAGAGAAACCACCACTGTCAGTGGTAATTCCGGTTAAAAGACAAACAGCGATGTCTTGGTTGATTTCAATTTCAGAATTCTTTAACCACAGATAAATGATTTCAGCAGTAGAGGAGAATTCTGGCTTAATGATTTTAAGTTGACCTCTTTGGTCGCTTTTCAAATGGTGGTCAATGGTTATTATCTGCTCTTCTTTGTATTGGCCTGGCAATCTCAGCTTCTTAAAATCTCCATAGTCAAGGCAGAATAAAAGGTCAAAGTTAAATAGTTCAATTGATGTTCTAATTTTATTAAAACCAGGCAGAAAGCTGAAATTTTCAGGCGGAGCGTCTGGTAAATAAATACAAGCTTTTATATTCCTTTGTTTAAGTGCAAGATATAGAGCCAAAGAAGAACCCACCGCATCGCCGTCAGGATGTTCATGGCTGGCTATAAGAACATTTTTGCTTTTTTTTAATAGTTCATTAATCTGTTGGAATTGTGGAATTAGGTCTTCCATTATTACTTTTTATCTGTTTCAGAAGTTCCTCAATCCTCAAGCTCTTATTAATCTGTTTTTCTTCTTTAAACTCAATTTTAGGGACTGTTTTCATTTGCAGTTTTTTATTGATTTTTTGTTGGAGATTGTAGATATTTTTGTTTAGAATCTGAAGAACCTCTGAGATATGTTTTTTATTGGGTTTACCTGTTGATAATACAGGCATCACACTAATATACACCTTTGCTTTTCTTAGGTCAAGGGAGGTTTCTACTCTAGTGATGGTAACTAGAACTTCTTTTGGAAATTCTATTTCTCGTAAAATCATTTGGGACAACTCTTGTCTTATTAACTGATTAATTTGTAAAATTCTTCGTGACATAAATTCAAAATTCAAATATTTGAAATTCAAAACAATTTTTAAACTCAAAACGCAAAGTGCAAAGCGTAAAGCTCAAAGCTAATTAAAATCTTAAATCTCAAAGCTCAAGTCTCGCGCCGTTGCCAAAGCGGCTATGGCGCGTCGGCGGCAAAACTACATCTTAAATCTCAAAGTTTAGATAAATTCGAAATTCGAATTTCGAAATCCG
>CAYNVZ010000036.1:0-6082 GCA_964400775.1 uncultured Candidatus Saccharibacteria bacterium | reverse complement strand
TGTCCTCGTTCTGGTGTGAGGATAAACCCCCACACCAAACGAGGACAGGCACCGAAGGTGCCAAAATTAACGAAGTTAGTCCTCGTTCTGGTGTGGGGGTAAATAAAAATTATCCTAAATCATAACCGGCTGTTTGTGATTTAGGATAATAATTTAAAAGCTTTTATTAAAACACTAATCCCAAAAAGGGATGAGCTGTGATTATAAAATAAATAAAGGAGGAAATATAAGGCAGAAACATAATAGCCAACGCTATGGCTAAAAAAATACCTATAAACGACTGATTAAGAAGATACATTGTTCTTGATTGAGGAAAGAAATCCATTAATAACTTTGAGCCGTCCAGAGGCGGAATGGGAATAAGATTAAATAATGCTAAAAAGATGTTCACATAAACAATCCAAGAAAAGGCAATGTATAAAAATCCTGTTATAGGCAAAAAACGTAGGATTAGTCCAAAAATTAATGCCAGAGCAAAATTAGCTGCCGGACCGGCAAGTCCTACCTTAGCTGAACCATACCTTTGATCACGAAGATTATATGGATTATAAGGAACCGGTTTTGCCCAGCCAATAAAACCGCCCAAAAAAAATAATAAGGTAAGAGGAATTATTACTGTGCCCATTAAATCTATATGTCTTAAAGGATTTAGGGTCAACCTGCCTGCATATTTAGCAGTGGGATCGCCTAAATAATAAGCCATTGCTCCATGACAGTATTCATGAAAAACAGCAGAGAAAATTATTATAAGATATAGAAAAAGTTTAAATGCAAGTATCATTATAAATTTAGGTAATAGTTAATTATTAATTCATTTCAGTGATTATACCATTATTTAAAAAATTTGCAAAAAAATAAAATGTTTGCTAACATAGGGCTGTATGAAACAGTGTCCTATTTGTGGAAAAACAAGTGTTATAATTCAGAAGCGCAAAAAACTCCGGGGGAAATATAATCCTACCACTAAAAAGAGAAAATATCCCAATCTGCAATGGGTGCGTATTCCTGCTGACATAAAAAAAGAAAAGTATAAAAAATTTGCAGGCAAAAGAATAAAGGCCTGCACAAAATGCATCAAGGCACTATATAAATAAGACAATACAAGCCGGGGCGTGGCGCAATTGGCTAGCGCACCGGTATGGGGTACCGGCGGCTGCAGGTTCGAGCCCTGTCGCCCCGACACAAACCCCGCCTAAAACTAGGCGGGGTTTGTGATCGAAATCAATAAAAATAAACTCTTAAAAAAATAAAAAACAGGAAGAACTATATCTCCCTGCCATAGATGAACTTAAGAAAACAGCTCTTTTGCTTGCTTAAACTCTTCTGGTGAATAATGTTTCAACACCCTCAATTTTGAAGGTTCCAGGATTAAAGGACTAAAAAATATAATTTCGTCAGCATTAGAATCTTGTGATATAGGAACTCGCCTAAATTGAATTGGGACACAATCGCCTGAGTAAAAACCAGGACCCTTTGACATTCCCACAACAATATATTTTTCACCGTTTATTTCAACCAGGTCTCCTAACCGAAGTCCGTATCTCTGAAACCAATCCCAATATTCACCATAAGTATCTTTTCTAAACTCTACCCGACCTTTTATTTTATCCATTAATCCCAACTCTCTCACCTCCTTTATTTTTTCTCTTATTCTTTTTTAATATTGGTAAAGAGCACTTCCTACTTTTTACAATGTACATTTTATCATATAATATAAAAAATTTGTGTCAATTAAAAATTAAGCTCCTAAATCAAATCTTTGTTTTACTGCTTCTCTATACCGACAGAAATCACAATCCTTTGCTCTTTTTGGTAGTATGTTGCTGGTAAGACATTTATGGATATCAAATATTGTTTTTTCCACCCAGTTGTAGTTTCCTTTGTAAGGAAGAATTTTTATATCAAACTCTAATTTAGCGTCAAATGCCTCCTTGTCAGTATTGCCGTTGCAATAGACAAAATAACCTGTGCTAGAAACCTTAAAGCCATTTTTTGCAAACAGCCATTGATAAACCTCCATCTGCCTTTTATAGCTAATCTGCCAATCAGCATCCAGGTTCACTTCTCCTGTCTTTGAGGTTGCTTTATAATCAACAATTATTAATTCTTTTTTGGAATTAATCCACACATCATCTATACTCCCTGTAATAAGCAAATTGGTAGGTTTGTGCAAATAGGTAATACCGCCTCTTAAGGCATCTCTCCATTCATCTATTTTTTCATGGGCAAAAGGAACAGCATCAATTCCATATTTTTCCATAAGAGGATGGGCAGTATTTTTAGCGCGGTGAATATCAAACTCTTTTTTTAACAGTAGGTCAACCGCATTATTTAAGGAAAAAGGATAACCGGGAGGCCTGGCAATGCCCAACCGACAGTCCAGATAAAAACAGCGCGGGCATTCTAAAAACAAATCAATTTTAGAACGGCTGATTTTAAAAGGTACCTTTGACCGCGGGTCAAAGATATTTGTGCTCCTTTTTGGATTGTAGTATAAGGACATAATTAAAAGCCCTGGGCTCTTTCTATGAAGAATCTCCGAAAAAGAATCCAAGTGGGTGTCCGCAAATATAGCCCACGGGCTATATCAATATAGGACTCCCAAGAAAATCAGTTTGTTCCAGAATCTAGATAGAAAGAGACCTCAGGGCTGGTTTTATTATATCACCCTGCAAAAATACCTGTCAATATCACTAAAACATTATATCCTCTTCTGCCCGCTTGTAGTCGCATATTTCCTCTGGTGCAAACCAAAAATTTATTTCGTGCTCTGCTTCTTCCAAGGTCTCTGATGCATGAACGATATTATGAATTCCTCTTTTGTCTCTATTAGCAGCAATAGCATCATCTACTGAAAAATCTCCTCTTATAGTTCCCATTTCTGCCTGGGCAGGCATTGTAGAGCCAGCGATCTTCCGCACCATATCTACTGCGTGAATACCCTTAACCACCACCTTCACTAACGGACCTGAGGTCATATAATCAATAAGCCAACCTCTAACAGTTTTCCCAATTTCAAAAGAATCAGTGGTGCCAAATGTCTCTTCCACTTTCAAGCCATAGTCCTTATAATTCTTTTTGGTCTTATCGCCTAATCGGGTAATCCATTTTTCATCTTTTGGATAATGTTCATCTATTTGTTCTTTGCTGGGCTGAAACATTTCCAAGGCAATAATTTTTAATCCCCTTCTCTCAATTCGAGAAATAATCTCTCCGATCAGTCCTCTTTTAACGCCATCTGGCTTTATTAAAACCAATGTTTTTTCTTCTTTTGGATGCATTGTAATAATTTCCAATTTCTAATTAAAAATTAGTTCATTGAAAATTATATTATTTATTGTTTATTTTTTTACACTAAATACCTGTCCATCACTGATTATTTTTATATCCCCGTCTCGGTCGGTTCTTAATATCTTTATATCAAATTTTTTCAAGGTTGCCAATGTCTCTTGGTGTGGATGGCCATATTTATTATTTTTACCGCATTGGATAACAGCAATCTCTGGGTTAACTCTCTCTATAAATTCCTCAGCCGAAGAGGTTTTTGAACCATGATGGGCAACCTTTAAAACATCTGAATTCAAGCTCACATATTTACCAGAATTTTCAGCGAGAATAAGCTGGCGCTCTACTGATTTAAGAATATCACCGGTGAATAAAAAAGAATTCTGACCAAAAACTAATCGGCTTACAATAGAACTATTGTTGATGTTTTTAACCCTTTTGCCTTCAAGGCCATCAAATGGATACAAAATCTCTATCCACCCAGAGCCCGGATAAGCCATTGACCAGGTTATTCTTTGACCTGCGTGAGCAATGCTTATCTTTGCTTTCTCCTGTTTAAGCAGGTCCTGCCATTTTTTATAATAACTGGTATCATAAACAACTCCTGTCCACAATATCTGTTCCACCTTGTATCTTTTCAAAACCTCGATCAAGCCCACAATATGGTCATACTTTGGATGAGTTAGAATTATCAAGTCAATGGTTCTATCCCAAAAGGGCATTTCTTTGCCCAATTTTTCTAAAATTTCAGAAGAAGGCCCTCCGTCAATTAAAATCTGATGTTTTTGAGGCGTCTTGATAAAAACAGCGTCTCCTTGGCCAATATCAAAAAAAACAACTTCTAAGCATTGAGAATTTAAATCAAATACTGCCTGCCAAGCTAAGATATTCAGATATACCAGAAGCCCTAAACCGCAAAGGGCAATTTTCTTACTTTTTAACAGCATCTAAATAGCAAACCCCCACCTCTTGAGCAGTATCCAACAGGTGGGGTGCCTTATAAGTGGCGCTAACAACAATCAAGCTCTGTTTGCTATTTTAATTCTTTTGCCTGTTTTTCAGATAATACCCTCCAACAAGTATGAGAACCAACCTTTGATTTTGCCACAGCAAAGTATCTTGTGGTGGTCTTGCCTGTTTTTTTGCTCTTTGTCTTTTTTTCTACTATCTTATAATCGTCTGTGGTAAATTTCTGTTTCGCCCTTACATCGTAAAAACTTAATTTTTCCTTTGCCATAATGTTGGTTAATGATAAATGATTATTTTGATTATTCCTCGACCTTTCCCTCCCTTTGCCTGGGCCTAAAAGGCAAAAAGGAGCGGGTTATTTTTAATCTCTTATCTACTTTACCATTATTTTAAGAAATTCTTAAAAATTTACCATTCTCATTTATCTCTATTCTCTAAGATGGCTTTTACCAAAACATCTTTTTCTATCTCTCCAGAAAATCTGACAATTTCCCTGCCTTGTCTATCAAGAAAAATAAAAACAGGCAGGCCAGAAAGTTGATACTGCTCTTTTACCTCTGGATGTTCGTCAACCCCGATATATTCTGTTTCTAACCAAGGATATTCCTTCTCAATTTCTTCCCACAGCGGACGCATTACTTTACAGCCCGGACAATCTTTGGCTCCAAATTTTAGTACCTTCATAGGCCTTATTTTGCTTTAATTAATTATTATTGACTCTTATTTTTTATAGGAAACCAAAAAACATTACTAATCCTAATATAAAAATAACAAATCCTGCTATTAAATGCAAATACCTTATATTTTTCTTTTATATGCTCTTGTTTGGTAAAAACTATCAAAGGAATACCTGTCTTGAGTTATACACAGAATTATATTGATAAAGCAATAAGAAAACCCAACGCCGGTAAAATAAACCATACAAATATAATTATCTTCCTGGCCCTGCGCCCATACATACTGACCAACCCAAAAAAACACAACAATAAGCGAGAAAAGAATAAATTTTAATAAGATATTTTTTTGCTTTAGCATTTTACCTCTATAATTTTGACTAATATCTCTCTTTCGCGGGGCCTTTCATCAAAATCAATTAAAACAATCTGCTGCCAGGTTCCTAAATAAAGCCTTCCCTCTTCAATAGGAATTGTCAAACTCGTTTTCAGGATTGCTGATTTTATATGAGCTGCTCCGTTGTGGTCGCCCCATTTTAAGTGATGCTGATAATCTCCCTCTTCTGGTGCAATTTTTTCAAAAACGTTTTTTAAATCCTCTATTATCCCCTTTTCATACTCCATAGTTGTCAAAGCCACTGTTGAACCCTTAACAAAAACCAAAGCCATACCCTGCTTTACCCCGGATTGTTTAACTATATCCTTCACTCTTTGAGTAATATCAATAAAATCATAATGCCCTTTTGTTTGAATACTAAACCTCATTTTTTCTTTTCTTAATAGGAATATATTTTTTATTTTTTTCACCTATATATTTTTGAAGGGGTCTAATAAGCTTATTCTCCTTATACTGTTCTCTTAAATGAGCGCACCAACCGGCAATTCTTCCCATAGCAAATACATCTATAAACAAATCATCTGGAATCCCTAAATTTGGATAAAGTGTAGCAGCATAATAATCAACATTGGGCCAAAGTTCTTTATATCTTCTTACCTCTTTAACAAGATTATCAGAAAGAGAAATTAGCCATTCTTCTTTACCTGTCTTAGCTAATTTTCTGGCCAATTTTCTAAGCTCCTTTGCCCTAGGATCCAAACCCTTATAAACTCGATGACCAAAGCCAGGTATCCTTTCTTTTTTTTCAAATTTTTCT
>CAYNVZ010000035.1:0-6122 GCA_964400775.1 uncultured Candidatus Saccharibacteria bacterium | reverse complement strand
AGCTGTAGCCAATGCTAAACATAATTTTCAATTAGATGAATTAAATCTTTATATATCAAAAATTACAGTAGATGAAGGACCTAAGCTTAAAAGATGGAGACCCCGTGCCCGTGGTCAGGTAGCACCGATTCAAAAAAAGACATCTCATATTACTTTGGTGTTAGATGAAATAAAAAAAGGTCAAAAGAAGAAATTGTCTAAAAAAAAGAAAGGAACTGAAGGGAGTAAGAATGAGTTGTCTTCTGCTGAAACTACAAAGGATAAAGAAGAAAGGGCAAAGAAAACCATAAAGACAGATGCCAGTTTTGCTAAGGGTAGGTCAAGAGAATTAAGAAAACCAAGAATCGGAACCGGTTTAAAAAAGATATTTAGACGAAAAGCGTTTTAAACTATGGCTTACAAGGTTCATCCAAAAATTTTTAGAGTGAAAAAGCTAAGCGATTGGGATTCTCGTTGGTTGAACAAAAAAAATCTTGCTGACCATCTGGAAGAGGACTTTAGAATTAGAGAATTTTTAAAAAAGGTTTTGAAAGATGCCTGGCTTGAGAGGATTGAAATTGAGCGTTTTCCTAATAAGATAAATGTAATTATAAATACTGCCAGGCCGGGTTTAATTATTGGTCGCGGAGGTAAAGGAATTGAACAGTTAAAAAAAAGATTAGAAAGAGAGATTTTGTCGGGTAAGCGTGAATTGAAATTAGAGATTAGAGAAATTAAAGATTTTTGGACAAATGCGGATTTGGTCAGCCAGTGGATTGCTCAGCAAATTGAGAAAAGATTGCCTTATCGTAGAGTGCTAAAGCAGGCCCTGTCAAAAATTATGGCTCATAAAGAAATAAAAGGCGCAAAGATAGAGCTTGCTGGGCGATTAAATGGCGCAGAAATTGCTCGGACCGAGTGGTTAAAACAGGGACAGCTTCCTCGTCAAACCTTGCGGGCAAATATTGATTATGGCACAGCAAGAGCATATTGTACTTATGGAGTAATTGGAATAAAGGTATGGATATACAAAGGTGAGGAATTCTAAATTCGGAATCTGAGATTCTAATCCTTAAATACCAAATGTCAAAATCCAAATACCAAATCAAGAATTTTTTATTTCTTATTTATAAAATCAGAATTTAGAATATGTTATTATTACCCAAAAAAGTTAAACATCGGAAATGGAGAAAAGGTCGGTCTAAGGGAATAGAGACAAGAGGCGAGAAACTGGCTTTTGGAAGCTATGGGCTTAAGGCATTGAATGCGAAATGGATTACTTCCCGGCAGATTGAGGCGGCCAGGCGGGTTATAATTAGATACATCAGGAAAGGAGGGAAGCTTTGGATCAGAATTTTTCCTTTTAAGCCAGTAACAAAAAAAGGAACAGAAGTACCCATGGGAGGAGGGAAGGGGAGCGTTGACCATTATGTTTTTCCAGTAAAACCTGGCCGGATTATTTTTGAATTAGACGGTATAGACCAGGCACAGGCAAGGAAGGCATTTAAGGATGCGGCAGCAAAATTACCACTGAAAACTAAATTTGTGTCTCGAATATAGAGGTTATTTCTGGCCAGAATAAGTTTTAGAAATTTTTATTCCAAGAATTTTATAATTTAGAAAATATGAAAGCAAGAGAATTACGAGAAAAATCTCAAGCTGAGTTACAAAATCTTTTAAGGGACCGACGCGAAAGATTACGGCAGTTACGTTTTGATTTGGCTTCTGGAAAGATAAAAAACGTAAGAGAAATTAGGCAAACCAAGAAAGACATTGCCAGAATTTTGACCATTTTAAATTTAAAAAAATAAAAATATGCCCAAGAAAAAATTAATAGGAATAATAACATCCGCTAAGATGTCAAAGACAGCAGTAGTTAGAGTAGAACGGATAAAAGAACATCCAAAGTATAAGAAGAGATATAGGGTGCATAAGAAATATAAGGCGCATAATCCAAAAAACCAATATAAAGAGGGCGATAAGGTTATAATTGAAGAAACACGGCCGCTAAGTAAGGAAAAAAGATGGAGGATAATAAAGAAAATTGTATAAGGATATAATAAACATAATTTTAAATGTTAGAATAAATTATGATTCAAGAACAAACAATGTTAAAGGTTGCTGATAATACGGGAGCTAAAATTATCCAGTGTTTTAAGGTTTTAGGCGGGTCTAAAAGAAGATATGCTCAAATTGGGGATATTATCGTGGCTTCTGTTAAAAAGGCGGAACCCAGAAAATCAATAAAGAAACATGATATAGTAAGAGCAGTAATAGTTAGGCAAAAGAAGCCTTTTAGAAGAAAAGATGGTTCTTACATTCGCTTTGATGAAAACGCAGCAGTGATTTTAGAAGGCAAGACAAAGAATCCAAAGGGAGGAAGGATTTTTGGACCAATACCAAGAGAATTAAGAGAAAAAGGGTTTGAAAAAATCGTAACATTAGCTCCAGAGGTTTTATGAACCCCCACACCATAACGAGCTTTAAATTATGTTCTTTGTATATATTCTGAAAAGTAAAAAAGATAAAGAATTATACATTGCCTATACAAATGATCTTAGAAAAAGATTAAAAGAACATAATTTAGGGCTTGTTAGAGCAACAAAATCAAGAAGACCTTTGCATCTTGTGTATTACAAAGCATATGCCTCAAAACACGATGCGACAAAAAGAGAACATAATCTTAAACTGCGTGCGAAAGCTTTAAGACAGCTTAAAAATAGAATTGCAAGCAGTCTTGAAGCATAAGCTCGTTTGGTGTGGGGGTGAAGATTCACAAAAATGACACAGTTCTAATAATATCTGGGAAAGATAGAGGGAAGAAAGGCAAGGTTCTTCGTGCTTTTCCTAAAGAACAGAAGGTTTTGGTAGAAGGGGTGAATATCAGAAAAAAGCATATTCGGCCCAGAAGAGAAGGAGAGAAGGGGCAGATAGTAAAAACCCCGGGTCCGATTTCTGTTTCCAATGTAAAATTAATTTGTCCAAAATGCGGCAAAGCTACACGGGTAGGATACACAATGAAATCAAAAATCAAAAATCAAAAATCAAAAATATTAAAGTATAGAGTATGTAAAAAGTGCAAAGCAAAAATATAAAATAAATTTCCAATTTCCAATTTCCAATTTCCAATTCAATTTTCAGTTTCTATTAAATTTCAATGGCTTAATTTCTAATTTGAAAATTAGAAATTAGAAATTAGAAATTGTATGTTAAGTTTAAAAGATAAATATCAAAAAGAAGTTATACCTGCTATGATGAAGAAATTTGGCTATAAAAATAAAATGGCTGTTCCCAAGATAGAAAAGGTGGTGATAAATAACAGTTTTGGCAGTTTAGTTAGTGGTAAAACTTCTAAAGAACAGGAAAAAATTCAGCAGATCATTTCTAATGATTTAGCTTTGATTAGCGGTCAAAAGCCGGTTTTAACTAGGGCCAGAAAATCAATAGCTGGTTTTAAAATTAGAAAAGGAGCTCCTGTGGGAATGAAGGTAACCTTGAGAAAAAAAAGAATGTATGATTTTTTAGAGCGACTCGTTAATATCGCACTTCCTCGTTCTCGGGATTTTCAAGGGATTAAATCAAGTTCAATTGATAAAAACGGAAATTTGACTATTGGAATAAAGGAACATATCTGTTTTCCAGAGGTTTCGCCAGAGAAATCTAATCTGATTTTTGGGTTTGAAGTGATAATCTCTACAACAGCTAAAACAAAAAAAGAAGGACTGGAATTATTAAAATTAATGGGATTTCCAATTAAACAGAACGACTAAGAAATCATAATATAATAAGAAAAGCCCGGTAGTAGAGGCTTTGCTTCAACTACTAGGCAAGCAGAAAAAAGATTAATGCCCAAAAAAGCTCTAATAGTAAAAGCAAAGAAAAAACCTAAATTCAGTTCTCGGATTGTTCGACGTTGTTTTAAATGTGGCAGAAAGAGGGGCTATATGCGTAAGTTCGGTTTATGTCGGATATGTTTTAGAGAGATGGCAAACAAAGGATTAATTCCAGGAATAAAAAAATCATCATGGTAATAAACAAACTCAAAACTCAAAACTCAAAACCACAACTCAAAACCAAAATAATAAAAGTTTTAAGTCATAAGGTGTAGTTTTGAGCTTTAAACTTTTTAAATATATGACTGATCCCATTGCCGATATGTTCAATCGCATAAGAAATGCTCTAGCTGTTGGTCATCCAGCAGTAGTTATTCCTTTTTCTAATATCAAGTATGAAATTGCTAAACTCTTGGAAAAAAGGGGATTTATTGAGAAAAGCGAGAAAAAGAAAAGAAGATTTCGGAAAAGGACAAAAAGAATAATAGAAATTGTCTTGAAGTATAACAACAAAACCCCTGCCATTTCTATGTTAAAGAGAATCTCAAAGCCAGGTCGGAGGGTGTATTTAGGTTATAAAGAAATAAAGCCAATAAGAGGTGGTCTGGGAATGGCTATAATTTCTACTTCAAAAGGATTGATGGATGATAAGTCAGCTAAAAGCAAGAAACTGGGAGGGGAAATAATAGGCGAAGTATGGTAATTTGTTGGTTTGCGCGGGTATATCCACAAAAGTTCGTTTGGGATATCCTGCAGTTTAGTAAAAATTCACTATGAGCAGAATAGGGAAAAAACCAATTGAAATACCAGATAATGTGGAGGTCAAGGTTGAGGGACAGAAGATAACTGTAAAGGGTCCAAAGGGTGAACTTTCTCGAGTCGTTCGGCCAGAGATTAAATTAGAAATATCAGAGGGACGAATCTTAGTTTCTCCTAAAATGACTACTAAAAAAACCCCGGCTTTTTGGGGCTTGACTAGGGCTTTAATAGCTAATATGATTACAGGAGTGACTGAAGGTTTTCAGAAACAGTTAGAGATTCAGGGTATAGGGTACCAGGCCTCTGTAAAAGGAAATACCTTAATATTAGAGGTAGGTTTTTCTAAACCAGTGGAAATGACTTGTCCAGAAGGGATTGAATGTTCAGTAGATAAGAACATTATTTCTATTAAAGGAATTGATAAGGAATTAGTAGGAAGGGTTGCTGCAGAAATTAGAAAAATCCGTCCGCCCGAGCCATATAAGGGGAAAGGAATCAGATATGTAGGAGAAGAGATAATAAGAAAGGTAGGGAAAAAGGCAGTAACCGCAGAGTAAAATTTTTAATTTTTAATTTTCAATTTTCATTAAATTTTCAATGACTAAATTTTCAATGTTTAGAAATTAGAAATTAGAAATTTTTGTAGTATGTTAGAGAAACAACAAAAAAGAGTTAAACGTCATAAAAAAATTAGAGCGAGGATAAAAGGTACTAAAGTGGTTCCGCGCCTTTGTGTATTTCGTTCAAATAAGCATATCTACGGCCAGTTAATAGATGACAACAAGGGCAGGACCCTTGTGGCTGTAAGTGACCAGAGGATAAAATCAAAAAATAAATTAAACAAAACAGCAATCGCCTACGAGGTGGGAAAATTACTCGCTCAAAAGGCGTTGGAGAAGAAAATTAAAAAGGTCGTTTTTGATAAGGCGGGATTTAAATATCATGGAAGAGTAAAAGCATTAGCTGAAGGTGCAAGAAAAGGAGGGCTAATTTTTTGAATCCAAAATCTAAAATAGCAGATTACATAAGATATTATTTTGAAATTTTTGAGGTTTGAGGAGTTGTAATTTTGAATTTAATTTATATGGCTAAACAAAAACTTCAAGAAGAAAAAGAAAAATCAGAAGAAGGATTTGAATCCAAGGTTTTAGATATTGCTCGGGTTACTCGCGTTACTGGAGGCGGTAAGCGTTTTAAATTTCGTGTAGTTATAGTAATAGGAAACAAGGCGGGAAAGGTTGGCTTGGGGATAGCCAAAGGTCTGGATGTGGCTCAGGCAGTGGAAAAGGCAACTAGAAAAGCCAAAAAGAATTTAGTAACAATTCCTATCTCTGGCGATACCATTCCTCATCAAGTAGAAGCAAAATTTGGAGCGTCCAGAGTTCTTCTTAAACCTCAAAGAAAAGGTAGGGGGTTGGTTGCTGGCGGAACAGTAAGGGTGATTTGTAGCTTGGCCGGGATAAAAAATATTTCCTCAAAAATTTTATCAAGGTCTAGGAATAAGTTAAATAATGCTCAAGCGACTATTTTAGCATTAAAAATGCTACGAAA
>CAYNVZ010000034.1:0-6213 GCA_964400775.1 uncultured Candidatus Saccharibacteria bacterium | reverse complement strand
TAGTCCTTTTCTCAAGCTTTCTTTTGGGCAGTATTTGCCTTGCTCAGGGTTCATTAGAAATTGAGTATCCAGAGATCGCAGGAGAAAAGCCAGAAATAACTACTATTACCCTACCTGGCTATGTTAGATATATTTTTAATCTCTCCTTGGCTCTTGCCGGCTTGATTGCCTTTTTTTCAACAATATTGGGCGGAGTTTGTTATCTAACCTCGGCAGGAAGTCCTGCCAAACAAAAAAATTGTAAAGAACAAATCCTATCCGGAGTTTTAGGTCTTGCTATTTTACTTTCCTCATATCTAATTTTAGTGACAATTAATCCTCAGTTAGTGGTGTTTCGTTTTCCTCCTTTACAAAAAATTAACATTCCCACCACGCAACCAACCATACCCACAGAAGAGGAAACAGTGCTTACTTATTTCCAAATTCCTACAGGTAAAATCATTGAAAGACCCTTTGACACAATTATTGAAGACGTTGAATATTATGACTATAACGACGACTGCACAGGAGGAGAAAGCTTAATTCAGCAAGACCTTCCTTTGTTAGATGCGGCAAATGTACTGTCTTTATCTCTAAAATGTGCTTCAAACGAATTAAATCAAGCAATTTATAACTTAGAACAGGAAGTTAAAAAATGCGGATGCGGCGCCACAAGTTGTAAGGCCGTCAACTTTGCATGCTTTGTAAGGGGAAAGTGTATAAATGACTATGGACGTTCTAAATATTGCAATGAGCCAAAAATTATGAATGTGCTGGTCCCAGCGGTCGCGACAAAGAAAGATAAATTAATGGCCCTTATACAACCGGGGAGCGCTTTAGATAAAATAAAAAAAGAACTCTCTGAAAATCTATTAAATCTTAAAAAAGCCAGCCTATTAATGAACGCCCCTGCTTCAATAAATGTAAGAGATTATTATACTATGTTGAAAACCAGACAAGACCTTGAAAAGTACGATATCAAAATAGAGTTTTATCCTTCTGAGACAAATCCCGATCCTAGTTTTCCGGGATGGGAAGACGCACTTCTTAAAACTGGAAATATAGACCCGGCAACCTTCTATTTCTATAAAGAAGGGCAAGGCACACAATTAATCAACGAAGCCAAAAATCTAAGTTTATGAATAAATTGCTGAACAAAAAAATAACAATTTTGCTCTTTTTCTTATTCCTTTCTTTAGGTCTTATATCTTTTATTTTCTTTGGTTTCAACTATAATCAAAACAGAATCAACGCTCAGGAGATTGTCTGCGATCCGCAAATTCCTATTGGCGAAGCTGTAGAGAAAACAACAGAACTTTTGGAAATGCTCTCAGAAAACTTTGACAATATTGAAAAGAACATAAAAATACAAACCGGAGGAGCAGATATAATTATTGATAGATTCACACCTCCCTTTCCTACTTACCGCAACACCGCCATACCCCTTGATTGCACTCTTAACCATTGCTTGGCTAAAATGTGCGATTTTGTCCTCCCTGATGACGTCTGTCCCGGATGCTGCACGTTTTATGGTTCATACGGTCAAAGATGCATCCCTCCCAATCCCTGTCCGTCTCTGTATGTCAATCCCAATGAGTATACGCAACAAGAAGACCCAGGATTTACTACTGTAAAAGGAGAACTTTCAATATATAACAGTAAACTTTTTACTGTCCTAGGCGAGTTAAACAGCGCCGACACTGTAACTGAAAAGACAACTGCCTTAAATAATGCCTTAACTATTATTGAAGAAATAGCAGAATCAGCAAATACAGGTGATATGGTCCTAACAGGGGTTCTTGCAAGAGCGGCAGAAGCGGTTGATAAAGCTGACAGCATCTTAGAAAAAGATGAGGGCGGGAAGTTCAACACTGCCAAGCAAGCTTTCTTTAATAACGTTTCTCTATATCTCGTAAGCAGAAAGATCTTTATATCTGACAAGGCAAACTTTGAAAGCACCGGATTAAACGCGGATTTTATCACTGCAAAAACAAGCTTTGAAGATGTCTGGCAAAAATTCAGAGATATACAAATAAGCTTTGCTCAAGTAGAAAATAATTTTAACTTACAGGCAAAACAAGTCGCAAGCAAAGGAACAATTTATACAGTTTCAAACAAAAGTTATAAAGAAATAGAAAAGTCGCAAAAAGAGATTAAAAAAGCAGTGGAAGAAAAAAGCGAAACAATAGACCCGGATATTTTATCTTCCTCAGAACTGCAAATATTAGAAAACAGCTTTAACACTATTATCCAGCCCATTCCCGGGCTGGGAGGGTTTTCTTCTTTCTCAGAGCTTTTCCCTCACTTATATGTTGACTATAAGTGGGCTGTAGATTTAATAGATTCGGCCTTAGGCGGTATATTTAAAATAACTAAAGAAGAATTTATAAAAAGGAAATTAAATAAAGCTCGGCTGGAATTTGACAGGTGTCATCTTACTCCTTTAGAATGGAAAAAGGTTGAACAAGGCAAATTATCCCCAAGATATACAACAAGATGTAGAACTGTTTTAGAAACAAACCTTCCTCGAAAAATAGATGCTGTATGTGAAACTACATGTCTACTTATGGGCGCAAATTCTGATGAATGTAAAAAATGTACTTCTTGTAAAAGCTTGCTTAATTACTTTTGCTGCCAGTAAAACCTAAACATATACCACAATATGAAAATAATACAATATGATAAAACATAAAACAAATAAAAAAATTTTAATAATTTTTTCTTTGATTGTTTTAACAGTTCTTTTGTTAGACAATTTTTGCTATGCTCAGAAACCGTTAGAGATTAAATATCCAAGAGTTCTCGGTAAAGAATTATCAGAAAAACCGCTTCTCCCAGAATATATCAAATATATCTTTAATCTTGCGCTTCTATTGGGAGGCCTTATTGCTTTTGGAGCTCTGGTTTTGGGTGGTTTTCGTTATATGTCTTCAGTGGGTTCTCCGCCGGCTATGGACGATGCTAAAGACCAAATCTTTTCTGGAATTCTTGGTTTAGTTATTTTGCTTTCTTCCTATTTAATTTTAACTACTGTTAATCCCCAGTTAGTAATTCTAAAAACAAAAAAAACACCTATTAAAGCAGGCGTAGTTCTTTGCTCAGCTGATTGTACAACTGATGCACAATTAATGGGCCTTGCCGAAGACAAAAAAAAATATATAGGCATCAATTATCCCTCTTTAGAAGGATTTACTGCTTCTCATATTCATTTTTTATCCAGCAGTGGAGATTTAGAAGCAATTGTCTATCCCCAAGAAAACTGGGAAGGAAAAGGTGAAAAAATAACATCCAGCGGTCCTTTACCAATTGTCCCGAAATCAATTATGTTGCGCTGGAAACTGCCAGGCGTTTATCTTGTAGACACTAGTACAGGAGAAGAGGTTTTTTTAACAAGCGACATCCCTAATCTTTCTGTTCTTAGATTTGAAGATAAAGCTAACAAAATTAAATTCAAGCTAAGCAAAAATGATGTGGACAAGAACGTTGTCTATGGTGCAGTGCTACATGAAGACAGAGAGTATCAAGGACAAGGTAAAATCTTTCTTTCAAACAGCGGAAAAGGATCCTCTACCACTTTTCTAGATGGGAGCGAAGAAATTGTACAAGACATTCAAGGATTAAACGAATATGGAGATGTTGAGAAGCCCTCTTCTGTCCATATTTTTACAGTAAACAATAATCCTGCAAGCGGATATGTTAAACTATGCGAAAAAGAAGAGTGTCAACCGGGAGGAGAACAAGTATTTGAACAAACCCAAATAAGTCCTCCCTATAAACTTAAAGACCTTGCCGGAGACAACTTAGATGATAACCTTCGAGCAATTGAAATTGAAGGAAACTATCTACTTGTTCTTTTTGAAAATGACAACGCAACAGGAAAATGCGCGGTCTTTAAGCGTAGCATCCCAAAGCTAACCGACTACCCAATTGGTAAGTGCGGCATAGATGTCTGTATACCTTTTGTCAATTACTGCTTTTGGAGTCCTTGCCCTTCATCTTTTGCTATTTATCCAATAAAATAATCATAAAAAACACACTAATTAAAAACCCTGTTTTTTAGCTAAACAGGGATTTTATATTTACATGGCTTACTGTTTATAACAAACCAAGGTTGCAGATCCTCCGGACCTTGTGCTTCCTTTTATAATAAGCTTATTGCCTTCTATTCTTCCTACAATATAATTTACTCTACCTGCTGAAGTTTTCTTTAGAATAAGCTGGTCGTCTTTTATCTCCCATTCTGCCTCTAATATCACTGTTCCCTTTGGGCCACCACTTATTTTACATTTTCCTCCTTTCTCAAGGAGGATATAGACCTCTGCGTCCTTATCACAGATATATTTCCCTTCCACTCCTCCGCTAATACAGCCGCTTGTCATCAAAAAAAGGCCAAAAACTGCTATTACTCCCGTCTCTAATAACATTCTCCTAAGTTCAAGGTTCTTCATTCAAATCACCTATTTTTGAATATACTATTATAGTATCTCTTATTTTTTAAAAATGTCAAGTGGAAAACTTATCCGGTATAACAATGTATACAAGATAGACCTTGTAGAATTATAATAGACCAAACATAACAAAAAACCCCTTTTCTCAACCAGAAAAGGGATATAAATAATTTTCTATAAAAGCTACTGTTTATAGCAAACTTCTGTTGTCTCTACTCCAAACAAATTTTTTTCTTTAAAAATAATCTTATCATCTTCTATTCTTCCCTTTAGTTCAAACGTCCCCATCCATGTATTTTCAAACCTCAAAATCAATTTATCTCCTTCCGTTCTCCATTTTGCTTCTACTGCTGTAGCGCCACTGGACAGCTTGCATTTTCCTCCTTTCTCAAGGATCATATAGACACCATCTCCACACGCATACTTTCCCTCAACTCCTTTACCGATACACCCGCTTATCATCAAAAAAACCAAGAAGGTCGTCACCAATCCTATTTCCAATAATATTCTATTCAATTTCAATTTAAATCACCTCCGAGTTCGTTTTCGTATATTCAATTTTTGAATATACTATTATAGTATCTCTTATTTTTTAAAAATGTCAAGTGGAGAGCTTAAAAACCAACAAGAAAGTAGGTTTTATCTCTTTATTTACTCTGACCACTGACATTTTCCTTTAATACATTTACAGCTTAAATCATATTGCCCAGCGTTATAGCAATCTTTCCATTCACAAGTAGTTGTTACAGGCTCCTCAAGTTTTGATTCGCACACCTGACCAGAACATCCTCCTGCCCGGCAGTCCATATCGCTGACACATCTTCCATAGGTTGACCAACCGCAGAATTTTTCTTTTTCCCTGTTATAGTGACCAAAAAATCTTTTATTAAGAAATCCACGGGTTGAAGGGCCAACAAATCCTGTTCCTTGTTTCAGGCCTAAGGGCAAAAGAATTTCTGTGCGATACTTTTCTTGAAGCTTAATTACAGCTTGTTTGGTAATAGGTCCAAAAACCCCTGTAGGCTCTATCCCTGATGCTGTCCAAACTCCCTCTTCAATCAAAATTTCCTGTAACCTTTTCACATCCTCTCCCCTTACTCCTAAATAAAGATCCCTTTCCCACTCAATCTCTTTTTCCTCTTCTGTGTTTAAGGAAAGTTTTTTAAGATAGGACGCTGTCTGCTTGCCAAAATATCCTGTTCCAGATTTTAATCCTAATGGCTTTAAAATTTCTAAATGATATTTTTCTTGAAAGGCGCTCAATGCCCTTTTGGTAATTGGACCAAAATAACCTGTGGCTCCAACCTCTGAATTCCAAAGCCCTTCATTGATTAATATTTTTTGAAGCGCCTCTACCTCTTTTCCTGAACTTCCTATTTTCAAATCTTTTCCCCAAAATTGCTTGGGATAGGAAATAATATCTTTTCTCAAATTGCTTAACTTGCCATAAAAGCTTACTTTTTTGCAAACAGCTTTTCCTTCAAACAAGCTGGCAACTTGAGGAGAAATCTCTTCCAGTTCTTTTGGCTCTAACCCTACAGAAACGCTTCTACCAAACCATCCATTAACAACAGAAAAATTGAAAACAGTTTCCGGCACCTCCTCTTCTGTGATAAAAAAGATATTTAAATCAGCCGAACTTCTACCAATGTCTGAAGTTGCTGTTATTTTTAAAGGATAATAAAGAAAATCTGAAGAAAACCTATAAATTAAAGGCCTGATGCTTTCTTTATCCTTTGTAGCATCAATAACATCAAAGACAAAATAATTTATTTTTCTTTTCAGG
>CAYNVZ010000033.1:0-6469 GCA_964400775.1 uncultured Candidatus Saccharibacteria bacterium | reverse complement strand
CTCTGGCTTCTCTTTAATTTCTGTTTCAGCTTCCTTTGCTTCCGCCTTTTTTTCTTCTTTTGGTTCTTCCTGTTTCTCTACTGGCTTTTCTCCTGTATTTACTTTTTCTTCAGCTTCCCCTTCTTTTATCTCTGCCTTTGTCCCTGCTTGCTCTTCTGATTTTTCCTTGTGTGCCTGGGTATCCCCAGGGCCCCTGGCGGGCTCTGTCTTGCCTTTTTTCTTCTTTTTATGGACAGGAATTTTTTCCGCCTCTATAATTTTTTTTGAAACTAATAAATTATGAACTGTATCTGAACACTTGGCTCCAACTGAAAGCCAATACTTAATCCGCTCTGCATTGAGATTTGTTTTTTTGGTCAAAGGATCATAAAAACCAAGAAGCTCCAAAAATCTGCCTCCTTTGGGAGGATTTCTTTTATCGCAAACTACCAGACGGAAAAACGGCTGTTTCTTTCTTCCTGTTCTTAAAAATCTTATTGAGAGCATAAATTAATTAATACTTAGTTTTTAATACTTATTACTTATTGTTTATTTTATTTTTGTCCCAATTCATTATTTTCAAGGCATTTTTAGCTGCTACATCCTCTGCCTCCTGCTTTGAATAGCCCTTTCCTTTTGCCACTAATTTTTGTCCCAAAAAAACTCCCACCATAAAATGTTTAAGATGATCCGGACCCCACTCTTTCAAAACCTTGTAATAAGGAGTAATTTTTAGTTTCTCCTGAGCTTTTTCCTGAAAATAACTTTTAGCATCTTTAAAAAGGCCTTGTCTAATAATCCGAGGGAGCTCTTTTATTAAATGTTTTTTAATAAACTTTTTAACAGCATTATAACCGGAATCAAGAAAAAGCGCGCCTATAAATGCTTCAAAAGTATTAGCTAAAATATATTGACGGGCCTTACCAGTATCCTTCGCTTCGCCACGAGAAAGCAATAAAAAATCATTAAAACCAAGTTCAGATGCAATCTTAGATAATATATTAGCATTAACCAAAGCAGCCCGCCAACTAGTTAGCTCTCCTTCGGTTTTGTTAGAATAATTTTGATAAAGATACTCAGTGACAACCAATTCTAATACTGCATCTCCTAAAAATTCCAAGCGCTCGTTATGGTCTAAATAAAAACCCGGATTTTCATTCAAATATGAACGATGTGTAAATGCCTGAATAAGTAAATCCTTATTTTTAAACTCAAAACCAAGTTTTTTTTCTAATGGTACAAAATTTTTCACTTTAAATCGCGAATTTCCGCAAATCTACCACCAATAAATTAGTGATAAATTCGTGCAAATTAGCGAGATTCAAGTTCTTTATATACTGTGCCTAAAACGCCGTTAATAAATCTACTAGAGGATTCTCCCCCAAAAGATTTAGCCAGCTCAATTGCTTCATTAATAGCAACCTTGGGAGGCACTTCTTCTTTGTTGCTATATAAAAGCTCATAAAGCCCAAGCCGTAGAATATTTCTGTCTATAATTGTGATTTGGTCTACGGGCCACTCTGGAGCTGTCTTCTCAATAATTTTATCAATCTGCGGAAGATGCTCTTTCACGCCCTCTACTAACTGGAAAACAAAACCTGTGTCCTCAAGTCCTGGACCTAGCTCTTTGATATTTCGTTCAGTGATTTTTTTTAAAGAATTTTTCTTTTTACCGTAAAAATCCCATTCGTATAAGCTTTGCATTGCTATTGAACGTGATAAATGCCTGCTTGCCATAACAATAAAATAAAATTTTCAATTTCTAATTTCTAATTTTTAATTGGACTTATTTAGGATTTAGTGCTTAGGATTTTATTTTCTGGATAGTTCTTCCATGCTTAAAGGCCTCGCTTCTCTCTCTTCTCTTTCTTTGGCTTTCATTTCTTTTTCTCTTTGTTTTCTTTGCTTCTTAGTCAACTTAGCTAAAACATCAATTACTTCTCTTGCTTTATAAAAGCCACAATTCAAACACACAGAGTGAGGCCTTGCTGGCTTTCCACACTTGGGACAGCTAACTAAAACCGGCATTTTCAAATAGATATGCGACCTTCGCTGGTTTCTTCTTGATTTTGTTTTTCTCTGCTTTGGAACCGCCATAAACCCTTTGCTAAAATAAAAAATATAATCTAAAATTCAAAACTCATTTTAAAGAATAACATATTCAAATTTAATTTGCAATACTTTTATAAGCTCCTGGTAAAAATTCCCTTAATCCACTCACCACGATTTATGAAATAAGAGAAAACAAAAAGGCGAAAGTTATTCGCTCTTTAATTTTTTATCAACTTTTCTGGCGTTCCAAGAAACATAATCAATTCCTTTAACTCTTGGCATTTTAAACTTATTAAAGGCACGACCTAAAAACTCTTCAAGCCACTCAATTATTTTATGTTTTCTTTCTGGATCTCCAGAAATTGACATCATATAAAATACCAATGGACTCGCTTCTTGACCTGTAAAAGGATCTGTTCTTTTAATTCCCTCCTTTGTAATTTTAAAATGAACTTTTAGTTTTTTTATGCTTACTTCTAAAATTTCATTGTCCTCGGCAACTTTTGGCGCTTCAATTATTGGAAGAGAAAGTAAGCATCTCTGTATCTGTTTTTTATCCAATCCATTCAATTCATCTACTGTTATTTCCATTTTCATTTACCTCTGTTTATTTTGTTTTTAATTTACTATATTTTTAGTAATTTTAGCAATTTCACTTTATCAAACCCCGCAAAAAAGTCAAGTTTCCAAACCTACAGGTTTGATAAAATTCCCCTAATCCACTTACCGCGGTCTATGAAATAAAATAAAAAAAGGCGAAATTCATCCGGGGAAAAATCAATAATTTGCTATGGGATTTAAAAGTGATATAATAATAGAATATACCAACTACCAACACCATTTAAGCATCTAAACATCTAAACATATTCTTTGTTTAAATGTTTAAATGTTTGAATGTTTGAATGATGAAGTTTACTCATCTACATGTTCACTCTCATTATTCTTTACTGGACGGTTTGCCCAAAATTGACGAGATTTTAGATTATGTAAAAGAAAACAACATGGATTCGGTTGCCTTAACCGACCACGGTGTTTTATATGGAGCTGTAGAGTTTTATAAAAAAGCAAAGAAAAAAGGCATCAAACCGATTATTGGCTGTGAGGTATATATGGCTCTGGAACGGATGCACCAGAAAAGACCAAATATTGACAACAAAAAATATCACTTAGTGCTTTTGGTCAAAAATGAAACCGGCTATAAAAATTTAGTAAAACTACTTACCAAAGCCCACCTAGAGGGTTTTTATTATAAACCAAGAATCGACGAAGAGCTATTAGCGCAACACAGCAAGGGACTTATCGCAATGACTGCCTGTATCCAGGGAAAAATCCCCCAGCTCATTATTGCAAAAAAATTTGATGAAGCAGAAAAAACAGCTCTGAAATATCAGGAAATTTTTGGCAAAGACAATTTCTATTTAGAAATCCAGCACCATCCCAATCTACCAAACCAAAAAATTGTCAATGACGCCTTAATCCTCCTTTCTAAAAAACTCAACATTCCCTTAGTTGCTACCAATGATTGCCACTATCTTAAACCAGAAGATGCCATTGCCCAAGATATTCTAATGCTGATTAATACTAATGCCAAACCAGACGACCCCGAACGCTTAACAATGAAGGCAGACGATTTTTCAATGCATCCTCCGAAAAAAATGCAGGAATTTTTCAAAGATACACCTGAAGCAATTGAGAATACTCAAAAAATCGTAGAGTCCTGTAATTTTGAATTCAAACTAGGCCAAATAAAACTTCCCTATTTTCAGGTACCTGGCAACAAAACCCCTGATGAATATCTAGAAGAACTTTGCCAAAAAGGACTGGAAAAAAGGCAAATACAAAAAACAGAACAAGTGCTTAAACGCCTACACCACGAACTCTCAATTATTAAGCAAACCGGCTTTGCTTCTTATTTTCTTATTGTTCAGGACTTTGTTAACTGGGCAAAAGAAAATAGAATCGTAGTAGGTCCAGGTAGAGGTTCAGCAGCTGGCTCTTTAGTTTCTTATCTCTTAAATATCACTGATATTGATCCTTTAAAATACGATTTGCTCTTTGAAAGATTTTTAAATCCTGAACGAATTTCAATGCCTGATATTGACCTTGATTTCACGGACCGAAGAAGAGATGAGGTGATAAACTATATTGCTCAAAAATACGGCAGAGACAAAGTGGCTCAGATTATTACCTTTGGAACAATGGCGGCACGTGTGGCAATCAGAGATGTAGGTAGGGCTTTAAAATATCCCTATAGCTACTGCGATAGAATAGCTAAAATGATACCTTTTGGTTTTACCTTGGATCAAGCGCTTGAAAAAATAGATGAATTCAAACAACTATATTATTCAGATGAAAAAGCAACTAAATTGATTGATTTAGCCAAAAAACTAGAAGGTGTAGTTCGGCATGCTTCTACCCATGCCTGCGGCGTAGTAATCTCCAAAACGCCTTTAACCGAAATAGTTCCTCTCCAGCAGCCCAGCCAGAACGAACAAGGTATTGTCACCCAATATGAAATGCATTCAATTGAAGACCTGGGATTATTAAAAATGGATCTTTTAGGATTGAAAAATCTTACTATTATTGAAGATACCTTGGCGCGTATCTATAAGGTTCAAAATAAATCTCTCAAGATAGAAGACATCCCGTTGGATGACCCAGATACCTTTAAACTCTTACAAAAAGGAGAAACCACGGGTGTATTTCAATTAGAAAGCGATGGAATGAAAAGATATTTAAAGCAACTTAAGCCAACTGAATTTGAAGATATAATTGCTATGGTAGCTCTGTATCGGCCAGGACCGATGCAGTTTATTCCAGATTATATCAAAGGAAAACATGGCAAACGAAAAATACAATATCTTCACCCTAAATTAGAACCCATCTTGAAAAAAACCTATGGTATTATGGTTTATCAAGAACAATTAATGCAAATCGCTCAAGAATTAGCTGGCTTTACTTTAGCTGAAGCAGACATTTTAAGAAAGGCAGTTGGAAAAAAAATCAAAAAACTCTTATTAGAACAAAAAGAAAAATTTATTCAGGGAGGAATTAATCAAGGAATAGACAAAAGAATTATTGAACAAATCTGGGAATGGATTTTGCCTTTTGCCAAGTATGGATTTAACCGCAGTCACAGCGCTTCTTATGCAATGATTGCCTATCAAACCGCTTATTTAAAGGCTCATTATCCGGTAGAGTTTATGGCTGCTGTTTTGACTTCAGAAAGGCAAGATGTAGATAAAATCGCCTTTTTAATTGAAGAGTGTAAAAGAATGAAAATTGAAGTTCTACCGCCAGATATAAACGAAAGCTTTAGAAACTTTTCAGTGGTGCCAAAGGAAAATAAAATACGCTTCGGGCTTTTAGCCATTAAGAATGTGGGCCATAATGTAGTAAGCGCAATTGTAGAAGAAAGAAAAGCAAAAGGGCCTTTTAGTTCAATTGAGGACTTTATCAACAGGATTGATTCTAAAGATCTAAATAAAAAATCCTTAGAGGCATTGATTAAAAGCGGTTGTTTTGATAAATTTGAAGAAAGAAACAAACTTTTGCAGAACCTGGAAAAAATTTTAGAATGGAACCGACAAGCCCGAAAAAATAAACTAAATGGCCAAAAAGGACTTTTTGATGGAATGGAATCTAATAGCAAACTAAACCTCTCCCCTGCCCCCCCTGCTTCTAAGAAACAAAAGCTAAACTGGGAAAAAGAATTGTTAGGATTATATATCTCTTCACATCCTTTAGAAGATCTTAAAAAAATTTTTGAAAAAAAGGTCTTACCATTGGTCAAGATTTCTCAAGATATAACAGGTAAGATAGTAAAAACCGGAGGGATAATTTCTAACATCAAGAAAATCATTACCAAAACCGGCAAGCCAATGCTTTTTGTTAAATTAGAGGACCAAACAGATAAAATTGAATTGGTGGTATTTCCATCTGTGGTGGAAAATAACCCTGCTATTTTTCAAGAAAATAAAATTGTTATGGTCAAAGGAAGAGTTGACAACCGTGACGGTGTACCAAAAATAATCTGCCAGGAAATTGAAGAAATCATTGACAAAGAATAAATAATTATTACAATTTATCAGCTTTATCCTCTCCTTTTCCTACTTCTCTTTACGGAAAAGAGATTAAGGAGGAACTTTCTTTTTTTCTCTTACTCAACCTATACTCATCACATTTATGGCTAAAATAGAAACAATTCGTCACTCATTGGCTCACATAATGGCAACCGCTGTCCAGGAAATGTATCCTGGCGTTAAATTTGGAATTGGCCCGGTAATTGAAAACGGGTTTTATTATGATTTTGACTTGCCCAAAGAAAAAACGCTCAGCTCTGAAGACCTGCCTAAAATTGAGAAAAAAATGCGTTATTTGATTAAACAAGAAATAAGGTTTAAGAAAAAAGTAATTTCAAAAGCAGAAGCAAGAAAGC
>CAYNVZ010000032.1:0-6768 GCA_964400775.1 uncultured Candidatus Saccharibacteria bacterium | reverse complement strand
TTGGCTGTAGAATCTGAAATTAGGACCTTGACTTATGGCTTTTTTGGTCCAATTTTCTTTTTCTGGGTAGGAGCAGACATCAATGTAAATTATCTTTTAACTACTTCCTGGTTAGTATTGTTGGTAATAGCGGTGGCTTACAGTGCTAAAATTTTAGCCAGTTATCTTGTCGGGAAAAAAGAATTAGGCAAAAAATCTTCAATTTTAATGGGAGTTGCTTTGGGGGTGAGATTTTCAACCAGTATTGTAATTGTAAAATTTTTGTTTGAAAAAACTTTAATTGGAACAGAACTTTATTCAGTTTTAATAGGCGCAACGATTGCCTTCAAATTTATAATCCCATTTTTGCTTTCTTTCTTGATCCAAAAATGGAAGATATCTTCACTTAACCCTCCAACAACTCTATCAATTAAAATCTAAAGCCAAGGCAAATACATAATTTTTCTTTTGTCTAGTTTTTTGTTTTCGCTCCGATTGTCTCTTTTGTTATTTGCCGGATATAGTCGGTAGTTATATACTGTAAAGTTTCACTAGGTTGTTAACAATATTTTCCTCTCCACCGCCTATATCCCCCACCACTTTTCGCAGAAAAGTAGAAAAGTAGAAAAGTAGTGAGGGCTTTGTTTGGAATTCAGGGGCAGATTCTCGCCACGCCTAGAGAGCAAACTTAAAAGCCGCTTTTAACGGCTTTTAAGTTTGCTCCATGTATTAATAAAATCCGAACCTTTTTCAAAGAAAATCCTGATACTGATTTTTAAGCCAGCCCCGCCTTTGGCGGGGCGGGCAAACCCTGCTTCGCGAAACCTGCCCTATTCATCCTCTTCTGCTGTTTGCGGTAGGATAAAAGACGAATAAAAAACCTTGAGAGAATGAAGGAAAGAGAATAGGCCTTGACCTTAATTTTTCATCAGTTAAAATAGGAAATGTAGTATAATTCATATAAATCATACCATTATGAAGAAAAATCCTCTAAAAGATGTAACCTGTTTTGGTACAGCTACCATTGGCAAGCGAGGACAAATAGTAATTCCAGCTGAAATCCGAAAGAAACTAAAGATAAAAAGCGGAGAAAAATTTGTGATTTTTTTAACTCCCTCGGAAATGATAGTTTTTATTCCCAGCAATCAGTTTGGAAAGATTATTTCTGAGTTAAATAAAAAGCTCGCTAAATTAAAACATCTAACTAAGTAATTCTTAAAATTATGAAACCAAAACTAATTTTAGTTTCTATTTTGATATTAGTAATAATAGCTGTTGGGGGCTATAAATATTTTTCCAAGGACAAGAATCTTCCTTATAATTTCACATTAGTTAGAAGGGGAAATATTGTCCAAAAGGTTTCAGCTACTGGTCAGGTAACTCCAGCCAAGGAGGTAGATTTGCAGTTTGAGATTCAGGGTAAAATTCAAACCATAAAAGTAGAGGTAGGAGAAAAAGTGAAAAGGGGTCAAATCTTAGCTACTCTTGATGCAAGCGAACTGAATACACAGATATTAGAAGCTCAGGCGGCTCGAGATATGGCTAAGGCAAAATTAGATAAAATTTTAGCCGGTGCCTCAGAGGAAGAGATAAAGGTCTATGAAACAGCGGTAGAAAACGCCCAGATTGCTCTTAAAAACGCTCAAATTTCTTTAAAAAATGCTGAACAGAATTTAGCCGATGTGAAAGACAATGCTGAAAACAATTTAGACAAGGCCTATAAAGATGCTTTAAATACCTTGGATGATTCTTATCTCAAAATCTATAATGCTTTCAATGTTGTAAATTCAATTCAAAGAACATACTTTATCACTTCTTATCAAGAAGGATTTAAAGTGAACGAAAATAAAGAAATAATAGAAAAAGCAAGAGATAGAGCAAAATCTTATCTTGATACTGCCAAAGAGAATCCCACTAATGAAAATATTGATAGTGCTTTATTAGAGATGAAAGATGCCCTTGATACAACATATGAAGCTTTGGTAGTTATTAGGGATATCTGCGAAGAACCCACTTACCGTGATACAATCTCAGCCACTGATAAAACTTCTTTAGATACTCAAAAATCATACATCAATACCGCCTCTACCAATATTGTAAATGCTCAACAGAAAATTTCTTCTACTAAACTAACCAATGAGTTAAACATCAATACTGCTCAAGCCAGTTTAGATGCTGCCCAAAATACCCTTAGAACCGCTGAAGGCAATCTTAAATCAGCTCAAGACAAATTGGCTCAGATAAAAGCCCCGCCTCGAGAAGCTGATGTAGCTTTGGCTCAGGCCCAATTAGATCAAGCCGAGGCCTCCTTAACCAAAGCCAAACAGCAATTAACTAAAGCTAACTTGGTTGCTCCTTGTGATAGTATTGTTACTGATATTAAAAAAGAAGAAGGTGAAATGGTAAGAACAATGGTAGCTGATCCAGTTATTTCATTATTATGTCTTGGCAGGTTTCAAATTGAAGTAGATATTCCAGAAGCTGATATTGCCAAAGTAAAATTAGACAATCCAGTAGAAATATCTTTAGATGCTTTTCCTGATGAAATTTTTACTGGAAGGGTAATAAAAATCGACCCTGCTGAAACTATCATTCAGGGCGTGGTCTATTATAAAATAACCGTGGGATTTGATAAAACTGATGAAAGAATTAAATCAGGAATGACAGGCGATGTAGATATTATTACCGAAAGCAAAGAAGATGCTCTTTTAATTCCCCAGCGAGCAGTTTTAATTAAAAATGGAAAAAAGATAGTTAGAGTTTTAGACAAAGGAAAGATTAAAGAAGTTGAAGTGAAAACCGGTATTCGGGGCAGTGAAGGAGAAATAGAGATTTTATCCGGGCTAAAAGAAGGAGATAGGGTCATTACTTTTCTTAAAGAAAAGTAATAACAAATCCGAAATTCTAAATCCCAAATCCTAAAACCTAAAATAAAATTTCGAATTTCAAGTTATTAATATGATTGAGGTTAGAAATTTAGAAAAGGTCTATAAAAACGATGCAGTAGAAACTCCAGCCCTAAACGGGGTTTCTTTTAAGATTAAGCAGGGAGAATTTGTAGCCATTATGGGTCCTTCGGGCTCTGGAAAATCTACTCTAATGCATATTATGGGTTTTTTGGACAGACCGACTTCTGGAGTTTACAGATTTGAAGGAAAAAGTATTGATGAATTAACTGATGATGAATTAGCCCGAATCAGAAACAAAAGAATGGGCTTTGTCTTTCAATCTTTCAATCTTTTACCTCGGACCACTGTTTTTGACAATGTAAGGTTGCCCTTAATCTATAGTGGTTTTAAAAAAGAAGAGGAGGAAGAAAGAGTAAAAAAAGCAATTGAAGAAGTTGGCCTTTCTCATCGAATTAATTTTTATCCCAATCAATTATCAGGTGGCGAACAACAAAGAGTCGCCATAGCCAGAGCTTTGGTTAATAATCCTTCAGTAATTTTTGCTGATGAACCAACCGGAAATTTAGATTCTAAATCGGGAAAGGTGATTATGGCTTTACTTCAAGAACTCAATGATAGGGGTCATACAGTAGTTTTAGTCACTCATGAAAGATACACCTCGGAACATGCCAAAAGAATTATTCGCTTGGCAGACGGCAAAATCGTATCAGACGAAGATGTCCGACAAAGAAGATTTGCTAAAGACGAAAAAGAATTAATAAAGTAGTTTATGAAATTTTCAGATTCTCTAAAAACTGCAATTGGTGCTTTAAAAACGAATAAAACTCGTTCTTTTTTAGCAATGTTAGGAATTGTCATTGGAATTGCCGCCGTGATTGTTATGCTTTCCCTTGGACAAGGTGTTCAGAATGTTGTTCTTTCCCAGATAGAAACAATGGGACATAATATCGCCTTTATCCTGCCCGGTGGCACAAAGCAAGAAAAGGGTCTCCCTCAATTTTCTTTAGGGATGACACAGATTAAAACTCTTAAGACCTCAGACGCCAAAGCTCTTAAAAAAGAAGCTTTTTATATTAAAGAAACCACTCCTTTAGTTTTTGGCCCAGCAATTTTAGATTACAAAGGAAAACAACGAAAATGTGATTTTGTTGGAACCCTTTCAAATTTTCAAGAAGTGCGAGGAAACAAAATTTTAGAAGGAAGATTTTTTGCTCCCGAAGAAGAGAAATCAATGCAAAAAGTAGCAGTAATTGGAAAGACAGTAAAAGAGAAATTATTTGGTAGCGAAAAAGTGGTGGGAGAAACTCTAAAAATAAACAGAAGAACCTTTAGAATAATTGGAGCAATAGAGGTTGAAGGAATGAAAGATCCAATGTTTGATCCCAATGATAGGGTTTTCATTCCCCTATCGGTAGCTCAAAAACAAATGTTAGGAATTGATTATTTAAATGTAATTTTGATCCAGGCGAAATCAGCAAATACTTTAGATATAGCAGTTCAAGAGGCAGAGTCAATTCTAAGACAAAGGCATAGGATAAAAAACCAAACTGAAGATGATTTTACTATTTTAAGTCAAGAGTATGTTGCCTCCACCTTTAATTTAATCGGGGGAATTTTAACAGTTTTTCTTTCTTGTGTGGCAGCAATTTCTTTGGTGGTAGGAGGAATTGGAATTATGAATATTATGTTAGTGTCAGTTACTGAAAGAACCAGAGAAATTGGTTTAAGGAAAGCAGTGGGAGCAAGAAAAAAAGATATCTTGTTACAATTTTTACTAGAAACAATAAGCTTAACTACTCTGGGTGGAATAACTGGGATTTTATTGGGAGTTTTAGGATCTTATTTAGGTGGCATAGTAATTGGTAAAGTATTAGATTTAGAATGGCAGTTCACTCTTTCTTTAATTTCAATTGTTTTAGCTTTTGGAGTAGCTACGCTTATTGGTTTGATTTTTGGAATTTATCCTGCGAAGAAGGCAGCTGAACTTTCACCAATTGAAGCTTTAAGATATGAGTAATTTTTCTACCATCCATTCTTTCCAAAATTTCTTATTCATCTTTTATCCTGCCGCAAACAGCAGAAAAGGATGAATAAGGCAGAGTTCGCGAAGTAGGGTTTGCCAGCCCGCGCGGAGCGCGGGCTGGCAACTTGCCCCGTAGTTGACGAAGTCATACTTCGGGGTCAGAAGTCAGCGTCAGGATTTTCTTTGAAATAGGTTCGGATTTTGTTCAAGACACGAAGCCGTGAATCAAAAACCGCCCATTTGGGCGGTTTTGGTGTAGGGCTCGCCAGATGGAACGATTTTAGAACTTTGAAATGGATAGATTCAATTAAATGCCCTGAATTCCTGTTAGAACAAATAAAAGGACTATTCCAACCCGCTATGCCTTAAATTATTTCTACCCCACCCTGCTACTCACTATATACCTTATTGAAGGAAAGAATACTCATCCGGATTGTTTTCTGGAATAAGTTATAAAGCCACGCGCACAATTTGGATTTTGGACAAAAATTGCCCAGCGACGGGCTTTTTTGATTTAATTAAAAAAATGTGCGCGTCTCTATTTTTATTTTTCAATAAATTTTAAATCGCCTTTCTGATCAGTTTTTTTATTGAAAGTTATATTTAGATTGGTATTTATCGTAAAAAGGCTTGAATTCATAATTTGCTAGTTGGGTACTCTTTTGCATAAAAAATCTATTATCCTACATTTTTTATTCCATTACCTCTGGTTTCCATTCAACAATGGGTCTTTGTGCATTCCAACGAGCTATGCCACTTAATTGCGGCTTAAAGTTTGGATCAGTCATCAATTCAAAAGCTCCTTTTGGACAAACCATCACCCATAATTTTGGCATAACGGGAGAAAAAATTTTTGCGAACGTCTTAAGATGTTTTTTGCTCCAAAAGATTATCACCTCTTCATTGTCTTTTACGCCCCTTTCCTTAAATGCTGCCCACAAGTGAGCAAAATCTATTTTGTGAGTAATATAACCAGTAATTTTATTTGGAAATTTTTTACACTCCAAAGTAACAGAGGCATAGGGGGTTGTTTTATCAATAGCTTGGACCTTACCATCCTCGACAGAGGCTCCTAAAGAGACGAATTCAACAACTCTGCAGGGTTCACTATCAATTACCTCCCAATCACTATCTCTAATAAGGGTTAAATTTTTGTTGTTGGTTTTATCCATCGTAGTAAATTATTCATAACAATTATTCTTTTCTATATTAACAAAATAGATACAAAAAATCAATTTTGAATTTAACAACGCGGAGGAGAAGGAAAAGAGGCTCATCCTTGCGTCAGCAAGGAAGTAAGGCACGCAAAAATTTCTTATTTTTTAGAAGAAAATTTTACACGTTCCTCTTTCAAAGAATGAAAGAAATTTTTGCGGATTTTGTCCGCCGCGCGAGCGGCGGCGAGCATCCGGATGGAAATGCCGTACCTACGGCGCGGCACTTCTCACTTCAAGTTCTTTTTTTTAGATTTGTGTATCAGCTTTGATAAAATAATGTCCAAAGTTTGTAACAATTTTCTATCCGGAGCCCTACACCAAAACCGCCCAAATGGGCGGTTTTGGTGTAGGGCTCTGCGGGTAAAGCTCGAAAAGTTGCCCGAAGGCATCCCCCACCACTTTTCGCAAAAAAGTGGTGGGGGATCCGGGAAGCAGGTTCTCGCTACACCAACAGAGCAAACTTAAAAGCCGTTTTTCAACGGCTCAAGTTTGCTCCGCGGGTAGGACTCGAACCTACACTCTCACCGGTTAACAGCCGGGGGTTTTACCATTAAACTACCGCGGAATAATTGTTAATTTTTAAGCTACCATTGCGCCACCGCGGAATGAAAAACTGCATAATGAAATCTACCTTCAGTAT
>CAYNVZ010000031.1:0-7925 GCA_964400775.1 uncultured Candidatus Saccharibacteria bacterium | reverse complement strand
AAAAGACAAGAAGAATTTCCTTCTCAACCGAAGTTAGACATAACTGAAGTCAGAGATAAAGGACAGATTAAATTAGGCCCATTTAAAATTGAATTCTTTCATCAAAACCACAATATCCCTGACAATTTAGGACTTTTTATCCGAACACCGGTAGGCAATATTGTTCATACCTCAGATTTTAAATTTGACAAAGCGCCGATAAACGACCGTCCTACTGATTTTGGCCGTTTAAAACAAATAGGCAGGCAAAATATTCTACTTCTAATGTCTGATTCAACCGGAGCTGAAGAAAAGGGTCATTCTCTCTCTGAGAGCGACATCTCTAAAAATTTAGAAGAAATTTTCAGGCAAGCGCCAGGTAGGATTATTGCCGCTACCTTTTCTTCTTTAATTAATCGGCTTCAACAAATGATTTTCCTCTCAGAAAAATATAACAGAAAGGTCGTAATAGAAGGCCTATCAATGAAAAATAATGTAGAGCTAGCTAGAAAACTAGGATACCTTAAAATCAAAAAAGGACTTCTTATTTCTGTTAAAAACATTAGAAATTATCCAGATTCCAAAATAACCGTTCTCTGCACTGGGGCCCAAGGAGAGGGTAAAGCCACCTTAATGAAAATTGCTAATAAAGAACATCGGTTCCTGCGTTTAAAAAGGGGCGACACAGTTATCTTCTCTTCTTCAGTTATCCCTGGAAATGAACGGACGGTCCAAATTTTAAAAGATGAACTCTACAGACAAAAGGCAAAGGTTTTTCATTATAAAATGATGGATATTCATGCCGGAGGTCATGCCAAGCAAGAAGAATTAAAACAAATGATTAAAATAATACGTCCGAAATTCTTTCTGCCCGTCCACGGTCAGTATTCAATGTTGGTAAGCCATGCCGAACTGGCTCAAGAAGTCGGCGTTCCCCCAAAAAATATAATAGTCATTGAAAACGGACAAGTAGTTAACTTAAATCCTCAAAGGTTCTATTTAGAAAAAAAACCGGTGCCCTCAAATTATGTAATGGTTGATGGTTTAGGAATTGGCGATGTAGGTGAGGTAGTTCTAAGAGACCGGCAGGTCTTGGCCCAAGACGGAATGTTTGTTATAATTGCAATTGTTGACAGACAAAGGGGCAGGGTCAAAGGAAGTCCAGATATAATCTCTAGAGGATTTGTCTATCTTAAAGAGTCAAAAGAACTGCTTCAGAAGACCCGGGAAAAAGTAATTGAAATCGTTAATAGAGCAGCAGGCAAAGGCGGAGCTGTAAACTGGGTTTATGTTAAGGACGAAATCAGAAACAAAATCGGTGAATTTTTCTTTAGCAAAACCCAGCGCAGGCCAATGATTCTGCCTGTGGTAATAGAGGTATAATTAATTATGCGGGTATTCAGCGGAATTCGTCCCAGCGGAAAATTACATATTGGAAATTATTTAGGAGCAATAAAACAGTGGGTCAAACTCCAAGAACAACAGGAGTGTATTTTCTGTATTGTGGATTTGCATGCTATAACCACTCCTTATGAACCTAAAAATCTCCAAAAACAGATCTTAGAGACAGCTATTGCTTATTTAGGAGCTGGCTTGGATCCAAAAAAATGTATTTTCTTTGTTCAGTCAAAAATAAAAGAACATACTGAACTAACCTGGCTTTTAAATACAATCATACCTGTTGGCGAGCTTACCAGAATGACCCAGTATAAAGAAAAAACAAAACAGCACAAATCAGCTCTTGCTGGTATTTTAAATTACCCTGTTTTAATGGCAGCTGATATTCTTTTGTATCAAGCCGACATAGTGCCTGTAGGTAAGGACCAGCTTCAACATGTAGAATTAACCAGGACAATTGCTAAAAAATTCAATCAAAAATTTGGACAGACGTTTAAAATTCCTAAACCGCAGTTGTCTAAAATCGGCGCTAAAATTATGTCTTTGGAAAACCCCAAAAAAAAGATGTCAAAATCAATCCCTTCCTCTTGTCTATTTCTATTTGACGAACCAGAAGAAATAAAGAAAAAAATTATGTCTGCAATCACAGATTCTCAGAAAACAATAAAATATGACCCCCAAAGAAAACCAGGAATATCCAACCTATTAACTATCTACTCTCTTTTTAGCAACAAACCAATAAAAACCATAGAAAAAGAATTCAAGGGCAAGGGTTATGCTGAATTTAAAAAATCTTTGGCAGAACTTTTAATTCTGAAGCTAGAACCATTTAGAAAAAAAAGAAGACAGCTTCTTTTGAAACAAGATTATATCAGAAAAATCCTTGAACAAGGAGAAAAAAAGGCCCGTTCTATTGCTCAAGCCACAATGGCAAGGGTTTACCAAAAAATGGGCCTAATATAAAAAAGTTCAAGGTATTTTCACAACACCTCTCGGTCTCTTGCTATCTACTGGATAAAACTAAAGAAATTTTTCCTCTCCCCTACTACTTTTCGCAAAAAAGCAAGATGATATAGATGGGAAAGGGAAAAAAAGAGCAGGAAGGAACCACTTCCTGTTTTTTTAAGTTTTAAAAGTATTTAAAAAAACAAGGGATCTCGTTCTGGCTTGTTAATACCCTAGTGAAACTTTACAGCTATTTATTGTTTTAGTTATTTCTTTTTGTTTTTTCTTTAATAGTGCCTTGTTCCGGGCTTCTAAGACCAATTTTAAAAGCGGTTCTGTGTTAGAAAAGCGGAGATTGAACCACCAATCCTGAAAATCTATTCTCAAGCCATCTATTTTTGAAATTTTGCCATTTTTATATTTTTTGGCAATTTTTTCTAAGAGCTTTTTTTTGGCTGACCTACTCTTAAGCGAAGGCCTATTGAATAAAACAGGAAGTTTAAAATTTATCTCTCCTGAATGGTAATATCTCTTAAATGGTTTTATCAATTCTGAAAACAGACAATCGGTTTTGGACAATTCCTTTAAAATTTTGAATAAAACAAAAAACGGCGATTCGCAAAAATAATGTGGTTTTAAATAATAATGACCAGACAGCTCTCCGGCAAAATAAATATCCTTGTTGCGCATCTTTTCTTTTATCAAGGAGTGCCCTACCTTTCCCATTATCGGAATGCCTTTGTTTTCCCTTATTGTCTCTTTTACAATATTACTTGAACGGACGTCATATAATACCTTCTTGCCTGGCTTTTGTTTTAAAATCAGTTTGGCAACAACAGCAGTAATTAAATCTCCAGGAATCTTCTTTCCTTTTTCATCAATAAAAATTATCCTGTCTCCGTCTCCGTCAAAAGCAATACCCAAGTCCTGCTTTGGACAATTAGAATAACAGATTTTACAAGGAAGCTTGGCTAAAATTTTGCGAATGGCAGTTGAAGGCAAAACCTCAGGCAGGGTCACTGTGATTTTAAATGGTTTAATTTCACGCAGATCAAAACCTGAAATAACAAATTTTATATAGTCCCTGATAACTCTCTTTTTAATTATTTTGCCTTTTTCCTTTGCGCCTGCCACCTTTGTGCCAGAAGTGATGGGAGATTTTTCTACTAATCTCCTAATCTCTTTCAGATATCTGCCACTTATCGGAACAGCCGCTGGGCCCACAAGCTTAAAACCATTATAACGAGAAGGATTATGACTGGCAGTAATATTTATTCCTCCATCAAAGCCATAATAAGCCACAGCAAAATAAAACATAGGACTGGTAGAACAACCAATATCAACAACAATTCCTCCTTGCTGAATAATTCCCTTGGCTAATGCCTTAAAAAGCAATGGCGAGGAAGAGCGATTGTCTCTGCCCACTACAATTTTCAATGCGGGATTGTGCCTTTTTGCCTGCAAATCCACAGATTGATAAAGCCCCTGTTTAATTTTGGATTTTGAGCTTGACAACCTTTTCCTAATCAAAAACTGAAAAAAGGCGCTACCCAAGCGCTCCGCTACTTCTTGGTTGACCTCTTCAGGATATCTCCCGCGGATATCATATGCCTTGAATATATCTGGGTTGACCTTCATATAAAACTATTATACTATACCTCTATGAGCTTCTCAATAGGCATTATTGGACTGCCAAATGCAGGCAAGTCCACTCTGTTTAAGGCCTTGACCAAAAATCCTGTAGATATTGCCTCTTATCCTTTTACCACAATCCAACCCAACAAGGGTATTGTGGCTGTTCCTGACCAGCGTTTAAAGAAAATCGCTGAAATTGTAAAACCAGAAAAAACCACGCCTACTATTATTGAGTTTATTGATATTGCTGGTTTAATTAAAAACGCTCATAAAGGAGAGGGTCTAGGAAATCAGTTTTTAGCCCATATTAGAGAATGTGATGCTGTATTAGAGATAGTTAGGATATTTGTGCAAAATGATGTTGAACATCCTGAAAAGTATATCAACCCGCAAAGAGATATTGAAATAATTAAAACCGAATTAATAATGAAGGACATAGAAACAATTGAAAAGGTCTTGAACAAAGAAAAAACTATTGAAAGACAGACACTTTTTAAAAAAATCAAAGAAAACCTAAATAAAGGAATAAGGGTAGCAGACCTACACCTCTCACAAGAAGAGGTTTCGCAAATTAAAGAATTAAACCTTCTAACTGCTAAACCTCTTCTCCGTGTTTTCAATATCAATAGCCAATCAAAAATCCGACCTCAGGGTCTGTGCTTAGACCTCAAACTAGAAAAAGAGATTTCAGAGCTTAAAAAATCAGAATTAAAAGAACTGGGATTAAAATCTCAACTTGACCAGTTAATCCTATCCTGCTATAATATCCTTGACCTAATTACCTTTTACACCATTACCGGAGGAAGAGAAGTCCGAGCTTGGACACTTAAAAAAAACTCAACCGCGCCTGAGGCAGGAAAAGTTGTGCATTCTGATTTTAAAGAAAAATTTATAAAAGCAATAGTAATTCCTTGGCAGAAGCTGGTTCAAGCCGGCTCATTAGCAAAAGCAAGAGAAAAGGGTCTACTTCAGACCGTGGGAAAAGAGTACAAGGTCCAAGACGGAGACATTATTGAGTTTAAAATATGATGAAATACTACGAACTAAACTATCTAATATCTCCTGAACTTTCTGAACAAGAAGCAAAACAGCTCCAAGAGAAGATAATCTCTTTGATACAAAAAAAAGAGGGAGTTTTGGAAAAGGAAGAAAAACCAGTCAAAAAAAACTTAAGTTATCCAATAAAGAAAAAAGAAACTGCTTATTTGGCCTGCATTGGGTTTCATTTCCAACCACAGGAAATAGCTTCTTTAGAAAAGGAAATAAAATCAGAAAATCAAATCTTACGGTTTTTGCTTTTGAAGGAAAAACTGCCTAAAAAAACTAAAGCGCCTCTAAAAATTTCCAAAAAACCTGCAAAACCCAAAGAGGTCCAACCAAAACAAAAGGTCAAACTAAAAGAAATTGAAGAAAAATTAGAGGAAATCCTTAAGGAATAACTATGAATCTAAATAAGGTTTTTTTAATCGGCCGCTTAACTGCTGATCCGGAAATGAGAAGCACACCCTCAGGCCAAGCAGTGTGTAGTTTACGAATAGCTACCAACCGCATATGGACCGACCGTGAATCAGGCCAAAGACAAGAAAAAACTGAATATCACAATATTGTCCTATGGCGACGACTAGCTGAAATCGCTTCTCAATACCTGACAAAGGGTTCTTTGGTTTTAATTGAGGGAAGATTAGAAACAAGAAGCTGGGAGGACGCTTCTGGTAATAAACGCTACCGAACTGAAATTATTGCTGAAAACCTCCAATTAGGACCAAAAACAGCTGACAAAACAAGTATTTTCTCTGAAAAAGAAGAAAAAACACAAGAAATCCCAGTAATCCAAGAAGAAACGCCTCCAGCACAAGAACACTCGCAAGAACAATCCGAAAATTCACTCCAGGAGCCAGAGAACTCAAAAAAGGAAAATGAAGAAGAAATAAAGGTTGAGGATATACCATTTTAAAGAAATCCTAAATTCTAATATCTAAATCCTAAACAATATCAAAATTCTAAATTCAAATGTTCAAAACAGATTTAGAATTTTGAATTTCTTTTGCAAAGTAAAAGTATTATGTGTTATTTCTGTCAGCAAAACAAAAAAGAAATTAACTTTAAGGACACTGAAACGCTCCGGCGTTTTATTTCTGGCTTGGCAAAAATCAGGCCAAGAAAAAAAACAGGCCTGTGCGCCTATCACCAGAAAAAATTAGCAAAAGCAATCAAAAGAGCACGATATATGGGCTTGCTCCCTTATGTCACTAGGTAGTGACAGCTTTTTCTATTTCCCCGGTTATTTTTTCAATCAGCTGGGGATTTTCTTTTAGAAACTTTTTTGCTTGTTCCACGCCCACACCCAGCTTAACATTGCCAAAACTATAAGAATTGCCCTTTCGCTTTAGAACTCCGTATTTTATTCCTGTATTTAAAACATCTCCAGCCCGCGATATGCCTTCATTATAATAAATATCAAATTCAGCAACCTTAAAGGGAGCAGCCACTTTGTTTTTTACTATCTTTGCTTTTATTCTAGAACCAATAATCTGATCCTTATATTTAATCTGAGCTATTCTTCTTAAATCAATTCTTACTGAGGAAAAAAACTTTAAAGCCAAACCGCCTGATGTTGTCTCAGGATTACCCCAAGTAATTCCGATTTTCATTCTTATCTGATTAAGAAAGATAAGGCAGGTCTTTTTTTCAGAAACAATGTTGGATAATTTTCTCAACGCCTTTGACATCAAACGTGCTTGAAGTCCTACTTGCTGTTCATCCATTTCTCCCTCAATTTCTGCTTTTGGAGTCAAAGCAGCAACTGAATCCACCACAATCACATCAACTGAACCAGAACGCACTAAAGATTCTACAATTTGTAATGCCTGTTCGCCAGAATCAGGTTGAGAAATTAAAAGTTCATCAACATTGACTCCAATTCTTTTAGCATAATCCGGATCCAGGGCATGCTCTGCATCAACAAAGGCGCCTATACCGCCTTTTTTTTGTGCCTCAGCTAAAATATGCAAGGCCAATGTGGTTTTGCCTGTGCTTTCTGGTCCAAAGATTTCAATTACCCTTCCACGCGGTACTCCTTTCACTCCCAAAGCCAAATCTAAAGAAAGAGAGCCAGTAGAAATAACATCCACATCGCTTGCTCTTACTTCTTTTAGCTTCATTATAGCTCCCTCGCCAAACCGTTGTTTAATTTCCTCAATCGCTTCCTGTAGGTCTTGTTTTTTAGTTGTCTCTGTGTCCTTTTTCATATTTCACAGTTTATGCACTTTTAGTATAACAAAATTTCAAAAAAATAAAAAAGGAGGTTCTTTCTATTTTTATTTCAAAACTATACCATGTCTGACAGCACCTTCGGCATAGTGCTTCTGAATTTCCACAGCAGTAAGAACGCGATTATAGATTCGAACTTCGTCTATAAGACCTGGAATGCACCCGTTCCCACTAGGAAATGATGTCCCTGACGGCCAAGATATCCTCCACCCAAAACCGCTATCATCTAAATTTCCTCCTCCGGGGACCATTACCCCACTCCGACTTAGCTCTCCATTTTTATAAGCATATCCCCAACCATCGGTTGGATTATAAATATATACCAAATGCGTCCATTTACCAACAGTCAATTCTTCACTACAAAATATCCCTCCGATATGACGATAAGTAGAACCATTAACCCGAACAGAAAAAGTAGTTTTTCTATTTTGCTCTAAAATTAAATGGCAAGGAGCCTGCCATCCACTTGGAGAAATAACCCAACGCCAATTATTAGCACCACTAGTATTTGGGTCAGAGGTTAATTTAATCCAATATTCTATAGTTATTGCATCCGGCTGAGAACTGGCATCATAGGGAAATTGGACATAATCATCCACTCCATCAAAGCTCAAGGCGCCTCTGATAATACCGTCTACTGGCGTAGCTCCGTGAACAGTGCCGTGATTTTCATAACCGCTGGTGTCTTTTCCTAAATT
>CAYNVZ010000030.1:0-8208 GCA_964400775.1 uncultured Candidatus Saccharibacteria bacterium | reverse complement strand
TTCGGTTGAGAAGGAAATTCTTCTTGTCTTTTTAAAATTATTCCTTTGGTTAGCTTAGAAGCAAATAGAGGAGGATTGCCTAATTTTTCAATAAGATAGGGGATAGCGCCAATATGGTCATAGTGACCGTGTGTGAAGACAATACCTAGGATATTTTTTTGTTTGCCTTTGAGATAGCTAATGTTGGGAATAATAAAGTCCACACCAGGCATGTCTTCTTCAGGCATACGCAGGCCTAGGTCAATGATAAGGATTTTGCCACGCCATTCCAAAAGCGTCATATTCCTGCCTACTTCGCCCAGCCCTCCCAGAGGAATTATCCGGAGATTATTACTTTTATGTTTTTGAGGGTTCGAGGATTTATACATAAGTTTAAAAATTCGAAATCCTAAATCCGAAATCCTAAACAATATCAAAATCCAAAATCCAAATGACCAAAACTTTATTTTTTATTGTTTTGAATTTTGAAGATTTGAATTTGGAATTTGTTTCGGATTTCGATATTCGGATTTAGAATTTAAAATGTGGTGCGGGCGGAGAGATTTGAACTCTCAAGGACTTACGTCCACAACGGCCTGAACGTTGCGCGTCTACCAGTTCCGCCACGCCCGCTTTGTTAGAAATTAGTTCAAGAAATCTAAGTTTTTGGGTATTGATTTTAAGGGTTTTTCAAAGCGAAGCTTAGGGATATTTTTATAGTTTTTATTTTTTATCCAGCCCTTTTTGGTATAAAAATAACAAGCACCTTTTTTCTTTTGAATAAATTTGTAATCGCTTTTGCAATTTTTAGAAATCCAGTTTCCTAATTTTAAGGTTTTTTTTGAGGGATTGATAGTGATATGGTCATAAACAGGAGGGATGATTACTCCTTGATTTTTTCCTGCTTTTACTGCATAAACATCTTCTATTTTGTTGTCAATTGCTTTTTGGAGTAAAAAAATTGCCTTGCCTTGAAGTACTATATAGAGCTCTTGGTGTTTTTTGTGGCGATGACCCTTTGTTTTTACAAATTCTTGACCTAACATTCTTGGAGGTATCTCGGTAATGTCATATCTTAGATTATTTTTTTGTTTAACGCCTCTATTCATATAATAAAGTTCAATATCTTCAGCGTTTTTCGCCCATTTTTTGTCATAAAGGACTTCTTTTATGTCACGGAGATATCTTATTTCCATACTCTCTTTGTTTTAATATACCAGTTTTCAATATCACTGAAGCGCTTTGAAGGGTCAACAATTATTTTTACATTTATTCCTTTGATTCTTTTATTCACTAAATAAAGGAAGTCAGGACTATATAGAAATATCGCTGGGTTGTCTTCAAGTATAATCTCCTGGAACTTTTCATATTTTTCTTTTCTTATTTCTTTGTCTGGATTTTGGCGCGCTTCTTCCAAAAGCTTATCAGCTTGTTTGTTTTCATAAAGCGCTAAATTAAGGCCAGGATCCTGTTTTTGGGAGGAGTGCCAAAATGGAAAAGGATCAATTATACTGCCTAAAATTTCGCCAAACAACAAAAGCTCATAGTTTCTGGGTTTTAAAATTTCCTGACTGAGCTGAGAAACTTCAAATGTCTTAATTTCAATTTCTACCCCCACTTTTTTCCATTGTTTTTTTAAGATGTTTGCTACTTGTACAAGCTGGGGCTGGTTAACTGTAGTAAGCGTGAATTGGAGGGTTGTGGTTTCAATTGTTGGTGCGGCGCAGAGTTGATTAAGCTTTTCTCGCGTGCTTTTACCTACTGTGCCAGTACCGCTTTTAAGTCCCAATGGTTTAAGAATTTCATCTGCATATTTTTCTTGGAATGTAATTACCGCCTGCTTTGTTTTTCTGCCGAAGTAACCAGTGATTTCTCCATCCGGATAAACATCAGGAAATTTAGACAAACATTTTTGAAGCTCTCTTACCTCGTCTCCCCGCGCTCCTAATTGCAGTCGGCTTTTAAATTGAAAGGATGGCTTTTTTTCTATGGTTTTTTGTCTTATTTTATTTTCTGTTTCTTTAAATCCAGCTTGCTCTAACAATTCTTTGGCTTTTTGGAGATTAAATTGTTTAGGGTGTTGGACTGGAGTAAAGTTATAAATTTCGGGCAGAATAGGGGAGTTGACAACTCTTGCCTTACCCAAAAGAGCTTGATTAATAATTTCTTGTTTATCTGTGGCATAGATAAGTGCTTCTCTTACATTTTTTTCAGCTAATGCCTTATGTGCTTTTTGGTTAAAAAATACTGCAAAATATCTGGGCAGAGAAAGGAGATAGTCAGAAAAAACCTGTTTATTTATTGTGTTATAGTTTTTAAAATCAAGAATTGAAAATCCGTCAATTTCTCCTCTTTGGCTTGCCTGGATTAGGTCGTTTTCATTTTCAAAGAAAAGAAAGGAAATCTCAGATATAAAAGGTTTTTTACCAAAATAGGTTGGATTTCTTTCTAATGTTAAAGATTTAATATAGCCCAGCTTATCTTGTTCAATTTTTTTTAACTTAAAAGGTCCTGTACCAATAGGTTGAAGGTTGAGATTTGTTAGAGCAAAGTTTTGCGGAGAGATATCTTTCCAGATGTGTTTGGGCAGGATTTTTAAAGTAGTTCTTTCCAAAAAAGCAGTATAAGGTTTTTTAAGTATAAAGCGTACACCTAAGTCAGAGATTTTTTCTACCTTTACTCCCAGCCAGTTTGCCCACAGTGGACTTTTATAACCCGGGTTTTGAATAGTTTTTATAGTAAAAATTATGTCATCAGCTGTAAACTTTTCTCCGTCTTGCCATAGGATATTATCTTTTAGATAAAACTCATAGCAGGTTCCTTGTTCCTTAATTTTATAATCTCTGGCTAAATCTGGTACTATTTCTCCTTTTTGATTATATTTCATCAGGCCTGAGAAAATAAGTTCTGTTAGGTCGCGGTCGACATCATTTGCTGCACTGTAAACAGGATTGATAAATCTAGGCCTGCCGATTATTCCTTCTCTATAAATTCCACCTTCTGCTGGTTGAATCTGGGTATTTTTGAGATAAAAGTTAAAGCCCAGAAAAACTGAACAAATAAAAGCTAAAATAAAAAAACAGGAAAAAGCAATTTTCTCATTTCTATTAAGAACTCTTGGAAACTGTTTCCATTGATTTGCCTTGGGAAATTTTTTATAAGGCGCTAATCTCCTTTTTATATTTTTAAGGAGATTAGTGCTTTTTTGTGTACTTCTTTTTTGTGTTCTTTTCAAGGTCAGATTATAGCAAAAGATTAAGAAGAGCCAAAAGAATAAAGAGGGCACCTAAAATTATTGTAGCACGAAAAATTTTTTGCTGAATGCCTCGTCGGGTGGCATAAAACCCACTGCCTTCTCCTCCGCCTCCAAAAGCAGAGCCAAGAGCAGTTCCTCTTTGCTGTAAGAGGATGCAAATAATTAAAAGAATGGAAACAATGATTTGGGCAAAGGGTAAATACTGTTTCATTTAAGTATCAGACATTAACGATCTACACACCTTGTTGTTTTTTAGGAAAAAGCTTTGCAAGTAAAAAGTTTAGCGCCAAAACAATAATGGTTGTGTAGAATAAAGGAATTATTCCTTTAATTATCAGCTCTGGAAATAAGATATCTACTGTCCAGACCAGAGCCAAATTAATGATTAAAGTAAACAGCCCTAGAGTTAGCATTCTTAAGGGCCAGGTGATAAATTTTAAAATTGGCTTTAAGAAGAAGTTAGCAATACCTAATGTGGTTCCTGCCAGTAGTAGGGTTTGAATTTCTCCGGTAAAGATTACTTCAGGGATAAATTTAATCGCCAGCCATATGCCTAAGATCCCAGCAATAATCTGAAGAATAAGCTCTCTGAACATTATTCTATAATAACAAAGTCCAAAAATAAGTCAACAAATATTGACAACAAGGAATAGTTTGTTATTGTAATAACTACAAAAAAGTTCTTTTAAAAAAAATAATAGGGAGGACAAAATGGAAGATTGCGAAAAATCTGGGTATTATATTATAACTCTGTGGGCATTGTCATTTTTGATATTTTCATTATGGTTCCCTTATGCTTGCCAAATTTGTGGAGAGCTCCGCGTTGAGCCGACGCAGAAAGAAATTTATCTAAATGACAATCAAGTTTTAATTATAGGGGTTTCACATTCTCTGAGATATTTTCAAGAATACAGGCCAATTTTTGAAAAGCTGATAAATAAAAGTGATTATATAGTATTGGAAGGGACATGTGATAAAGCTTCCAACGATTCATTTTTCGGCAATATAGTAGCTATTTGTGAACAGAACAATAAACCAATTTATACAGCTGATGTTGAATACAAGGGAGTAATAAAACTAATAAGAGGCCTGTTAGAAACATTTGAGCTTTTAATGGGATTTATTGGTTGGTTTATACTGGCCGTACCGGCTATTTATATTTATGAATGGAACAAGAAAAAGACAGCTATTTTTTTGCTTATAGGTACATATTTTATTTTAAATTTTCTTTGTATGGTTGGGATTGTTCCAGTACATTTAATCCAGTATAATGAAGTTGGAGATTATAGGAATATTAAAATAGCAAAAGGCATAGAAGAGCTCTCTATTAAAAATTCTGGAAGAATTTTAGCCATTCATGGCTATGCTCATTCAGAAGGAATTTTTTATTATCTGAAAAATCCGGAACAAAGAAAAATTAAAGAAGTTTTTTATGCGCCCTATAACATAGTAAACAATGGAGGACTAAAGCTTTGCAGAGGAATAAATGAGAACAGAAATTGGCAAGAATGTTAATGGGCAATTTATTTGCCCCTTTTTATTTAGGTGTAATTGCTAACCAATTTGGTAACGATTTGATTGTTATTATGTCCCTCCCCCTTCTTACTCCTCCCCCTCCCAGAGGGAGGGGGAGGAAATAGGTGGGGGAGGGTCTACTTGCCCGAACAACTTTAGAAAACTATTTTTTCATTTCGTTACCGAATTGATTGGATAGTACAATTTAGGAAATATTTCTCGGTGTTTATACCTAATAAACAACGAGTAAACAACAAGGAGCAGGTAAGCAACAAGTAGTAGGTATCAACCCTACACAAACAAGGACTTAATATAACGATAACAGATATCTCGCAATCGTGAGATTATGTTATACGCAGAATTGTAGTTCCTAAAATGTTGACAAATTTTTTTTGATGATTAGAATAGCATATATAGTACACTCCTTCAAAAGAAATAGGCAAAAGGAATAGGCAAAAGGAATAGGGGTAAAGTTTTATCAGGTTGTTAAAAGTTACTTCTACCACTTTTCTATGAAACCTGGTGGGTGAAAACGTGGTAGAGCTGTCCAAATAAAATTAAAAAATTAAAAAATAAAAAGTCCAATAAACACATTTATAAAAACATTTGAACAATTCGGCATTTAAGCATTTTAGCATTTAAACGTTGCTCTTGCATTTGTTTAAATGTTAATATGTTTAAATGTTAAGATAAAAATATGACTATAAAGCCATTATCTGACCATATAGTTATTGAGGTTTCTAAACAAGAAGAAAAAACAGAATCAGGCATTCTTTTGCCTGAAACAGCAGAAAGAGAAAAACCTGAACAGGGAAAGGTTATTGCTGTTGGGCCCGGCAGAATGCTTTCTTCAGGAAAAAGAATTGCTCCGGAAGTAAAAGTAGGAGATATTGTTCTTTTTACTAAATATGGACCAAATGAGGTAAAGGTCGGTGATAAAGAGTATTTAATAGCAAGAGAGGAAGATATATTAGCTATTCTTGAATAACTTCTTAGGTATTAGCTTTTCTAGCCTCTTAGGTTTTAATCCTAAAAGCTAAAAAGCTAATTCCTAAGAAGCTGAAATTTATGAGCAAGCAAATCAAATATTCAGAGGAGGCCCGACAAAAGTTGAAAGCGGGAGTGGACAAATTAGCCAATGCGGTTACTGTTACTTTGGGTCCTAAGGGCCGTAATGTTGTTTTAGATAAAGGTTTTGGAGGGCCTACAATTACTAATGATGGTGTAAGTATTGCTAAAGAGATTGAGTTAGAAGATAAGATAGAAAATATGGGAGCAGAGATTGTTAAGGAAGTGGCTGAAAAGACAAATGATGTGGCTGGCGATGGAACCACTACCGCCACCTTGCTTACTCAGATAATTGTTAGTCAGGGCTTGAAAAATGTTACTGCTGGCGCCAATCCTTTAGCCATTAAAAGAGGTTTGGACAAGACCCTTAAGGCAGCTGTTACCGCATTGAAAAAAATGGCAAAGCCGATTCAGACCAAAGACGAGATTGCCCAGGTGGCCACTATTTCTGCTGAGAGTTCAGAAATTGGAAATCTAATTGCCGAGGTAATAGACACAGTAGGAAAAGATGGCATAGTAACAGTTGAGGAATCAAAGACATTTGGTCTTCAAAAAGAAATTGTGGAAGGAATGCAGTTTGACAGAGGATATATTTCTCCTTATATGGTAACTGATGTAGAGCGAATGAGAGCAGTTTATGAAAATCCCTTTATTTTAATCACTGACAAAAAAATTTCTTCTTTGCAAGAGATTGTTCCAATTTTGGAGGCAGTTGCTAAAACCGGCAAAAAAGAATTGGTAATTATTGCTGATGAGGTAGAGGGTGATGCCTTAGCAACCTTGGTGGTTAATAAACTGCGAGGAACATTTAACGCTTTAGCAGTTAAGGCCCCGGGCTTTGGTGATAGAAAAAAGGAAATGCTGGATGATATTGCTGTTTTAACTGGTGGGAGAGTTATTTCTGAAGAATTAGGCCTAAAATTAGAAAATGTAGAGCCAAAGATGTTAGGTAGAGCTAGAAAGGTTATTTCTACCAAAGAAGATACTACTATTATTGAAGGCCAAGGCGAGAGGTCTCAAATTGAAGCCAGAATTAATCAGCTCAAAAATGAGATTAAGATGGCGGAATCAGATTTTGACAAAGAAAAATTGCAGGAGCGGTTAGCTAAGCTTTCCGGTGGCGTGGCAGTAATTAAGGTAGGCGCGGCTACTGAGGTTGAACAGAAAGCGCGCCAGCATAAAACCGAGGATGCTTTGGCCGCTACCCGGGCTGCCATTGAAGAGGGAATAGTTCCCGGAGGTGGTGTGGCACTTTTAAGGTGCCGTCAGGCATTGGAAGATTTGAAATTAGAAGGAGATGAAAAAATTGGAGCTGATATTTTAAAAAGAGCTTTAGAGGAACCATTAAGAAAAATTGCCCAAAATGCCGGAGTTGATGGAGCAGTAATTGCCGCAGAAGTGAGAAAAAGGCAAGGAAATGAAGGATTTAATGCTCAAACAATGGTGTTTGAAGACCTGATGACAGCAGGAGTGGTTGATCCAGTAAAGGTAGTAAGGTCAGCTTTAGAGAATGCTGTATCTGCCGCCTCTATTTTACTAACCACAGAGTGTGTGGTTTCTGAAATGCCCAAGAAGCAAGATACACAGACAGCCGGCGGAATGCCTGGTGGAATGCCTGGAATGGAAATGTAATTTAGATTCTTTGCCCCCCTTGTTTAAGAGGGGGTTTTTGGTTATAATAAAAAAACATCAAGGTCGGATAACAATAATTAATCAACCTAATAAATAAAAATAATTATGGATTTACTATATTTAGGTTTAATTATTATTGCGGTTTTAGGGTTAGGAATAATTGCTATTTATAACAGTTTGGTAAAGCTTCGCAATCGAGCACAAGAGGCCTGGGCTGATATTGATGTGCAATTGAAACGAAGATATAATTTAATTCCCAATTTAGTGGAGACAGTTAAAGGATATGCCGGCCATGAGCGAGAGCTTTTTGAAAAGGTAACCGAGGCAAGGACAAAGGCAATGACAGCCAGTGGTATAAGAGAAAAGGGTCAGGCAGAAAATATGCTTTCTAATACCTTAAAATCACTTTTTGCAGTAGCAGAAAACTATCCTGACTTAAAGGCGTCTGAAAATTTTTTAGAGCTCCAGAGAGAGCTTCGGGACACTGAAGATAAAATTCAGGCGGCCAGAAGGTTTTATAATGCAAATGTTCGGGACCTGAATATTAAGATAGAGAGCTTTCCTTCAAACATTATTGCCAATATGTTCAATTTCAAAAAAATGGACTTGTTTGAGTTAGGGGAAGCAGAAGAGCGAAAAGCCCCAAGTGTTAAATTCTAAATCCAAAATTCGGAGAATAAATTCGAAATCCAAAATCTGAGAGAAAATCCTAGATCCGACCACAGCCCCTTTCCAAGGGGCTGGGTCGTCCAGCTCTT
>CAYNVZ010000029.1:0-8299 GCA_964400775.1 uncultured Candidatus Saccharibacteria bacterium | reverse complement strand
CGTAAAACCAAAGCGTAAAGCTCAAAGCTTATTAAAAAATTCAAATCTCAAAATTCAAATCTCAAATGTCAAATAACATATTAACATACAGATCTCGGGGGCGTTGCTTGGCTTAGCCAAGCAACAGCAGCCAAGCAACTGCAAGCAACTGACCGAAGCCAAAGCGTAAAGGTTAAAGCTAAAAAGAAAGATTTCGTTTTTCGCTTTAAGTTGTAGTTTTGCACTTTGCGCTTTGAGCTTTGCGCTTGAATTTTGTTTTGAATTTGGGTTTGCCGCCTAAGTGGTGCTTAATAATAAAACCTGCATTCATTACTTAACCAGGTAATTGGCATTTTTTGTTTAATTATAATAGCCTTTTTAAAAGGGCTTGTTAAATTTGCCCTTAGGGGCAATTCTCTCTCCCGTGACGGGAAAAATTCTGCTATTTGCTTATTTAAGGAGCTTTATTTAAGGAGCTTAGCTCCTTAATTCTTCCTTACTTTCTGCCTTTGAGATCAAAATCCTGAGCCAATTAGGGTATTGCTTAACCAGGGTAAGCAACAGCCACCCACATAGGGTTCAGAAATTCAAATCTCAAATGTCAAAACTCAAATGTCAAAACTCAAATCTCAAATCTCAAAATTACATCTCAAAATTCAAAATTAATTTTGCATTTTGCATTGTCATTTTGAGATTTGCATTTTGCATTTTTATTGGCTTTGCGTTTTGAGCTTGAATTTTGTTTCGAATTTAGGTTTTGCTGTCCAAGTTTAATATAGAGAGTTTACCTATCTTTTATTTTTGTTGTATAATGGATATAATAAATAAAATAAATAAAATGAAGAAAATAAAAGTTTTGCTTGTAATTTTAGGCATTTTAACCTTCGGTAAATTTGTTTCGGCTCAAGGCTTGCCTTTAACTGCTAAAAATTTAAAGGTAGTCGATGAAAAAGCGAAAGTGGGAGATATCATTTCTCAAACTGAAAATGGATTGGTTCGCTCAAGCGTTCCTTATGATAAAAATATTATTGGAGTAGTTGGAGAAAACCCGATTATGATTTTCAACAAAGCTACTACCACTACCCTGCCTATTGTCATCTGGGGAGAAACATTGGTAAGAGTAAGTAATGAAAACGGCCAAATAAAAAAAGGAGATTATATTACTTCTTCTAATAAACCTGGAGTGGGGCAAAAAGCCACCGACCGGGGATTGGTAATAGGAAGAGCAACAGAGGACCTAAGAGAAAATGAGGGATTAATAACCGCGCTTATTAACATTCAGCATATAAACCCGGAACCGCAATCTTCCCCTCCGAACGATATAATCGGTAAAATCATTTCCGGCTTAGGAAAAACAAGAAATATTCCCAAATGGCTTCGCTACACTTTTGCTCTTCTGGTTGGAGCGGGAAGTTTTATAATCGGCTTCTTTTCCCTTGTAAAAGCCTTGCGGGAGGGCATAACGGGAATCAGCAGAAATCCTTTGGCTCGAAAAAGCATTATAACGGCGATGGTTTTTAATTTGATTGGAATTTTAATCTTAACCATGGCTGGACTCGGCCTATCCTTATTTGTTATACTTTACATATGAATATGAGCATTATAACCGGTACAAATATTATAAACGAAATAAACGCAGAAAATTTATACTTTTTTGCTCTCCTTATCCTTATTTTAATATTGATTTGTTTAAACCTGCTTTTATTGAGAAAAAAGGGGAAGAACTTTGAAGACGAGATTTTCTTTAGGATTTCCAAAGATTTCTACAATCAACTTAAGAAATCAACAGAAGAGGAGATTAGAAACGCTCTGATTGGATTCAAAGAAGAAATTAAAAAAACCTCTGAAGAAATTATTAAAAATTATCAGCTGCAATTTGAGAAGGAAAAAGAAGAAGTCAAAAGGACCTCCTCAAGGGTCTCTGAACAAATGTCAAAAGAAGCCGATGTGGTTGCAAAGGAAATTGGCGTTTTTTTAGGAAAAATCCAGGAGGAACTCTCTCAACTATCAAACTTTGGTTTAGAATCTCAAAGAAAAATCTCTGAAAGCGCAAAGAAAGAAATTTCAAAACTTGAGCAAATAAATTTAGAAAGCCGCAACCTCTGGACAGCCGAAGTTAAAAAACAGTTGGAAATCTTTTCAAAAAATTTCTCTCAAGAATTTGAAAAGACCTGTGAATCAGCCAGAGAAGCCCTAAAAGAAAACCTAAAACAAACAGAAAAAGAAATTGAAAGCTATAAAGAAGAAAGATTAAAAGAAATAGACAAAAAAATTTATTCCCTCTTGGCTAAGGTGGCTAAAAAAACAATTGGCAGGACCCTTGATCTGTCCACCCATGAAAAACTTGTAATGGAATCTCTAAAAAAGGCAAAGAAAGAAGTCTTCTAAAAAACTTTCAGTTTTTAATCATCAGTTTTCAATCAATGGAAAAACTTTTTGAAGAGTTTACAGAGAAAATAAAAACAAAAGAGGAGTTGATATTCTATTTAGAAGAGTTAAGTCAAGCACAACAGGCTGCCTTTAGAGAAGGCAGGTCTTTGTTAAGCGAAAAATTAAAAGGAAAAATAAGCAAAGAATTGAAAAATTTTCTTGAAAGAATGGAAGAAAAGGGAATGCTTTCTAAAAATCCAGAACAGCAATACTCTTTTCTTGAAAAAATAAAAAAATATCTTTTATCGCTTCCCGAAGTTAAATTAGAAATTGCCTTCTCTCCTAGTGATGATTTTTTAAAAAATATAAGTTTGTGGTTTAAGGAAGAACTCGGTCAGAAAATTATTTTGGACCTAACTGTAAACCCCAAAATTGTTGGAGGGGCAATAGTTGAATACCAAGGAAATTGGCGAGATTACTCTTTAGCAAAAGAAATAGATAAATTAATAAAGGATAAACTAATCCATTATGGAGAGTTTTAAAGACTATACGGAAAAGACAGGGGAAGTTGGCTATATTACCGCTCTAACCTATTCAATTACATGGATTTCGGGCCTCCCTACTCTAAAATTAGGAGAAATGGTAATTACTGAGCATGGAGAGATAGGTATGGTTCATGGATTAAACAAAAAAACAGCGGAGGTTTTAATGTTCAACGCCAAGAACTTAAGAATCGGAGAAAGAGCGGCAAAAACCAATAAGGCATTTCAGATTCCAGTTTCTCAGAAACTTTTAGGTAGAATAATCAATCCTCTCTGCTCGCCTATAGACGGCTTGGGGCCCATAACAGGAGAAAAGAAATACCTAAACATCCAAAGAGAGGCTCCCGGCATCACCCAGCGGGTACGGGTAAACGAACCCTTAGAAACCGGGGTAATGGTTGTAGACCTACTGGTTCCCATTGGTTATGGCCAAAGGGAATTAGTTATTGGTGATGCTAAAACCGGCAAAACTGCTTTTCTTTTGCAAACCATAACCAGCCAAGCGAAAAAAGGAGTAATCTGTATTTATGTTGCTATTGGAAAGGAGGTTGCTGCAGTAAAGTTGGTGGAAGAATATTTAAAGGAAATGGAGGTGTTTGACAAAACAATAATGGTAGTTAGTACTCCCGAAGATCCTAATACCATAAATTACTTAGCCCCTTTCTCTGGAATGACTATTGCTGAATATTTTCGGGACCAAGGGAAAAAAGTTTTAGTCATTTTTGATGACCTTACCACCCATGCCAAATTTTATCGGGAAATTTCCTTATTGCTAAAACGAATCCCTGGTCGCGCTTCTTACTCAGGAGATATTTTTCATATTCATGCGGCACTACTGGAACGAGCCGGAAACATCAAGGCATCAAACAATAAAAAATCCCCCCACCAAAAATCAGGCAACGGAAGTAAAGAGGTAAGCATTACCGCGCTACCTGTAGCAGAAACCTTAGAAAATGACATTTCAGGTTATATCCAAACCAATCTTATGGCGATAACCGATGGTCATATTTTTTTTGATATTGATGATTTTAGAGAGGGGAAAAGACCAGCCATTAACGCCTTCCTTTCTGTATCAAGGGTGGGTAATCAAACCAAAGACTTATTAGACAAAAAACTAGCCAATTGGATAAGAAAAAAAATGGCTGAATATAAAAGGCTGATGGAGATTGCTCAATTTGGAGTAGAATTATCTCCAAAAACCCAAAAACTTCTTGATCTCGGCAAAAAAATAGAAATTCTTTTCAGCCAAGGCTTAAAAACAATAATCCCGCGACCCTTACAACTGCTTCTTTTTGGATTGCTACTTTCTGGCTTCTGGGAAAACAAACCCTACGATGTAATGAAGGTAGAAGTAAACAAAATATTGGAAGGTTACCGCAAAGGCCCTTTTTTTGAAGAATTTTTAACCCTCCTGGAGATAGAAGGCGACATCAAGAGAATAAAAAACCTAGAAGAACTTAAAGAATTTGCTCAAAAAAACATTCCCAAGGTGATAAAAATTCTCCATGCCCACCCTTAAACAGATTAAAGAAAACCTGGAGGCAACCTCCACTATTAAAACAATTACCAGCATCTATCAAGAGATTGCTCATTTGAGAATGAACCAGATTCGTCAGAGGGTTTTAAGCAACCGAGAGTTCATTGAAGAACTATCTTGGGTTTATAGCCGAATAAAAAAAAGTTACATTGCTTCACTTAAAAAAAGGGGCAAATTAAAGAAGAAAGAACTAAAAAAAATTTCTTTTATAAAGCGCAATAGACGAAGCGTTGCCGTTTTTCTGTCCTCCAATCAATTTTTTTACGGAACCTTAATTTTGGATATTTGGCACAATCTTTTAAACTACCTAAATGACAGTAAAGCAGATTTAGCAGTAATTGGAAAAACAGGCAGATATCTTGCTGAAAGAAGCGGCTTTGGAGGCAGGATATTCTATTTTGAATTAGATGATGATAATCCGAGAAGAGAACAAATGAAAAAGATTATGGACTTCATTAAAAACTATGAGGAAATCATAGTATTTCATGGAAAATTTAGCACTGCTATATCTCAGAAAGCGGTTCAAGACAATATCTCTGGAGGAATTACTTTAGAATTAGAAAAAGAATTGGGCAAGGTTAAAAACTACTTATTTGAACCTTCCCCAGAAGATATTTTAGAACTTTTTGAAAATGAACTAATATCTGCCTTTTTTAACCAAGCAGTTTTGGAACACCGGCTGTCAAGATATGCCGCCAGAATGGTCGCTATGTACCAAGCCACTGAAAATGCCAAAGAGATAAAAAGAAAACTAAAGATAAAACAGAAAAAATTAGAACGCCAATTATTAAATAAAAAGCAAATTGAATTATTCGCTGGGTTTCAATTATGGGAGTAGGATATATCCTTTCAATTAAAGGAGAGGTGGTGGAGGTTGAGTTTTATGAAGACCCGCCTTTCGTCAAAGAGATTTTAGCCTTAGAGGAAAACCCCGAGGTTCTGTTAGAGGTTTATGGAGCCAGAACCAAAAATGTTTTTGTCTGCCTTTCTCTCAACAAAACAGACAAATTATTCAGAAAGGCTAGAGTTAAAAAAACAGGAAAAACCCTGGAAGCACCGGTAGGAAAAGAACTTTTAGGGAGGGTAATTGATATTTTTGGCAACCCTCAAGACGGCTTGCCCCTTCCAAAGGTTAAAGAGAAAAGAGAAATATACCAATCCCCTCCTCCCTACCAAGAAATTGTCTTTAAGAAAGAGACAATTGAAACCGGAATAAAGGTTATTGATTTCTTTACTCCCTTAAGGAAAGGCGAAGAATTAGGATTATTTGGAGGGGCGGGATTAGGAAAGACTGTGCTTCTTTGTGAACTGATGCACAATGTGGCTTTTTTTAGGAAAGAAATCTCAATTTTTGCCGGCTTGGGAGAACGAATCAGAGAAGGACACGAACTTTATGAAACATTAAAGAAAACTAATGTTTTGCCCTCGGTAGCCTTGGTGTTTGGACAGATGAACGAACCGGCAGTAAGGCGGTTCAAGGTAGGGTTCGTAGCGGCCACTATTGCTGAATACTTTCGGGATTCCCATAAAAAAAACGTCCTCTTCTTTATTGACAATGTTTACCGATTCCTGCAAGCAGGCAACGAACTATCAATGCTACTGGGAAACATCCCTTCTGAAGGAGGTTATCAACCCACCCTCAACAGCGAGATTGGTCAGTTGGAAGAAAGATTGGTATCCACCAAATCAGGCTCAATAACCAGCATTCAAGCAATTTATGTTCCGGCAGATGATATAACTGATCCGGGAGTTCAGGCAGTTCTACCCTATTTTGATTCGGTAGTGATTCTTTCCCGAGATGTATATCAAGAAGGCAGATACCCGGCCGTAGACATCTTGGCTTCTTCTTCCTCTGTGGTCGATCCCGCTGTATTGGGTCAAGAACACTACGATGTTTTGTTAGAAGCAAAAAGGGTTTTGGAAAGATATAAATATCTACGAAGAATCGTATCTATTGTTGGAGAAACTGAACTTTCTCTGAAAGACAGGATAATATATCGTCGAGCAAAAAAAATTTTAAATTTTATGACTCAAAATCTTTTTACGGTCGCCGACCAAACTGGAAAACCGGGTCAGTATGTAAAAAAAGAAGACACAGTTAGAGGGGTTTGGAATATTTTGGTTGGCAAGTTTGATAAAATTCCTGAAGAAGCCTTTTTATACATTGGAGGTCCAGATGAATTAAAATCATAACAAGTACAATCGTAATCGCTAATATGTTAAAATATATCTATGAAAAAAAACCTCCTTGAAGTGAGAATATTTTGTTCGCCAATTATCAAAGAGACGCCTTATAAAGGAGAAGCCGAAGCCGTTTCTTCACAAAACAAATTGGGCAGGTTTGATATCCTTCCCGGACACGCCAATTTTATCACCTTTATCTTCAATAATCTTACCATCCATACTCCTGATAAGAACAAAATTACCTATCAATTCAAAAGAGGAGTATTGGAAACAAGCGAAAATAAGGTGAGGATTTTTTTAGGATTATGACAAAATCAAAAATTCTTATAATCGAAGATGACGCCTCGATAATCGGGCTTTATAAAGAGGTTTTTAAAATAGCCGGATTAGAGATTGAAATTTTAGACACTGGCAAAAAGGCAATTGAAAGATTAAGGGAAATCAGAGAAGGAAAAAAGGAAAAACCTGGCTTAATTTTGTTAGATTTAATTCTGCCTGATATGAATGGTATCTCAATCTTAAAGGAGGCAAAAAAACATCCTGAGACAAAAGATATTAAGATTTTCGCCCTAACCAACTATAGCAATCCCCAAACCAATGAAGAACTAACTAAAGAGGGAATTGATAAGATATTAATTAAGGCTCAATATTCTCTTAAAGAATTAATTAATATAGTTAAAGAAAACCTAAAATAAGCCAACTACTGTGGAGAAAAGAATCCATTTTTCAATTTTATCTATCCTTACTATCCTCTGGACGTTTTCCTTATATTTCTATTGTAATCCTCTTTTACTAAACTCTGACATTTGGATTAAAATAACCTTTCTCCTTACAATCCTTATTGTTCCTGAACTTTTTTGCCTTATCATCGTTCTCTCCGGCAGGTCTATTAAAGAATTTAGGGGATGGTTGGTCGTATCTTTTCTTTTAGGTTTGTCTATAATTTGGATTTTTTCTGTAAAAGGCGCACCGTTGCTTTCCCCAATAGGTATAATTATCTTTTTGTTGTTCTTTTTGTATGGAGCATGGGGTGGAATAATTTTATTTGAAAGATTTATTAAAAAAGAAGATATCCAATATTTACAGGCTGTATCCATATCAATTGCTTTTGGAGCCTTTATAACCCTAATTGGTTTGATATACATCCCCGCATTTCTTATTCCAGAAGCAAATAAATACCTTTGGTTAGGGCCTCTGGCCTCTGTCTTTTTGGTCGGCTTCATCGCTTTGGTTATTGCAAATCTTTTAAGAACAAAACTTATCTGGGCGATCTCTTTAACAATGATGGTGGGAATAGGTTTGTTGATATTAGTTTTTCTGGTATCAGGTCTTGGCCTAAAAATTTTTACCGCTGTTATCTTCTTCTTGTTTTGCATTCTGGGATATTCCTTAATTAAAACAACCTATGAAGAATATAAGAAAAAGGATGAATCAGAAAAATTGCTTCTAGAATCAAAAAAACTGAACCAGGCAAAAGACCAACTTATTCTATCGCTTCAGCACCACCTTCGAACTCCTCTTGTTCCTATTAGAGGGTATTTAGAATCAATCTTGGAAGGCGTTTACGGAAGAGAGGAAAATCCGGTTATTATGAAAAAACTTATTGAAATAAAAAAGATGACTGACGTTCTTTCCTCCCTGATAGAAAGTTTATTGGATATATATGAGATTAAAATGGGAGAAAAAA
>CAYNVZ010000028.1:2711-8394 GCA_964400775.1 uncultured Candidatus Saccharibacteria bacterium | reverse complement strand
AATTTTCAATGATTTAATTTCTAAACAGTTTGAAAAATTAGAAATTAGAAATTCAATAAAAATTAGTAATTAGAAATTAGAAATTAGAAATTATCTTATGGGTAGAACAAAAAAAATAAAAACAAGAAAAATAGCGCCAGACCCTGTTTACAACAGTGTTGTAGTGGCTAAGCTTATAAACAAAATTATGAAAAGAGGCAAAAAAACAGTTGCCCGACAAATTGTTTATCAGAGTTTTGATATTATTAAGAAAAAGACAAAAAAAGATCCTTTAGAGGTCTTTCAATTAGCAATTAAAAATACCTCGCCACTATTGGAGGTAAAAGCAAAAAGGATTGGGGGCGCTACTTATCAGGTCCCCCAAGAGGTTAAGGGAAGAAGAAGATTGAGTTTGGCACTGCAATGGATTATTCAAGCAGCTCAAGCCAAAAAAGGAAGACCTATGAGAGAAAAGCTGGCAGAGGAATTAATTTTAGCTTCTAAAAATGAGGGTTCAGCAGTAAAGAAAAAAAATGATATTCATAAAATGGCAGAGGCAAACCGTGCCTTTGCCCATCTTGCCTGATAAGAATAATATAGGAATTATGAGAAAATATCCTTTAGAGAAAATAAGAAATATAGGTATTATTGCGCACATTGACGCCGGTAAGACCACAGTAACCGAGCGGATTTTATTTTACACCGGGATCTCTCACAAAATCGGAGAGGTTCATGAAGGTGAGGCAATTATGGATTGGATGGAACAGGAAAGGGAGCGGGGGATTACTATCACTTCTGCAGCAACAACCTGTTTCTGGTCGCCCGAGGAATACCTGACAAAGGAAAAGACCAGGGAGCATAGAATTAATATCATTGATACGCCCGGCCATATTGATTTTACAGCAGAGGTCCAGCGCTCTTTGCGTGTGTTGGACGGTGCAGTGGTTATTTTTGATGGAGTGGCAGGAGTAGAGCCCCAGTCAGAAACTGTCTGGCGTCAGGCAGATAAGTTTAATGTGCCCAGGATTTGCTTTATTAATAAGCTAGATAGAATGGGAGCTGATTTTCAAAGGAGCTTTAACTCTATTGGAGAAAAACTTTCTCCAAACGCAGTTGCTTTAACCATCCCTATTGGCGCTGAATCAAATTTTGAAGGAGTGATTGATTTACTTACAATGAAAGCGGTTTATTTTGAAGGTACATATGGTGAAAAGGTTGTAGAGAAAGAGATACCAGAAGGGTTGGGGGATGAAGCTATGCAATGGCACAAGCAGTTAGTAGAGAAAATTTCAGCTGAAGACGAGGTACTGTTAGAAAAATATTTAGCAGATGAGGAAATTTCAGTTGAGGAATTAAAAACTGTTTTAAGAAGGGCTTGTTTAGATTATAAGCTTATTCCTGTGTTTTGTGGTTCTGCCTTAAAGAACAAAGGAATCCAGTTATTGTTAGATGGTATAGTTTATTATCTGCCCAGTCCTTTAGATCTACCGCCTATAAAGGGAATTGATCCAGCAACCGGCAAGGAAATAGAGCGTAAGCCAGATGATAACGAGCCATTTTCAGCTTTAGCTTTTAAAATTGCCACTGATCCTTATGTGGGAAGCTTGACCTATTTTCGGGTTTACTCGGGTCGTTTAGTAAAAGGTTCTTATGTGTTGAATTCAACTACAGGGAAGAAAGAGAGAATTGGTCGGATTTTAAGAATGCATGCTGATTCCCGCGAGGAAATAGAAGAGATTTTTACTGGAGAAATTGGAGCCACTGTGGGCTTAAAAGATACTGGCACTGGGCACACTCTTTGTGATCAGTCCCACCCAATTATTTTAGAACAGATTACCTTTCCAGAGCCGGTTATTTCTATTCGTATTGAACCAAAGACAAAAGCAGACCAAGAGAAGATGAGTTTGGCTTTAAAACGGCTTTCAGAAGAAGATCCTACCTTTAAGGTTAAAAGCGACCCAGAGACCGGAGAAACAATAATTTCTGGAATGGGAGAGTTGCATCTTGAAATAATTGTTGACAGGATGAAGCGTGAATTCAAGGTGGAAGCTAATATTGGTAGACCACAAGTGGCTTATAAAGAAACCATTAAAGGAGAGGCAGAGGCAGAGGGGAAGTATATCCGACAATCAGGTGGTCGGGGCCAGTATGGCCATGTGTGGCTGAGGGTAAGACCAAAAGAAAGAGGTCAGGGTTTTGAGTTTGTGGATAAAATAAAAGGAGGGATAATTCCTAAGGAGTTTATTCCAGCTGTAGAAAAAGGGGTGAAAGAGGCAATGAGTAAAGGAGTTTTAGCTGGATATCCAATGATAGATATGGAGGTTACCTTATACGACGGTTCTTTTCATGAGGTTGATTCTTCTGAGGTGGCTTTTAAAATTGCTGGGTCTCAGGCACTGCAGGAGGCCTCAAAAAAAGCACATCCAGTACTATTAGAGCCAATTATGAAATTGGAGGTTGTGGTTCCTTCAGAATTTTTAGGTGATGTTATTGGCGATTTGTCCTCTCGAAGAGGGAAGATTGAACAAACCCAGGATAGATTGAATATGAAAGTCATTGATGCTAAGGTGCCTTTGGCCGAGATGTTTGGTTATGCTACAAGTATAAGATCCTTGACTGAAGGGCGAGGAACATTTACAATGGAATTTGACAAATATCAGGAGGTTCCTGAGAACATTGCTCAAGAGATAATTGAAGGAAAAAGAAAATAAAAAATTTGATTTTTGAGGAAGGGTTTGTTAAATTAAAATAATGGATTTAGAAGAAATCAAAAATTTAATACAAACAGATGGAGGCAAATTTATAATTATTGAAAATGGAAAGCCGGTTTTGGTTTTAATGAATTTTAATGAATACAAGAAAATTTTAGAAAAAAGAGGATTAAATCCTATCAAGCAGGATGTATTAGAAAAGAAAAAGATAATAGAGGAGGTAAAAGAAGAAGGTTCTGTAGCAAAGAATGAAGTTCCCAAGGAACTCCAAGAGGGTGTAACAATTGAGGATTTGCCTTTGGAATAATCCACAATCAGTTTTTCTTGACTTTGTTAGAGGATTGATTATAATTAAGATAATTACTGTTTTTTTGATATTGACTTTTTTGAATTTTAGTAATATAAAAAGTAATTAGGTTCAAAAATCCAAAATCTGATATCCGAAATCCCAAACAGAATCAGAAGATCCAAAATTCAAACGACAAAAAATAAATTTTGTTTTGAATTTTGAAAATTAAAATTTAGGATTTGTTTAGGATTTCGATATTAGAATTTGGAATTTTAATAAATTTATGGCTGAGAAATTTGAAAGAACAAAACCTCATATTAATATCGGCACTATTGGTCATGTTGACCATGGTAAGACAACCCTTACCGCAGCTATCCTTAAGGTGTTGCATTTAAAGGGATTTAAGGCGTCAGACAAAGGTGTTGACCAAATAGATTCAGCTCCAGAGGAAAAGGCAAGGGGACTGACTATTAATGTATGCCATGTGGAATACGAGACAGAGAAAAGACATTATGCCCATATTGACTGCCCTGGGCACGCTGACTACATTAAGAATATGATCACTGGTGCGGCTCAGATGGATGGAGCGATTTTGGTTGTTTCTGCTTCAGACGGGCCAATGCCTCAAACCAGAGAACATATTTTGCTTGCCCGGCAAGTAGGATTGCCTGCAATTGTGGTATTTTTGAATAAATGCGATGCAGTGGATGACCCAGAGATTATTGATTTAGTAGAGTCAGAGATAAGAGAACTCTTGAAAAAATATGATTATCCAGGAGATGAGGTTCCAATTATTCGTGGATCAGCGCTTAAGGCATTAGAAGCCAATTCTGCTGACGATGAGGCAGCAAAGCCAATTTTGGACTTAATGAAAGCAATTGATGAATATATTCCTGAGCCAGTTCGGGAAACAGATAAGCCGTTTTTAATGGCAATTGAAGATGTTTTTTCAATTGAGGGTAGAGGAACAGTGCCTACAGGAAGGATTGAAAGAGGAATAATTAAGCCGGGAGACAAAGTAGAAATAGTTGGATTAAGGCCTACTATAGAAACAACAGTTGTAAGCATTGAAATGTTTAATAAGACGCTTGATGAAGGAAGGGCTGGAGATAATGTAGGAGTTTTACTTAGAGGGATTAAAAAAGAAGAGATAGAACGTGGACAGGTTTTAGCCAAGCCCGGTTCAATTACTCCTCATACAGAATTTGAGGCAGAGGTTTATGTGTTAACTAAAGAAGAAGGCGGTCGTCATACTCCTTTCTTTTCCGGTTATAAACCCCAGTTTTATATCCGTACCACTGATGTTACTGGAGAAGTAACCCTTCCAGAAGGAACTGAAATGGTAATGCCTGGAGACACAGTAAACATAAAGGCAAAACTTATCGCTCCGGTTGCTTTAGAAGAAAAACAAAGGTTTGCTATTCGTGAAGGAGGTAAGACAGTAGGAGCAGGAGTGGTGACAAAGATAATTAAATAATCATCCATATTCCATTTTAAATGCCAACAATGACAACAAGAATAACAGTCATAGTTGGAGAAGAACTAGAAGGTTGTTCCTTTGATTAAAAAGATGCCTACAAAAAAGAAAGCAGTTGAAGAGGAAATAAAATCAAAGCTTCGCATAAAGCTTCAGGGTTATGATCATCGGGTAGTGGACAATAGCGCGCGGCAGATTGTAGAGACAGCGCTTCGTTTTGGGGCTGAGGTATCAGGGCCTATTCCTTTGCCCACAGAGATTCATAAATATACTGTCAACAGGTCTACATTTATTCATAAGGATTCAAGAGAACAGTTTGAAATGAGAATTCATAAACGGTTGATTGATATTTTAAATCCGGACCAAAGGGTGATTGATGCCTTAACAAGCTTAAATCTGCCAGCAGGGGTTAGTATCGAAATTAAGATGTAAAAACTAATTAGCGTTGATTTTAGCTGATAGATGTGAATATAATTTTTGTCTCAGGTCTCAAATTAATCAAATTCTATTCTGCAATTATAAAATAAAAAAATGATAAATTCAGTAAAATTTTAAAAATCTAAATTATATCTTGAATAGCTAGCCATAGAAACAACCGGGCTATGCCCGGTTTTCAATTATCAATTATGAAATTTATATTGGGAAAAAAAATAGAAATGACCCAGATTTTTGATAAACAAGGCAAAGTGGTTCCTGTAACCTTGATTGAAGCCGGTCCTTGCCAGGTTGTTCAGCTTAAAACAAAAGATAAAGACGGATACGAAGCGGTCCAGGTTGGGTTTATTAAAAAGAAACAGAAAAACATAAAAAAAACAGAAAAAGGAAAGGAGTTTATGTATCTTAAAGAATTTAAAGGTAATAGAGATTATAAAGTAGGGGATAAAATTGATGTGGGTATTTTTGAAGAAGGTGACATTGTTAAAATTTCTGGGATTTCTAAAGGAAAGGGGTTCCAGGGTGCAGTAAAGAGATGGGGATTTCATGGAAGAGATACTACCCACGGAGTAAAACATGAGCATAGAACCCTTGGTTCAGTGGGGAGCGCCTTTCCGCAAAGAGTTATTAAAGGAAAAAAAATGCCGGGTAGAATGGGCGGAAAAAGAGTTACAGTAAAAAATTTAAAAATAGTAAAAGTTATAAAGGAAGCAAATTTATTAGCGGTTAAGGGAGCGGTTCCAGGAAGGAGAGGAACTTTATTAGAGATTAGAGGATAATTTCAAGAATTCC
>CAYNVZ010000028.1:0-2611 GCA_964400775.1 uncultured Candidatus Saccharibacteria bacterium | reverse complement strand
TAAGTTAAGCATATGTAATTATGAAAATTACAGTATACAATCAAAAAGGAGAGGAGGTAGGAAAAATGGAATTGCCAAAGGAGATTTTTGGTGTAAAACTGAATCCTGATTTGGTTCACCAGGTTGTGGTTTCACAAATGGCCAACAGGCGAAGGGTTATTGCTCATACCAAAGATAGAGGTGAAGTAAGCGGCGGAGGGAGAAAACCTTGGCGTCAGAAGGGAACAGGCAGGGCAAGGCATGGTTCAATTCGTTCTCCTATTTGGCGAGGCGGAGGAGTAACCTTTGGCCCAACAAAAGAAAGAAATTTTAAAAAGCGAATTCCTAAAAAAATGAAAAGAAAAGCATTATTTATGGTATTAAGCCAAAAACTAAAAGACAAGGAATTGATTGTGTTAGATGATTTAAGATTAGAGAAGCCAAAAACAAAAGAGATGATAGATATTATAAAAGCTCAGAGCTCAAGAATTAAAACCCAAAACCAAAACTTAAAGCAAAAAACTGAAAATAAACAAAGTTTTTTGATTGCTCTTCCCAAGATAGATAGGAATATAATTTTAGGGGCAAGGAACATTCCAAGAGTGGCTACAATGCAAGCGAAGGACCTGAATTGTTTAGATATTTTAAATTATAAATACTTATTAATGCCAAAGGAGTCAATAAAGATTATAGAAGAAAATTTTAAGATATAACATATAACGCAACCGCGCTATATGTGTTATACAAAAATTTATGAAAATATTTGATATATTAAAAAGAAAGAAAGAGGGAGAGAAAGAGGCAGAGAAAGAAGTAAGAATAAAGAAATCGAAACCAGAGGTTAAGAAAGCAAAGGCAAAGATTGAGAAAAAGCCAGAGACAAAGGTTGACAAATCAAAAATTAAAAAGGATATTAGAAAGGATAGAAGGTTCCAAGAGGCATATAGAATTTTAAAAGCTCCCCATATTACAGAAAAGGCCACTGATTTGACTAAAAGCAATCAGTATGTTTTTAAGGTTTTTCCAAAAGCCAATAAGGTGGAGATAAGGAAGGCTATTGAGGAGATTTATGGTGTTGATGTTTTGTCAGTGAATATAATAAATGTTCCTTCTAAAAGAAGAAGATTAGGGAGAATTTCTGGATGGAAAAAGGGATATAAAAAAGCCATTATAAAAATAAAACCAGGGCAAAAAATTGAAGTATTGCCCCGTTAAGTAGCTTTGTCAAAGTAATTAACAGGGCATTTTGTTAAAATGAAAACATATAAACCAGTGACACCAGGACAAAGAGGGAGGAAAGGAATAGATTATAGTGTTTTGACTAAAAAAAAGCCGGAAAAAAAGCTGTTGATTTCGCTTAAGAAAAGAGCTGGTAGGGCAAGGTCAGGTAGAATAACTGTTCGTTCTCGGGGAGGAGGTGCAAAGCGACTTTATCGCATTATTGATTTCGGACAAAGAAAGCTGAATGTACCTGCAAAGGTTATTGCCCTGGAATATGATCCTTATAGAACAGCTTTTATTGCGCTTATAGAATACCAAGATGAAAAAAAGGAGAAGAGATATATCTTAGCACCTCAGGATTTGAAGGTAGGAGATGAAATATTAATCTCAGAAAAAACGCCGTTGGCTCCTGGCAATAGAATGAAGTTGAAAAATATTCCTGTAGGAACAATGGTTTATAATATTGAACTTGAAGAAGGAAAAGGAGGAGTAATGGTAAGAAGCGCCGGTGCCTCTGCTCGGGTTTTGGCTCACGAGGGCAAATATACCCATTTAGAAATGCCTTCAAAAGAAATTAGAAAAGTTCCTAGGGAATGCTTTGCTTCAATTGGTGTAGTTTCCAATCCAGAGCATAGATTTGTTAATTTAGGTAAGGCAGGAAGAACACGGCATTTAAGAAAAAGGCCAAAAGTGCGGGGAAGCGCGATGAATCCTTGCGATCATCCTCATGGCGGAGGAGAAGGCAGAACAGGTATTGGGATGAAGCATCCCAAAACCAAATGGGGCAAGCCAGCTTATGGCGTTAAAACCAGAAAGAAAAACAAGTGGACAGATAAATTGATTATTAAGAGACGCAAAAAGAAAACTTCCTGATTTGGACAAAAATCCACAAATATCAGCAAAATAATTCGTGTTTAAATTAATAAAAACGCACTATGACAAGATCACTTAAGAAGGGTCCTTATGTGGACCAGAAATTACTCAAAAAAATATCAAAATTAAAACCAAAAGACAAAACTATTATCAAAACCTGGTCAAGGGCTTGTACCATTACACCAGAAATGGTAGGATTTGTTTTTGGGGTGCATAATGGAAAAGAGCATGTGCCAGTTTTTGTAACTGAAGATATGGTTGGTCACAAGCTTGGTGAGTTTGCTCCTACGACCAAGTTCGTAAGACATGGAGGAAAGATGCAGAGAGAATTAGAAAAGAAGAGCAAACAAAGTAAACAGGAGTAAATACTAATTGATTATATTGATTATATAAAGATTATGTCTGTTACAGCCAAACTTCGATATTTAAGAATTGCGCCGAGGAAGGTTCGGTTAGTTGCTGATTTGATTCGTGGAAAAAAAGTTGAGCAGGCTCAGACAATTTTGAATTTTACTGTGAAAAAGGCAGCCAGACCCTT
>CAYNVZ010000027.1:0-8554 GCA_964400775.1 uncultured Candidatus Saccharibacteria bacterium | reverse complement strand
TTGCTTCTGGAGTAGCAATTTCTTTTCTATTTTTGCCAATAGAAAAAGCAGAAACCGCTCTAATAGGAGATATCACAAAGGTTTCCTTAAAAGCAACTATAATAACTGTTATTTTATCTATTTTGATTGCGATTTTGGTGAAAAAAATTTATCCTAAAATGGTGTTAATCAATATCTCCGAAGATTTGGCAAAAGCAGAAAAAATTGATGTTAAAAAATATAATCTTCTCTATTTAGGAATTGTTGGAATAATGACCGCTTTAGGAGTAAAAATGGTCGGAGGCCTATTAACTGCTGCTTTAGTTGCAATTCCGGCTTCGACCTCAAGAAACTTAAGCAAAAACTTATTTCAATACAATTTCTTAAGCATATTTTTTGGCGCCTCTTCGGCTCTTTTAGGAATTTTACTTTTTAAAATTGTCCATCTTCCAGCCGGTCCTTTGATTATTATCATTTCTACATTTTTCTTTTTAATTTCTTTAATTTTTAAATAATAACTTCCATTATTGCTTTTTTCTTGCTAAAATAAATAGCAAAATGAGGTTTTTTCTTTTAGATTTAGATTATATTATTGATGCTTTTGGAAAAACAAAGGCCAGATTATTTGGAAAAGATGAAAAAGGAAAAACAATGGAGAAGGTTTTTGACTTTTCTCCTTATTTTTTTGTTTTGCCAGAAAAAGGAAAAGAAAAAGAAGCCATAAAAGATATTGAAAAAATTCTTTCCCAAAAAAAGGAAAAAATAGAAAAAATAGAGATAGTCAAAAGAAAATTAAACGGCAGAGAGAGAAATTTTATTAAAATTACTTGTTTTCGGCCACCTGATACCTCAAATATAAGAGATATTGTCAAAAAATTGGAGAAGAAAAGAGGTGGTAAGGGCACGGTTTTAGAAGAATATCAATATTCTCTTCCTTTTTCTGATTCGTTTTTGCTTGAAAACAAAATTTACGAACCTGCCTGGATTGAAGAAAAAAATGGAAAGGTTTCTCCAGTTAATCTTGAAAAAGAGCCGAAATTAAAAGCAATTGCCTTTGATATAGAAATCAATATTGAAAATGGAAAAGAAAAAATTATTATGATTTCTTATTTTGGAAAGAATTTTAAAAAAGTGACTACTTATAGAAAAAAAGGCAGATATCCTGGTTTTGTAAAACTGGTAAAAAACGAAAAAGAACTTTTAAAAGATTTTGAAAAAACTATTAAAGAAAAAGACCCTGATATTATTTTAACCTATAATGGCGATGCCTTTGATTTCCCAATGATAAGAGAAAGAGCAAAAGAATATAAATTGAAATTAAAAATTGGAAGAGAAAATGATGAGTTTAAGTTTTTAAGAAGAGGAAGGGCATCAGCAGCCTCAATTACAGGAAGGGTCCATCTTGATCTTTTTCCTTTTATAAACAATATTCTTTCTCCAAATTTAGAAACTGAAGTTTTAACCTTAAATGCGGTCTCAAGTGAACTTTTAGGGGATAAAAAAATTGAAATGGATTTTCAGGAATTGCTTGAGGCCTGGAGAAAGAAAAAAGATTTGCAAAAATTGGCTTTGTATTGTTTAAAAGATTCTGAACTTACTTTTCGACTTTTTAATTTACTTTGTTCTCAGATTTTTGAACTCTCAAAAATTTCAGGCCAACTCCTTTTTGATGCTTCAAGAATGACTTATTCTCAACTAGTGGAAGGTTTTTTAACAAAAAAAGCCCATTATTTAAAAGAAGTTATTCCTAATCAGCCAAAATTTGATGAGATTTTAAAAAGAAAGCAATTTACTTTTACTGGTGGCTATGTCAAAGAACCAATAGGAGGTATTCATGAAAATATTGCTGTGGTTGATTTTCGCTCTCTTTATCCTTCAATTATTGCCACTTTTAATATTTCTCCTGAAACTTTAAATTGTTCCTGCTGTAAAAATAATGGCTTTAAGGTACCGGAAACCAATTTCTGGTTTTGCAAAAAGAAAAAAGGATTTGTTTCTTCGGTTATCAAAGAACTTTTAGAAGAAAGATGGGAGATTAAAAAGAAAATGAAAAAAGAAAAAAAAGATTCAAGAAGATATTATCTTTTAGATACTCGTCAACATGTGATAAAAATTATTGCCAATGCGGTTTATGGCTATTTTGGATTCCCGGCTTCTAAATGGTACTGCAAAGAATGTGCTCAATCATCAGCCGCTTGGGGAAGAAAGTTGATTAAACAAGCAATGGAAAAAGCAAGTGAAGATTTTGTGGTAGTTTATGGAGATACTGATTCTGCATTTTTAAAGCCAAAAAAAGGAAAAGAAAAAACTTTTAAAAAAGATATTGAAAAATTTTTAGAAAAAATAAATAAAACTTTACCTGGAGTAATTGAGTTAGATTTGCAAGGATTTTATAAGAGAGGAATTTTTATCCCTAAAGGTTTAATTAAAGGCACTGCTAAGAAAAGATATGCTCTTTTAGATGAAAAAGGAAAACTTTTAATAAGAGGGTTAGAAACTGTAAGAAAAGATTGGTGTAATTTAGCAAAAGAACTTCAAAGAAAGGTTTTAGAATTTGTGCTTGAAAAACAAGATATCAAAGGCGCTGTCAAATATAGCAAAAAAATTATTTCAAAATTAAAAGCAAGAAAAATTTCATTAAAAGATTTAGTAATTTATGAGCAATTAACCAAACCAATTGAAGAATATAAATCGCTTTCCCCTCATCTTGCTTGTGCTAAAAAAATGAAAGAAAAAGGAGAAGAGGTAGAGCCGGGAACAATTATTATGTTTGTCATTTCAAAAAAAGGAGAAAAAATTTCAGATAAAGCCATTCCTTATGAATGGGCAAAAATTTCTGATATTGATACCAACTATTATATTTATCATCAAATTATTCCAGCTGGCCTACGAATTCTTTCAGTTTTTGGAATAAAAGAAAAAGATTTAATAACATAAGGTGTCATTTCCTATTGTGGAAAAATAATTATGGAAATAAAAAAACCTTAATGATATAATATCCTCAGAGAGTATCTATAAGACAAAAAGGTCGGCTCTCAAATTTAACAAACATTTAAATTTATTATGAAAGAAAAGGTCTATCTTTTAGTAGGAGCAGTTATAATCATTGCTGTAATTATTGGAATTTATTGGTATTCTCAAGGACCAAAACCTGCCCAACTTCCTGAAACAGAAGGACTAACACAAGAAATTGAAGGTCTTTCCCAGGATATTTCAGAACTTGAGACAATAGCAGAAGATAAAAACCTAGACACATTAGAACAAGATATGTCTGCTATAGCTGAAGAAACGCCTTTAGAACAGGAACTACCTCAAACCCCAACTGTTGATGTCAGTAGCATAGAAGATACAGAGAAAGAGCTTTCAGCTGAATTAGAAGGAATTTTAAATGACCTGACAGATTTAGAGGAATTTGAAGGAGATACTTCCTTAGACCAGCTTGAGGAGTCATTGTCCGGTTTTTAATTATCAGTGTTAAAAGCTATGGACCATTGTTATAAATCACAATGGAGCCATAGAAAACAATTATGAAAACAAGCATAAAAAACTTAAACAAATTTGTCATCTACTGTCTAGCTGGAATAATAGTTTTAGGATTGTCTGCCTCGCTTACTTCTGCCACAAGTTTAAGAGCAAGGAACCAGGAAGCCAGAGCTAAATATCAATCTGCCCGCCAGCAATATCTTAAAGAAGTAAATTGGTATAAAACCACCCGGCAACAGTTTTTAAATGCGAGGAAAAAATACAGGCAATTCAAGAGCGCTGAAAACAAATCTGCTTATGAAAAACAAGCCAGGGCTTTTTTAGAAAAAATAGTAGATGTTCTGATTAGAAAATTGGAATCTTTAAAGAGTTGGGTTTCTAATAAACCGTCCCTGTCCGAAAGCGAAAGGCAAGCAATTATAGCTGAAATTGAACAAGATATTAATTGGCTGAAAAATAAAAAGCAGGGGATTGCTACTGCTTCGCCTGCTCAAATCAAAGAAAAGGCAAAAGAAATTAGAGAGTACTGGAAAAAACACCGAATTTTTGTAAAAAAGATTATTGGAAAAATCTGGTCAGCAAGATTGGATTGGGCAATTGAAAGATTTGAAAACGTCTCTTCAAAGATTGCTGATAAAATACAAGAATTAAAAGCAGCTGGCAAAGACACCTCTCAACTGGAGACCTGGTTGGCTGACTTTAATCAGAAAATTGAAATAGCCAAACAAAAAAGAGACAAAGCCAGAGAAAAATATCAGGCAATCTCCAGCTTGGCTGATGCTAACCAGCTCTTTAAACAGGTCCATCAGTTTATTAAGGAAGCAAATCAGTATTTGCGAGACGCGCATAAAAAACTAATTGATATTATCAAAGAAATGAAAAAAATAGCTGTGTCCACTGAACCAGCAGAATAATCCTATCAGAATGAAGAGCAAAGCTTTAGAGCATCTGTTTTAAAAATAAATATCCTGTTTATTATAACAGGATATTTGTTTTGGCTTAAACAGCTTCTTCTGCTTTAGGCAGAGCTTGTTCTTCATCTAAGATATACCGAAGACATTTCCAGATTCTTGTCTTTTGAAACAAAGGATCTTCAGCAATAGCTTGAAGAACATCTGGAGCCGCCTTTGGCAAAACCACTGTAATCTGCCGGCGGGTAGAAACAACAGGCCGTAAAATAAGTTTTTCCTCAATTTCAGTATAAATCAATTTATAGCGTTTTTGCCAGTCCTTTATAGTTTTTGTCAATTCTCTGAACTGTTCAAGATTCTCTACCTCAATTAGGCCTAATTGGGGTACTATCCGATAACACTCAAAAATTTTCATTACTCCTTTGAACTCTTTTTTAACCTCAAGTAAATCCGAATCTCCTACCTCTCTGAATATAACTGTTTCCATTCTGGGCGTAGAAATAGTTGGTTGCATCATAAACATATTCTGTACCTTAAAATACAGCAACCTGAACCGGTTCGGATCTTTCTTATCTGCTGTCCATTCAAAGAATTCTGAACAGTCCTTTACCTCAACAGTTGCCATTTTTTTCACCTCCGTGTTATTTATAAATGTTAATGTCCTGTTACATCTACTTCTTTATATCAAATTTAAAAATACTTGGCAAGGGCAGGGCTTATTTCAAATTCTGCAAAATTTGGAAAAATCAGTAGTTGGTAAATAGATGAAAAGATCATCTCATAAACCATACATAAAGGTTAAGCTATAATGCCTAACCAATTTGGTAACAGTTTCAGTGTTATTATCCGTCTCCTCTCCTTAATCCTCCTCCCTTCGGGAGGGGGAGGAAATAGGTAGGGGGAGGGAAATAGATTAAATAAAATAAGAGCGTGTATTAACTTGTCTTAAAATGCACACGCTCCTATTTTTTTTGTATCCTCATAAAAAATTTCTAAAAACATTGATTATTTTTTATTCTTCTTTTGGAAGCATCTCTTCTTCCAGTATTTCTATAGTCACAGCTCTTAAAATATCACTGTTTGACACCAGCCCAATTATATTGTTTTTCCTGTCAACCACTGGAACCCTTCTTATATTCTTTCTTTTCATTAGCTCTAAAATCTCTCTTACTGCTAGATCTCTAGGAACTGTGACCAGGGGAAATGAAACTATATCTTCTACTTTAATATCTAAGGGATGCTTCTCAATAATAGCATAACAAATATCCCTTCTGGTCACTATTCCAAAATCCTTGCAAGATTTACTTTCTCTATTCTCTATATTCTTTATTTTAACTAACAAACTAGTCACTCGTCTGTCCATCATCTTTTTCATTGCCTCTGCCACTGTGGCCCCTTTTTTTATACTCATTATTCCTCTTGTCATTACATCCTCAGCTACCATCATTTTTATCACCTTTTATTTTAATTTTAAAAAAAGCAAGTTTATTTTATATTACATTTCTTTTTCAAATTTGTCAACTACTCTAGAAGCTCGCCTAAATGAACAATTTTTGATAAAATTATATGTAGAGAGACAGATCATTATTATCTAAGCTTGCAAGATAAAAATACAAGATGAAAAAAGTTGTAAAGGTAATAATGTATATATACAGAAACAATAAAGGAAAGAAAGAGTTTTTCACTCTACATAGAAAAAGAGGGGACTGTGTAGTGCTCACCGGTCATGTTGGCGACAAAGAGGAAACAAAAAATGAATCCTTAAAAGATGCTGCAGAAAGAGAAACTATAGAAGAACTAGGGGTTAAACCGATAAGTATTATTGACCTAAAAACCAAGGTTTATGTAAAAATCCCCAGAAACAACACAGCTGGTTATGAACACGCTTTTTTAATCCAAATCCCCAATAAAGATGTACATTTCTTAGAAGGAGAGGAAAAGCATAAATGGCATACCTTAGAGCAATTACATAAGGTACTCACATATCCAAACCAAAAGGAACCATTAGATAAAATAAAAAAATGCCTGAAACTAAAATAAACAAAAAACGGTTAGAAAAATTAAGAAAAATTAAACAAGAAATTCTGCAAGGCAAGAACTGCCTGTTATATAAATACAGAATTAAAAATGGTTTTTATCCTGTCATCGGAGAGGGCAATCACCAGGCAAAGATAATGTTTATCGGAGAGGCGCCAGGACTTAATGAAGCAAAAACCGGCCGTCCATTCTGCGGAAAAGCAGGGAAAATTTTAGATGAACTCTTAGATTCTGTAGATATCAAAAGGCAAGAGGTTTATATCACCAACATCGTAAAAGACAGACCTCCTGGGAATCGCAACCCAACAAATGAAGAAATCCAGGCCTATGCGCCATATTTAGATAGGCAAATAGAAATCATAAAACCAAAAATAATCTGCACCCTGGGAAATTATTCTACTGCCTACATTATGAAAAAATATGGACTTAAAACTCAGATTCAGGGTATAAGTAAGATTCACGGCAGGATTTTTGAAACAGGTAGACAATTTGACAATGTGAAAATCATTCCTCTTTATCATCCTGCTGTAGCAGTGTATAATCCAAATATGATGAAAACTCTTAAAAAGGACTTTAAGATATTAGCCAGAATAATTAAATGAAAACAATAAAGATATATTGTCAAAATTGTAAAACGCTTTTGTATAAATATCATAAAGATAAATCAGGCCATTTGATTAAATGCTATAAAGATAAAATTGTAAAAGATTATACCAAGGGAGATTTAAAATGTCCTAAATGCAAACAGCAATTCGCCAGAGAAACAATAATACACGGCAGACCAGCCAATAAAATCATTCAAGGAAAGGTCCTTGTCAAAAAATAAAAAATCTCTATCATTTCCCACATTTCCTCCCTCACTTTTTCATTATCCTTTACTTATAATATATTTTTCACGACCGTGAAAATTATGTTATACATTTAAGAAAATGAACAAATGAGAAATGAAAAATAAAAGATGGAAGAAAAAAAATCGGAAAAAGAATAATGGCCTTTTAGGTTGATGTTTGATTTAGAAAAAACAAACCCCAGGTCGCCTAATTGAATTTTTGGAGAAATTAAAATAGCAGTCCTATACAGATAACAAAATTGTGCTAAAATTATGCCAAACTTATTGAAAAATTTTAATCTGCCTTTGGTTAACGCGCACTGCCATGCAGCAATGATTGCTTTTAGAGGATTAGCAGAGGATAAACCACTTAAAGAATGGCTGGAAAAATACATTTGGCCATTAGAAAAAAAGACAGTGAACAAAAAAATGGTAAAAAACCAAACCAAAAGAGCCATTAAAGAGATGAAGAAGAATAAAATTGCCTTTTTTGCTGATATGTATTTTTTTGAAGACCAGGTTGCCGAGGCAGCTATAGAGGAAAATATGCCTGTTCTTATTGGAGAGGGCCTATTGGATTTCCCAACTCCAAGTTATAAAAATTTTAATCAAGGTCTGCTGATTACTGAAAAACTACTAAAAAAGTATAAAAGCCATCCCTTGATAAAGGTTTCAGTAGCTCCACATTCAATTTACACTGTGAGCTCTAAGCATCTTATTGAGGCAAAAAAATTAGCCAAGAAATATAATGCAATTTATCACCTTCACTGTGCTGAAACCAAACAAGAATTTGAGTATTCCCTCAAAAAATACCGGAAAACACCGGTCCAGTATTTAGAAAAATTGGGCGTGCTAGATGAAAAAACCCTGCTGGCCCATTGCGTATGGCTTACTCCTAAAGATATAAAAATATTATCAAAAAGAAAGGTTAGTGTGGTTCATTGTCCTTTAAGTAATTCCAAACTTGGCTCTGGTATTGCGCCAATTCCTGACTTACTAAAAAACAATGTTTTAGTATGTATGGGCACTGACGGACCAGCCAGCTCTAATAGATTAGACATCTGGGAAGCAGGCAAATACGCAAGTTTATTACAAAAAGCAATTAATTTAGATGCAACGGTTATGCCTGCCAAACAGGTTATTAAAATGCTCAGCGTTAATGGAATGAAGGCCTTGGGTTTAAAAGCTCTAAATGGGAAAAATATAAAGCAATGGGAAGAAGAAATTGAAAAAAATGATTACTCCTTTCTATACAGTTTAAATTTCTCATAAACATTTAAAGAAGCTTAAAATTTCAGAAAAAATACAAATTATG
>CAYNVZ010000026.1:0-8789 GCA_964400775.1 uncultured Candidatus Saccharibacteria bacterium | reverse complement strand
CTCGCTTCGCTCGCTCGAACCATGCCCGCTTCTCTGCGGATACTCCTTGGGAACTACTTTCTGAGTTCTTAAAAGATTTTAGCAAGAAAAAAGCGTAAAAATTTTTTACAAATTAAACTGTAAACTTGAAACTTGAAATCTCAAACCCTATGTTTATATTTCAAGCTTCAAGTTTTAAAAACTATGAAAATTACTTTAAGTATTATAAAAGCAGATATTGGAAGCATTGGTGGTCATATTAAACCCAGTGAAAAACAGCTTGAAGCAATAAAAAATTATATTAAAGACAAAGGAAAAAATCTAATAATTGATTTTTATATTAGCCATACCGGAGATGATATTGCTATTTTGACCACCCATAAAAAAGGAGTGCTTAATCCTAAAATTCATAAATTATGCTGGGACGCTTTTTTGGCAGGCACAAATACAGCAAAAAAACAAGGACTTTACGGTGCGGGTCAGGACTTGCTAAAGGCAAGCTTTTCTAAAAATGTTAGAGGAATGGGTCCGGCTGTGGCAGAAATGGAAATAGAAGAAAGAAAAGCTGAACCATTTCTGATGTTTACCGCTGATAAAACCGAACCAGGCGCCTATAATCTTCCATTATATCTGGCTTTCTGCGATCCTATGAATACCCCGGGATTGATTTTATCCCCTCGACTCAAACAAGGATTTAAATTTGTAATAATGGATGTGGCTTATACAAAAGCTGACAAGATTATTGAATTAAATTGCCCAGAAGAAATCTATGATATTTCTGCTTTATTGAGAGATAATGGAAGATTTGTGGTAGAGTCAATATGGTCAAGGGCTTCAGGAGAACAGGTGGTTTCAGCTAGCACTACTCGGCTTCACAACATCGCTGGGAAATATGTAGGCAAGGATGACCCAGTAATGCTAGTAAGAGCACAACATGATTTTCCAGCCACTGGAGAAATTTTGGCTCCTTATTCAATTAGTCATTATGTTTCTGGCTTTATGCGCGGTTCTCATATTGGTCCTTTAATGCCGGTGAAGAAAAATTCCTCTATTTCTTTCTTTGATGGCCCTCCGGTGGTAAATTGCCTTGCTTTTTCTGTAAAAAACGGAAAATTAACTGAACCAGCTGATGTTTTTGACCATCCTTATTGGGACTATGTCAGAAATAAGGCATCTGAAAAAGCCGAAGAAATACGCAGACAAGGATTTTCAGGACCGGCAATGCTGTCTATGTCTGAGTTAGAATATACAGGTATAGTAGAAACCCTCAAGAAATTAGAAAAAAAATTTATTATTAGAAAAAAATAGGTTATGCTCAATCTTTCAGCAAAAATTAGAGACAAAAAAGAAAATCCAAAAGCCCTTAGAAAAAAGGGCGTTTTGCCTGCTGTTTTATACGGACCTGGTCAAAAGACAAGCAAAACAGGTAATATAAATAGCTCTGGCTCAAAAAACCTGCTTTTGAGTGTAGACAAAAGAGAGTTTGAAAGGGTTTATAAACAGGCAGGTGAAAGCTCTTTAATCTCTCTGGAAATTGAAAAATATAAAGAAAAACCTTTAGTTATGATTTATGATATTCAGCGACATCCTTTAACTGATGAATTTATTCATATTGATTTTTATCAACCGCCTTTGTCAGAAAAAATTGAAGCCAAGATACCTCTGGTCTTTGAAGGAACAGCTCCTGCTGTCAAAGAACTAAACGGAACATTGGTCAAAAATATCCAAGAGATAGAGGTCAAGGCCTTTCCCCAAGACCTCCCTCATGAAATCAAAGTGAATATAGAAGGCCTTAAGACCTTTGAAGATAATATCTTGGTTAAAGATATAAAGGTAGGGGAAAATATAGAGATTTTAAGAAAACCAGAAGAAATTGTTGCCTCCGTAACTCCTCCGGCCAAGGTTGAGAAAGAATTAGAACAACCAATAGAAGAAAAGGTTGAAGAGGTTGAAAAAGTAGGCGAAACAGAGAAAACAACAGAAAATGAAACAACAAAAACCGAACAATAAACTAACTAATAAATTAATATTCGGGCTGAGTTTAATTCTTGTTTTAATTTTGTTTTTGGCTTTGCCCGTATTTCAGGGATTTGCTCAGAATAAAAAAGACCTAGCCAAAGAGCGTGAAGCATTAGAACAGCAGTTAAAAGAATTGGAAGAATTAATTGCTAAGTATGAAGCAGATATAACCAAAACAGAACAAGAAAAAAAGACACTTCAAAATCAAATCTATATTTTAAGGAATAAAATCTACAAGTTAGACCTCCAAATCAAAGAAAGCAATATAATGATTGAGGATCTTAGCTTGCAGATTAAAGACACCCAGGCATCTATTGATAAAACTAGTCAAAAGATTGAAGATTCTAAAAGAAAGTTGGTTGAAATTCTAAGAGCAATCTATGAGGAAGACCAGAGGTCTCTTATTGAGATTTTATTCTCTGAAAAACAACTCTCTGGTTTTTTTAATAACATAGTTGCCTTAGAAATTCTTAACCTAAAAAATAAAGAACTTTTAGAAAACATTAAATCCCTAAAGACCTATCTGGAGAATCAAAAGCAATCCTTAGATGAAGAAAAAGAGGATTTAGAGCGAATGGTAAAAATCCAGATCCTTCAAAAACAAGAAAGCCAGGCAATTAAAAAAAAGCAGGAATACTTTTTAAAACTAACAGAGGCAGAATATCAGAAATATCTTCGTGAAAAAAAAGAGACAGAAGAAAAGGCAGCCAAAATTAGAGCAAGAATTTTTGAATTAATTGGTATACCTGAAGCACCAACATTTGGACAGGCATATGAACTGGCTAAATATGTAGAAACTATTACAGGAATAAGGCCTGCTTTTTTATTAGCTATTCTAAAACAAGAGTCAAATATCGGTAAAAATGTAGGTCAGTGCTTTTTAAAAAATCCCAAGACAGGCGAAGGCGTAGTAGCACGCACCGGCAAAAAGATAAGCCGGGTAATGAAGCCCTCAAGAGACGTCCAACCCTTTTTAGCCATAACTAAGGAACTAGGCCGAGATCCTTATAATACCTTGGTTTCCTGCCCTATGAGCTATGGTTGGGGAGGAGCTATGGGCCCGGCACAATTTATTCCTTCTACCTGGGTTTTATACAAAGACAAGGTAGAAAAAATAATTGGAAGGCCAGCTGATCCCTGGGTTATTAAAGACGCTTTTTTAGCTTGTGCCTTGTATCTAAAAGATTGCGGAGCTGACAAGCAAACCTATAATAGTGAATGGAGAGCAGCTATGATTTATTTTTCTGGCAGTACCAATAAAAGATACAGCTTTTATGGAAATTCAGTTATGAAGTTAGCCCTTGAGATTCAAAAAGATATTGACATTATTGAAAAATAGATTATAAGAAATTACTCCTATAGCAGGGATTTGCCATAGAACTACCAGTTGTCCATATATAACAAAACCGCGCTGTGGCGCGATTTTGTTATAATCTGTTTGTTATAATCTATTTGAACCTTTATTTTAGTTTCTGTTGCAATTTTTTAATTACTGGCGCTAATTTTCCATTCATTATATCCTCAAGATTATGCCAGCTTTTTTTTATACGATGGTCAGTGAGCCGGTTTTGAGGAAAGTTATAGGTTCTGATTTTTTCAGCTCTCATTGCAGAACCGATCTGAGAACGCCTCTCTCCTTTTATTTTTTGCTCTAACTCATCCTGCTGTTTTTTTAAAATTCTTGCCTGTAAAATGGCTAAGGCGTTCTCTTTATTTTGCTGTAAACTTCTTTCTACCTGAGAAGTTACTACTATTCCAGTAGGTAAATGAATAATCCTTATTGCTGTCATTCTCTTATTAACATTCTGTCCACCCGGCCCGGATGCTTTGTATGATTCAATTTTTAAATCCTGGGGCCGAATCTGAACTTGGGCTTGTTTTGCCTTGGGAAGCACTGCCACAGAAACAGTAGAGGTATGTATCCTTCCTCCTTTTTCAGTAGCTGGAATTCGCTGCACCCTGTGTACTCCAGCTTCATATCTTAGTTCCTGCCATGCCTCCTTGCCCTTTATTTCAAAGGTTATATTCTTGTAACCACCAAGGTCTGATTTATTAAAATCTAAAATTCTCTGCGTCCATCCGCATGACTGTGCATATTTAGAATACATTTTAAATAGGTCTTGAGCAAACAAACATGCTTCTTCTCCGCCAGCTCCGGCTCGAATTTCCATAATTACTGCTGAAATCTCTTTGTTTTGGTTTGTTTCTGTTATCATTATTGTTGTTTCTGTTGCTTTTCTTTTTTGTTCTGCTGTTTCTTCTTTTCAGTTTCCTGTCTTTTCTGAGATAAGCGCTTTTTAAATTTTTCTACCCTTCCCATTGTGTCAATAACCTTCTTTTTTCCAGTATAAAATGGGTGGCACTTAGAACAGATTTCCACTTCTATTAATTCCTTGGTTGAACCCACAGTAAAAACATTTCCGCAGGCGCAGCGGACTTTCGCATTTGGGTAATACTTAGGATGAATTTTGTCTTTCATATATTCTATATTAACAAAGTTGTTCAAAAAAAGCAATATCCCGCGATGAATAAATGTTCTTCGCTCTCTACCTATATCCCTGTTTCTCCCTACCACTTTTCGCAGAAAAATAATAAGAGAAAAATTAAAAAGGATTACCTTCTGCTTTTTTAAAGGAGAAACGATGTTAAATATAAAAAATTTTAAAAAAGCACTGGATTAATAATAATCCAGTGGCTTTGGCTTTGGCAAAGGACTTCTATTTTTGATGCGTTGGGTAAGTTTGTTAATCTCCTCCGGACTCAATGGTCTTCCTCTTATTTCTGCTGATATTATTGCTGGCACTGCTTCGCCGGTAAGTATGTAGGTCCTTGTTTCTATCTCTGCTTTCTTTCTGGCAAGTCCTGATACTTTTCTCTTTCTCTTTTTAAAGCCCTTACGAAGGCATTGAGCCACAATACGAGCTGTTCCTGGTTGATGATGCCGGATGAGAGTGTGTACCAACGCATCTACTGCCCTTTTGTATTCCTCATTTGCAGGATATTTGTCCATTTTCTTTTTTTAAGTTTCCAATTTTAGATTACTTATGCTAAAATACTTGTCAAGTGCTTGCTTCCAATTTTTAAATATGATATATTAAGGCCAATGGAAAAACAAGCTAAAAAAGAAAAAAAAGAAATCAAAAAACCCTCTTCTGCCAAGGCCCCTGCTGAAACTATAACAACAGGCAAGGGTGACTTTGGGATTGACATTGACGAAATGATAAAGGCAAGTGTTTGCTTTGGCCACAGGACCTCTCGACTGCATCCTAAAATGCGTCCTTATATTTGTGGAATAAAAAACACCACTCATATTATTGATTTAGAAAAAACAGCTCAACATTTAAAAAAGGCGTTAGAATATATCCAGGAGATTACCTCTCAAGGAAAAAATCTGCTTTTGGTAGGAACAAAAATTCCTATAAAAAAATTAGTAGAAGAAACAGCTAAAGAAATTAACCTGCCCTATGTTAATGAGAGATGGCTGGGAGGAACTTTTACCAATTTTGAAACAATAAAGAAAAGAATTGAATACTATAAAGAACTTGAAAGAAAGAGAGAAAGTGGAGAATTAGAAAAATATACAAAGAAAGAAAGAATAAAAATTGACCGAGAATTGAAAGAACTTGAGAAAAAATTCAAGGGAATTAAAAATATGGAAAAGCTTCCAGAAGCGGTATTTGTTTTAGATATGAGAAAGGACGCATTGGCTGTGAAAGAAGCAAGAATGAAAGGAATTAAAGTTATTGGAATAGCTGATACAAATGTTGATCCCACATTGGCTGATTTTCCTATTCCAGCCAATGATGATGCTATTTCTTCAGTAAAATATATATTAGATAAAACAAAAGAAGTAATAACAAAAACAAAATCTAAAACATCAGATTCAAAATAAATTCAAACACCAAGTCCTGTCCGAGTTTGTTAAATGACAGGGTCTTTGGCGGACGAACAAAATCCAAAATAATTTTTTTAATTTTTGAATTTATATGATAGATATTGAACAAATCAAACAACTTAGAAAAGAAACTGATATTTCTATCACTGAATGTAAAAAGGCCCTAGAACAGGCAAATGGTGACTTGGAAAAGGCGAAAGAGATTTTAAGAAAATGGGGCAAAGAGTTAGCTGAAAAAAAATCCTCTCGCGAAACAAAACAGGGCTTAATTGAATCCTATGTTCACACCAACAAGCGAGTAGGGGTGCTTTTGGATATTCGCTGTGAGACCGACTTTGTAAAAAACTCAGAGCAATTTAAAAAATTAGCTCATGACCTAGCGCTTCAAATAGCAGCTATGAGGCCTGTTTACATAAAACCAGAAGATGTACCTGAGGATGTAATTGCCAGAGAACGAGAAATTTATAAAGAACAATTTTCTGAAAGTGGAAGGCCTGAAAAAATAATGCAGGAATTTATTGAAGGAAAAATTAAAAAACATCTGCAAGAAATCTGCCTTGTTTCTCAACCATTTATTAAAGACCCGGACAGAACTGTTCAGGATATCATTAATGATTATATTGCTAAGCTGGGCGAAAACATTGTAGTAAAAAGATTTGTGAGATATGAAATTTAATGAAGCTCAAAACGCAAAACTGCTGTGTGCTTAACTACTTTGTGTGTTTAACTAAGTTAAGCACAAAACAATAAAATAACTTGTGCTTAACTAAGTTAAGCACAAGTTAAGCACAAAACTAAGTTAAGCACAAAACAATAAATCAAATCTTGGCGACGGCACGAGATTTGAGTTTTAACATTTGAGATATGAATTAGTTTTAAGATTTACGCTGTAGCTTTGCGCTTTGAGCTTTGAGCTAAAAAAATGTATGAATTTATAGCTAAAATAATTTTATTTGGCAGTACCTGCGGTATGGCTATAATTCTATTTAGAAAAATTCCAGTATTGGCTGAACTACCTGAAAAACCTGAACAACCCCTTTCAATAAAAAATTCATTTTTTGATTTAGAAGAGAAAATTAAAGTTAGTTTTATTAAATCTCTTTCTTTTGAAAAACTTTTACAAAAACTCCTTCTAAGGTTTAAATTTCTTGCTCTAAAAACCGACAAACTCACTAGTAAATGGATTGCCAGTTTACGCTCTCGCTCCATTAAAAAAAGAAACAATTTAACAGACGGTTATTGGGAAAAAATTAAAAAGGAAAGAAGCACAAAAAAGGAGAAAAAAATAATAGTAAAGTAAATAAAACTATAAAATGTTTCTGGCCTTATAAGAGATGCCGTCTTGGCTCAATGGTAGAGCAATGGTTTTGCCTGCCCGCCAGAGCCAAAGCCCATGTAGCTTAATGGAAAAGCAACCCTGGCCTTTATGCCGGTATAGCTTAATGGTAAAGCAGTGGTTTTGTAAACCACGTATGCAGGTTCGATTCCTGCTACCGGCTAAATAAAAAGGGATAGGTTGTCGGCCCGAACCCTATCATGGGCTCTGGCTTTGGCAGGCGGGTAAACCATAGGTTGTCGGTTCGAATCCGACAGACGGCTCCAGAGTTCCATTGCAGAGAATACCCTTACCGCTTTTCGGCGAAAGGTGGTGGAAGATTAAGAAAGGAATGTGTAGAGGGTTGACAAAAAAATAAAATGTGCTAAAATACTTCTAGTGAGTGAATCACAGAAAAGGTCGAGATTATTGTAATTACTTATTAATAAGATAAGAGTTAATTTTCAAGAAAGAAAATATATGGCAAAAGAGAAAGACAAGGAGTTTCTTGAGTACGTTGTCAAGGCCTTGGTTGACCACCCAGAAGATGTGAAAATTGAAAGAAAGGTTGACGAGATGGGAGTGTTGCTCTCTCTGAAGATAAACCCTGAAGATATGGGTCAGGTAATTGGAAGACAGGGAGCAACAGCCCGCGCAATTAGAAACTTAGTCCGAATTGTTGGTCTTAAAAATCACGCTAGAGTGAATTTAAAGATTGAAGAACCAGAAGGTGGTCAGACCTCTAAGGCAGCAACTAGTGCTGAAGAAAAAGAAACTTCTGAGAATAAAGAAATATCAGAAGGATTAGAAGACCTTAAACTTTAAAGCGTTCTACGCTTGACAAAACAACAAAAGCTGTGCTGTAATAACAGCACAGCTTTTGTTTTAAAAAAGAATATGAAGCGAGGTGATTTGAATGAAAATAAAACGCGGAATTGTAATTGCAGTAATTGTAACCGCAGTGTTAATTACAGGAGGAGTAATGTTTTGTTGTTACAAGATAGGATACAATCAGGGAAATAAAACTGGCTACACCCTGGCACGTAAAGAAACCCTGCATAATCCTAGTTATAAAGAATTGAAAGAGTTTTTGGCTAAAGATAAAACCAATTTTAATAGGTATATTAAAGGGAAATATGTCTGCTTAGAATTCGCCCGGGACCTTAATAATAATGCAGAGAAACAAGGGATCCGGGCAGGTGTAGTGTTCCTTAAAACAAAAGAGAGCCCTAACGGTGAGGTATCAGGACACTTCATTAATTGTTTTCAGACAGACAAGGGGTTGATATATATTGAACCTCAAAATGACAAAGAAGTAAGAGTGGAACTTAATAAAAGTTACCTCCAGCTGAATAACTTTACAGACCTTGATACTGATAAAACCTCTTCTTGGAAAATTCTTTCTATAGAGATATTTTGGTAAATTGTAAAATCGTGCTATTATAATAAAAAGCACGATTTTTTATCTTTATCTGTAAATGCTAATCACTTTGGTAACGATTTGATTATTGCTTTCACCACTTTTCCCAGAAAAGTGGAAGAGTTATTTATCCATTCTGTTGCCAAAATGGTCAGAGAATA
>CAYNVZ010000025.1:0-8897 GCA_964400775.1 uncultured Candidatus Saccharibacteria bacterium | reverse complement strand
TGAATAGATGTTTCATTAGTGATATTATACCTTAAATCTCTCAATCAAAAAAGCTGTCCCTGTGGATAGCTGTAGATGGATAGCTGGTTTAACAGTGGAGTTTTTTAAGAATAAGGTGCTTAAATGCCTTGGCTTCTTGGGATTTAAGAAGTAAAGTGACTGTGATGTAAATTAAAACCCCTATTACACCTGCAATACCTGCCTGGAAAAATATCCCTAAAAAAGTTCTGGTGTTTAGAAATAATGCAGTTAAATAAAGAACAGAATATGCTCCTCCACTCATTATCAAAGTGGCTAAAATTATTTTCAGGAATGAATAACTAATTTCTTTTATATCAAGGTCGCCAATTTTTTTATAAAGAAACAATAAAAGCAAAGTCAATTGAAAAATGGTAGCAATTGAAAAAGCCAAGGGAAGGCCCACTACACTAATATCCTCAATTCCTTGAAGACGAAGAGCGTTTTTTATAAAGCCATAGAACAAGTTAGGAAACTGCAAAAGCCAAACAAAGGCAAAACTCAAAACAATATTAAAAGCTACTGAAATTACACTGATTAATGTAGGTGTCTTTGTATCCTGAAAAGCAAAAAAAGCCCGAGCCACTAAAGGAATTAAAGCAGTGGCGAAAATGCTTAAACAAAACACTCCCAAACAGGCAGATGTTAATCGTGTTTCCCACCAGCCAAATTGACCAGTGCCCAAAATTATCCTTATTATCTGTGCCCTTAAAAGATACATTAAAGCGCTGGCAGGAATTATTAAAAAAAGTATCTGACGAAAGCTTGAAGACAGACCTTGTAAAAATTCTTTTTTTTGTCCATTGGCCCAGGTTTTAGAAAGCAAAGGAAATGTGGCAGTAGCAAAAGACACACCGATTATCCCAATAGGAAGATGCTGGATATTATTGGAATAATAAAACACAGCAATAGAACCAGTGGTTATAGTAGAAGCAATGGCGGTAATCACAATAAGATTAATCTGCTGGCTAGCAATAGCAATAGTCCGAGGAATCATTAAGGTGAAAATTTTTCTAATAGCAGGATATTTGAAATCAAGAACTGGTTTATATCTAAAACCGCAGTTGAAAGCCGGAATTATCTGAATTGCCAGATGCAAAAAGGCGCCTAAAACTACACCAAGTCCGACTCCAAAAATTCCCCAATTATTATAAGGAGCAAAAAATAAAATCCCAGAAATAATACCTAGGTTATAAACAACAGGAGCCAGGGAATAGGCCAAAAATCGGTTAAAATAATGCAGAATTCCGGAAAAAATAGAAGATATTCCAAAAAAAATCGGGCTCAAAAGCATTAGCCGAGTCAAGGTAATGGTCAATACTTTACTTGAAACATCAAAACCAGGAACAATAAATTCAATCAGCCAAGGGGCAAGGATAAAAAGAATTGATGAACAAAGAATAAGTAAAAATAAAAAAACATTTAAGACACAGTTTACCATCTTCCAGCCCTCTTCTTTGTCCTTTAAAAAATATTCTGAAAATAAGGGCAAAAAAGCCACCACTATGCCGCCGGCAATTAAAATGTTATAAACCAAATCAGGAACACGAAAAGCTGCGGTATAGATATCCATCTCCTGGCCAGCTCCAAAACTAGCAGCTAAAAGACGGTCGCGGATTAGTCCCAAAAACCGGCTTAATAAAGAGAAAACCGCTAAAATCCCGGCTGATGAAATAACGGTTTTCGTCTGAGAGTTTAAAAAACGGTAAAACATTTAATTATTTTAGCTTATTATTAAAAAATAAAAAAGCCCCGCACCAGCACAAGATCCGATGCAGGACAGCCCAAGCAGACAATAAGCCGAATTCTGTCTGACCCTGATTTAACAGGGCGAGGCAATCATTTATCTTTGCGAGCTACCTTTCACCCCGCCCCACTTTTGCTTTACAATTCCGGGCAGAATTAAAATTATCAATATTTCTCTTAGTAAACTCAGGCGAAAAAAAAGTCCAACGGACTTTTTTCGCAAAGGAATTGCGCGGCAAAAGTGGGGCGGGGGTTTGCTCTTGCACCCGGATAAGGATTTAGCCGTTTCACCCTTCATTTCGTTTAGGAAAAAATCCTAAACTTATAGAAGATTCTCCCAAAAAAAAATTTTTGGGAGCCCTCCTCCTTGCGGAGTCGGGCGTCTCTGTTCGCACCTCTGGCCTCACGGCCGACGGGCGTTACCCGCTATCCTGCTCTTCGCTAAAAGTATTTTAGCGAAGGGGTGTTCGGACTTTCCTCCCCCCACCACTTTTTAGGTCTTATTTATACTAAAAATGGTGGGGGGCGATTGCCTTGTCTACTTGAGCTGAGTTTATTATAGCAAAATCATAAAATCCTGTCAATTTTACTATCCAGTGCTTGGTTAACTAATAAATCTGCTCTTTTGTTTTTTTGTCTTGAGATAGAAAAAAATGATACCTTACCAAAATCAATCTTCAAATTCCAAACCTGTAAAAACAAAGATTGGATTTTGGGCTCTAAGACCTTATATTTTCCCTGGAGCTGTCTTATTAAAAATTCAGAGTCAGACCTTATCTCAATATTCAGTTCTTTTATTTTCTTCTTTCCAAATAATTGTTTAATTTTTTTTAAAGCAAAAATCACTGCCTGGTATTCAGCTTCATTATTAGTTGCTTTTCCAATATATTGGGAATATTCTTTAATAATCTGTCCTTTTTCATTGTGAATGACCACCCCGATTGCCGAAGGTCCAGGATTGCCCCGCGACCCACCGTCTGTGTAAATAATAATTTTTTTCATAAATTCTGAAAATATTTAATTAAACATTGTTCAAACTCCTTTAGATTTTCATTATCCAAGGAAAATCCGGCAGCTGGCGGATGACCTCCATAGGTCTTTAAAAGCTTACAACAGCTTGTCATTGCCTTGACTCCATCAAGTCCCTGGGGCATCCGAACTGCTCCATGGCTTTGTTTTTTACCCATATGAAAAATAAAGGTGGGCTTTTTATACTCCCGACAAATCCGACTAGCCACAGGGCCTGTTAAAACCAATGGCCAGGAAGAATCTCCTTCAAAAACAATTTTCTTTTCTGTTTTTTTAGAAATTCTTAGTTTTACCTCTTCTGTTATCTGCTCAATCCTTAAATGCTTCTGCTTGCTTTTTTCGCTAAGTTCCTTTGCTATTTTTTCCGCTTTTTGAAGAGAAGAAGCTGTTAAAAGCAGATATGCCTGGTTAAGATGATTTTCTATTCCAGCAGCATTGAGAGCTGAAATAATTTTTTGAATATTTCCTTCAAAAACCTGAAGCCCAGGTCTCCATGTATTTTCCAACGCGATTAACCCTTGTTCAACTAAAATTTTATTATCTTTAATCTGAGGCATCATATCAGAAATAGTTGCAATAGCTGTAAGCTCTAAAAAGCTATTCTTTAAACCTTCTCCCATTTTCTTGCCTAAAATAATCTCAGAAAGCTTATAAGCAAGCCCGGCAGTGCATAATTCTTTAAAAGGATATTTGTCTGTTTTTTGCTTCGGGTCCACAATCAATGCTTTGGGCAAGGGAATATTGTCTAAAACAGTATGATGGTCTATTATTATCACATCCAATCCTAATTTCTTAGCTGTATCTACCTCTTTATGGTTAGCTATCCCTAAATCCAAACAAATAAACAATGTCGGCGCGTATTTTTCTGCTAAAAAAACAAGGGCCTTTTTATTTATTCCGTAACCCTCTTTTTCTCTGTCAGGAAAATAGCAGGCAGTAATTTTTCCTCCTAAATTTTTAATTGTTTCTTCTAAAATCACAGCTGAACAAACCCCATCAGGATCAGCGTCTGCATAAAGAATAATTCTTTCCTTATTTTTTACTGCTTTTTTGATCCTATTAGCTACTTTTCTAAGATTTTTTATCTGCATAACTTTTTTCTTTTTTATTTCCTGATTTAAGCTAATCCAAAGCATCAATGCCGGCTAATTTTCCACCAACAAGATAATCAATCATCGCACCACCACCAGTAGAAACATGACTAAATTTATCTATTAGGCCTATCTCTCTTAAAAACTGAACTGTCTCTCCGCCTCCAACTACTGAATACGCTTTTGATTCAATAACTTTCTGAGCGAGTTCTTTTGTTCCTTTTTGAAATTCTTTTTTTTCAATTTTACCTAAGGGTCCATTCCAAAAAATGGTTTTTGCTTGGGAGATTTTTTCTGAAAAAATATCAATAGTTTTAGAATCAATATCAAAAGGAGCAACCTCCATAGAAACATTAACATCTTTAGCCAAAATTACACTTTCTGGCAAAAAAATCTTCTTTTTCAAAATCTCCAAAGACAAAACGCTATTGACCAAAACAAAATCACAAATCCGAGAAAGCTTTTTTACTAATTTAATTTTTGTTTCTAGTTTTATTCCTCCTATTATTGCCACCAACGGTTGTAAGGGATTTTTGATAATCTTTTGCAAGGAATTTATCTCTTTTTCCAATAAAAAACCTGCCCCGCAAGGCAGATATTTAGGTAAAGACACAATTGAAGCATGAGAACGATGACAACAGGCAAAGGCCTCTTGGATAAAAATATCACCTAATTCTGCCAGCTGTTTAGCGAAGTTTCGGTTATTATTTTTTTCACCTTTATAAAATCTAAGGTTTTCCAAAAGCACTACTTCTTGTTGTTCCATTTTATTTATCTTCTCTTTTATTCCTTCTCCGATGCAATCTGGTAAAAAAATTACTTTCTTTTCCAATAATTTTTCTAATCGCAAGGCAATAGGTTTTAAGCTAAATTTTTTAAGTTCTGAGTTTTCCACATTGGAATTTGAAATTTGTCGTGGACTTGAAATTTCAAATCTCGGTTCTGGCCTACCCAGATGACTAATCAGAATTACTTTTGCCTTATTTTTTATCAAATATCTAATAGTAGGCAAGACCTGCCTAATACGAAAATCATCTAAAATATCCCCTTTCTCATTAATGGGAACATTAAAGTCGCAACGGACAACAACCCGTTTGTTTTTGAAATTAAAGTCCTGAAGAGTTTTCATAAACTAAAAATTCTCAATCTTTAATTTTCAATTTCTATTTGCCCTGTGAAATAAAAATCTTTGATTTTTAATTTACTTCGCAAATTATTTCACAGGGTGAAATTTTCAATAAATTGATTTCTAAACAGTTTGAAAATTAGAAATTAGAAATTGAAAATTAGAAATTAGAAATTGAAAATTAGAAATTAGAACCTTACGGTTTCTCCTGGTTCAATTATTCCCCGTTTTTTTCTCTGGATAGAATTTTCTGAATTAGATTCCTTTTCTTTAGATTCTTTAGATTCTTCTTTGGAGTCAACACTTTCTTTTTCATTCGCATCTTTGGAACCTTTTAAGGCATCTATTATCGCCTGTCTCACTTCTTTTATATCTGGTTTTTTCCTCTTTTGCTCTTCTGAATCTTTATTTTTTTCTCTTGGTTTTTCTTTTGGTAAAACAAAAGGAATTAAAGAAACCCCGGTATCCTGTTGTTTTGTTTCTGTCTTTTCTTCTTCTATTTTTTTCAAACAGGACTTGCAATAAACAGGCCGAACTCCATCTGGCTTAAAGGCAACCTTTATCCATTTACCGCATCTAGAGCACTGAGCATCGTAAAGAACAGGAGTGCTAGTAGGTGCTTCTTGTAAGATAAATGACTTTGTCCAACGGCTGATTTTTTCCTCCACAACTTTTCGCGAATTAGCATATTTTTGTCGAGAAAGCTTAATGATTTTATCCTTGTAGCTTTTCTCCGGCACAGGAAAAGGAGCAAGGGTACGGGCAGAAAATGGTTTACCGGCCAGACCATCAATCATCAGCTTTAAATAGATGTTATATTTGGCTAAATTAACCAAATCCTCAGCATTAAATTCAGGGCTAAATTCTTTTTCTAAATACTCGCTGTCCTCTGCTCCTACACGGAAAGAGATTATAGTTCCCACATTGCCAAAAACAGCATCTCTTACTTTTTCCTCCATCTGTGCAATATACTGATGGGCTAAAATTAAATTCAAGCGATACTTTCTTGCCTCTGATAAGATATTTACAAAGGACTCAGTAGCAAAGTTTTGAAACTCATCTACATAAAGATAAAAATCCTGTCTTTCTTGTTCTGGCACATCCACTCTGGACATTGCTGCCAATTGAATTTTGGTAATTAAAAGTGCCCCTAACAAACGGGAGGCGTCTTCTCCTATTCTTCCCTTAGATAAATTCAGGATTAAAATTCTTTTTTTATCCATAGCCCCTCTCATATCAATGGTTGACTTAACCTGGCCAATAATATTTCTAATCAAGGGCGCAGAGATAAACTGACCAACCTTGTTTTGAATAGCTGCTGTAGCTTCTACTTCATATCGCTGGGTGTAACGGGCAAATTCTTGAGTCCAAAATGCCTTAACTACTGGGTCGGTGATTTTATCTACTACCTTTTTTCTATACTCAGCATCAGCCAACATCCGATTTACACCTAAAAGTGTTGAACCAGGATATTCTAAAAGAGCTAAAATACAATTATTCAAGATATATTCCATTCTGGCTGACCAGACATCTGGCCAAATTTTTTTAAACACGCCCATTAAGCCCCCTGCCACTAAATGCCTGTATTCTACATCAACCTTTTCCATAATATTAAAAGCAATAGGCCAGTCCAGGTCAGCAGGATTGAAATAAATTACATCATTAATTCTGTTGGAAGGAACAAACTCTAAAAGCTTTTCTGCTGCCTCGCCGTGAGGGTCAACAAAGCCAACACCTTCACCTGCTTGAATGTCTTGGATGGCCATATTCTCTAATAAGGCGGTTTTTCCCATTCCCGTCTTCCCTACTATATACATATGCCGACGCCTATCATCCTGCTTTATACCAAATTTTTTATGGATATTTCTATATGTAGTTTCTGCAAAAAAATTTATTCTTTCCATAATTAAGTTAAGTAAAAATTCCAATATCCAATATCCAAATTCCAATTAATTTCCAATGACCAAAATTCCAATATTAATTGAAAATTGGAAATTGGAATTTGGAATTTGGAAATTTGAATTTGTTTGCCATTGCTCAACTTCCAGTGCTTATCCAGTGCTTAACTCCAGTGCTTAACTCCAGTGCTTAACTTAGTTAAGCACACATTCCAGTGCTTAACTTAGTTAAGCACACACACTTGTGCTTAATCACACTTGTGCTTAACTTAGTTAAGCACACACATTAGTTAAGCACACCCATGGACAAGTTAAGCACACATATATTGGAATTTGGAAATTCTAAAAATTCGGTCGTTATTTATTCTGTAGGTAATCCGGGTGGCGCCTCTCCTTTTTTCGCTTCAATCCGAGGAACAAAAGGAGCTGGCGCAGCAACCCTGCTGGGAAAGTGAAATATAGTTGCTAACTCTTCGCTGTTTAAAATAGAGGTGCCTCCTGGAAAAGGAAATAAAGGAGAAACCCTAGCTTTATATTTAGCAAACATTCGTCTTTGTCTGTAATAAAGCCGTCTTTTTTTGAACCAATAAACAATTTTTGTCTTTGTTTTACCAATCGGCTTAAAAGCATTAAGATGCATACTGGCAAACTGACCTAAAAAGCTGAATATAATTTTGACCCTGGGCTTATACCAGGCGTCTCGTTTGGCAATATAAACCGCGCGAATAGTAGTTTCAAAAAGATGCTTACTGGCCTTTTCTTCTATTGCTTCAACAATCTCTTTCTCACCAGGTGTAAGCTTCATCTCTGGAGGAATAATTTCTTCTTTTTCTCTTGGAGCGCCACCAGGCGGAATGCCCTTTACTAAAACATCAACAGCTTGTTGAATTATTAATTTTGGCTTAGGCGGTCTCGGCCTGTTTACTAACCTATTCACTATCTGTTGCGCTTTTTTTCTAAACTCGGTCTCATCTAAAAGGGGCCTGACTATAATCTGAATCCAAAACTGCTCTCCTTTTTTAAGCTTTCCCAGCGCCTCCAACAAACCGGCTACTGGATCCAACCGTTTCTCTTCTTTTATTTCAACCTTTTCTTCAAAAAACTTAGAATAGGTCTTGATTGGATAAACATCATCTCTGACTAGTTTAAAATCGCTTCCCCAAATATCCCAATATCTATTGGGAATATCAGAAGGGATATAATTAGTATAATCCTCAGCTAAAGAAATCTCTACCTCTGGATATTGAGAATAAATACAAGATTCAATAACCCGGCGATGAACCTTTGGAATCCTAATAAAAAAATGCGGAATACCATTAATACCAACAATTTCTAAAGAAAAAGAAATAAGATGCTGTCCGTCTATCCATTTTTCTTTCCAGGTTCCTGGCGGGTCGTATATAATAGCCCAAATAGAATTTAAAACCTGTTCCATTGCCCGCAAAGGTTTTGAAATTTCTTTAGGGATTTTGATTTCTAAAAGAATATACTCCAGCTTGCTAAACCATACCTCCTGCCGCCACCAGAGATAAAGCTCCTTTGCTTTAAAGTAAAGAATAAAAGGCATTGGAACCCACCACCATAGTTCTATAATTCTTAAAATTAAAGATATTTCGCTGTTCATAAATTTATTCAAACTGGTAAATTTTTTACCAATGTAAGCGCAAAGCTCAAAGCGCAAAGCGTAAAGCGAATTCAAATCTCAAATCTCAAAACTCAAATCTCAAAACTTAGATAAATTCGAATCTCGAATTTCGAAATCTTCACCCAGCACCACTTTTGTTCCAAAAGTGGTGCTGGGCAGGCAAATTCGAATGTTCAAATGCTCAAAATTAAATGCAAAATGCAAATCTCAAAAATCAAAATGAAAGATTAAAATGCAAAAAGAATTCTCTTTGATTTTTTCTTTTTCACTCCGAAGCAATCCTCGCTTCGCTCGGATGCTACGGGGCGAGTATACTTAAATTCGTCTTAATTCAGTTATTCTCG
>CAYNVZ010000024.1:7383-9351 GCA_964400775.1 uncultured Candidatus Saccharibacteria bacterium | reverse complement strand
AATTTGTTTAGAATTTCGGATTTCGGATTTCGGATTTAACTCTTTGTGGGTTGGGAAAAGGTGAAAGAAAAGAGTTCTTTGAATAAAATATAAAGAAAGAGAGGAAATCTTCAGGGCAGTAAATTGGCAATTAAATAGTTAATTGTCAGTTTAATGCCCTGAAGAAATCTGATAATGTCAGGTTTCTGGTGATGGCAGATAGATAGGGAGGTGAAAATGCTACAAATATTGTTAATGACATTGGCACTTTTTGGGGGAATAATGTTGTTTTTGGGAGTGATAGTATCTATTATAGATATACATGAGAGAAAAAATGAAAGGTGGTCGGTGCTCACCATACTGGTGATTTCAGTAATACTCCTCATGGTATTTGCCTATTCTTATGGGCAATGGATGGCGCGGGGAACACCAGGAGAGATGAGAAGATTAACAGTTGGCAAAGAATACAGAATTCTACATATAGTTTATTCTCCTGAACCTGAAAAACTTTATGTGGTTCTTCAGGACATAGAATACAAAATGCCTCCGGAGCCCCCAGAGATGGTACTGGTACTTAGATCAAAGATAAAAGGATACAGCAGTAAAAGGTGGATTGAAGCAGGAGATACAGTTATAGTCACGAACAAAGGCGAGTTGAGACTGATCAAAGATTATTCACACGAACGCGGATAGGAGTTTATCTCTTTTTTTCTCTCTTTCTTTTCTTTTTCCAAACCGAGTTATGAGTTAAGAAGAAGCAAAAATGACCCTGATTATAAAAGAAGATGGTAGCTTAACAGAAGCTACCATCTGTGATCTTAAGCTTCCTCCTGAGAAGGAACTTGAGATCTTAAGAAAAAAAATAGAAGAAAATAGAAAAAAGAAAAATAGTTCTTTTATTTTATAGCCCTTCATTAGGGCTTTCTTTTTTTATTTCCTTCTTTCTAAGGCGCTCTTTAAGGTTTCTTTATCAGCATATTCTAATTCTGCGCCGATTGGCAATCCGCGAGCAAGACGACTAACCTTGACATTCAAGGGTCTTAAAAGCCGTTCAAGATATAAAATCGTTGCCTCTCCCTCTGTGGTTGGATTTAGTGCTAATATCACTTCCTGAAAATTGGCTTTTTGCACCCGCTCAATTAGCTCCTTTGTTCTTAATTTTTCAATATCTCGGTTTTTAAAAGTAGAAAGCGTACCGCCTAAAATAAAATAAAGACCTTGATATGCCTTTGTATTCTCAAGTGAAATTAAATCAGTTTCTTTCTCTACCACGCAAAGCGTTGTTCTGTCTCTACTTCTATCTGAACAAATTGGACAAAGGTTGCCTTCTCCTTCAAATGAATTAAAACAAAACTCGCAAATTTTTATTGCTCTTTTCAACTCCAAAATTGAATTTGCTAAATCCTCAACCTCCTCTTGGGGAAGATGGATTAGATAAAAAACAAAGCGAGCCGCTGTGCGCGGTCCTACTGTAGGCAGCTTTCTAAATTGGTCAATGAGTTTTTGAATAGAAGGGGAGTACATATTATTCTTCCTGCGCCTGGGCTTCTTGCTCATACTTCTCAATAGTTCTAAAGCAAACCCTTTGCTCGTCAAAATATAACTTTACCATTCCTATAGGCCCGTTTCTGTGTTTGGCAATAAGAATCTCAGCAATATTTTTCTCAGCATCCTCTCTATATCTATCAGGCCGGTGAATAAACAAAACTACATCGGCATCCTGCTCAAGCGCGCCAGATTCGCGGAGGTCAGATAAACGAGGTGTTGGAGGAGTGCGCTGTTCCACTGCTCGGGAAAGTTGAGATAAAGCCAAAACCGGAACATCCAGCTCCCGAGCCAAACCCTTTAAAGAACGAGAAATTTCAGTCATTTGCTGAACAGGGCTTAAATGCGGACTCCGCGATTCTATCAGCTGTAAATAATCTATGATAATAAGACCCAAGCCGTGGCTGGCCTGAAGCCGTCTTGCCATTGCCCGCATTTGCAAAA
>CAYNVZ010000024.1:0-7373 GCA_964400775.1 uncultured Candidatus Saccharibacteria bacterium | reverse complement strand
CATTACAGCTGGCTGCATCATCAATAAAAATTGGCGCCTCAGACAAGACACCAATTGCTTGATTAATTCTATTAAAGTCATTATTTTCTCCCTCTGCGGAAAGATGTCCTGTTCTCAAGCGCCATAAATCAATATTAGCATAAGAGGCAATTAATCTGTCTACTATCTGGTCTTTTGACATTTCCAAACTAAAAATTCCTACCGGCACCTTCTCCTTTATAGCAATATGCCTGGCAATATCAAGAGACAAGGAGGACTTTCCAAAGCTGGGTCTTGAGGCCAAAATTATAAGGTCAGATTTTTGCAATCCGGCTAAGATATTATCAAGGTCTCTAAATCCAGTTGGCAGTCCTCTTAAGTTTTGTCCGTGCTTTGAAAGTTTGTCTATTCTCTCAAATGCCTCCTCCAATGTGGCTTTTATAGGTATAAATGCCTGACTCAAAGAACCTTGAGCTATGCTGAAAACCTTTTTCTCTGCTTCATCTAATAACATATCCACATCCTCGGTCTCTTTATAGCCCATAAGACCAATTTCCTGACCAACCTGAATCAGGTCACGCAAGATTCTTTTTCGCTGAACAATCTCAGCATAATTCAAAACATTAGAAGCGGTAGGAACCGAATTTATCAAGCTGGTCAAATAACCCCTACCGCCTATATCTTCTAATTCATTCTTTTCCTTAAGCCGATTGGAAACTGAAATCAAATCAACAGGTTCTCCTCTTTTGAAAAGGTCAAGAATTGCCTGAAAAATTTTCTGATGAATGCCTTTATAAAAATCACGGGGCGTTAGAAGATCAGCTATTTTAATAATGGCATCTTTGTCCAACATTAAAGACCCTAGCAAGCACTGTTCTGCCTCAATGTTCTGTGGCGGTAATCTATCAGGCAGTTCCAAATTTTTAAAAGAATTCTCGTCCATATTGTTTAGTATATCTCAATTTTAAAAAATCTCAACCCCTTGCACTTTCCCTATGATATATAGCAACACTATAAAGGCGTTGCTTAACCAGGTTAAGCAACCCTGATGCATACACCGGTAAGACCTTTGCCATAACCTTATCTGAATTTCTTTAATAACAAAATTAAAAAAAACAACCCGCTTTATCCGGGTTTTTTTATTTAGACAGCTGTCAATAAAGTATTATAAATGTAAACTCGCTTATTTTATTTTTGAGCTTTTGATTTTAGGTCCCTCTGGAGTATCCTCAATTTGATAGCCGAGTTTGGCTATTTTTTTTCTGATATCATCAGCTTTTTTCCAATCCTTTTGCAAACGATATTTCTCCCTTTGTTTAACTAATAATAAAATCTTCTTGGGGACTTTACTTTTGCTTTTTGCTAATTCTAAAAGCTTTAATCCAAAAACAGCATCAAATCTATTTATTAAATCTAGAAACCGCTGAGCCATTTCAGCATCAATTTGTTTAACCTTGTTTACTTCTCTTATTAAATTAAAAAGCACTGCCAATGCTTTTGGTATATTTAAATTGTCATCTATGGCCCTTTCAAAATTTTTTTCTGCTTGCTTAAGAATTTTTAACAATCGTTTTCTTGTTCTCGTAGAAACTGCTGGAGAAATTGACTTTTTAGACCTTGAAATGTCAAAGAGTTTCTTTAGAAAATTATCAATTCTTTGCAAAGAATTCTCTGCGGCCTTAAGTTTCTTAAAGCTAAGGTCTGCCTTTTGTTGATAATGAGTGCTGATTAAAAAATAGCGAATTGCCCGCCAGGAAAAACCCTTTTTAATTAGGTCCCTTAAGGTATAAAAATTACCCAGGGACTTGCTCATTTTTTTTCCTTCTACTATTAAATGCTCATTATGGAGCCAAAAATTGACAAATTTCTTGCCAGTAAGCGCTTCGCTTTGAGCAATTTCATTTTCATGATGCGGGAATATCAGATCAACACCGCCAGTATGGATATCAAAAGTCTTTCCCAAATATTTCATACTCATAATTGAACATTCAAGGTGCCAGCCCGGCCTTACTTTGCCCCATTTTGTATCGTAAAAAATCCCTCTTTTTAGCTCGGCCAAGGTGCTTCTTTTAAGTAGGGTAAAATCGCCGGGCGCGTCTTTTTCATACTCATCTAAATCAACCCGGGCTCCGGGCTTGATACCCTTAAGATCAATTTTAGAAAGCTTGCCATAACCTTTAAATTTAGAAATATCAAAATACACGCTACCTAATTTTTCATAAGCGTAGCCCTTTCTTTCTAATGTCTCTACCGCTTTTATCATCTCTTTTATGTGTTCTGTGGCTCTGGGATAAACATCTGCCTTTTTTATATTCAGTGTTTCCAAATCTTTAAAAAATTCTCGGGTGTATCTTTCAGTAAGCTCTCGCAGGCCTATTTTCTCTTCAGCTGACCTTTTGATTGTCTTATCGTCAATATCAGTGATATTCATTATATGCCTTACCTTATATCCTTTATATTCCAAGCATCTACGCAAGATATCAGCAAATACATAGGAACGAAAATTTCCAATATGAGCAAAATCATAAACAGTAGGACCGCAAGAATAAATGCCCACTTTTCCTTTTTTTAAAGGTTTAAAAATCTGCTTTTTTCTTGTAAGGGTATTGTATAATCTCAACATAATAATTAAAACAAATCAGTGCTTAAATAACGCTCTCCGCCATCTGGCAAAAGAACAACCACTAAACCTCTTTTAAGATTTTTTATTTTTTCTAGAGCCACAAACATAGCAGCACCAGAAGACATACCACAGAATATACCTTCCTTTTTTGCTAATAAACGAGCCATCTCAAAAGCATCTTCGTCTTTAACATTTATCTTCTCAGTCAAACAGGCCTTATCAAAAATTCCTGGTTTATACGCCTCTTTCAGGTTTTTCAAGCCCTGAATCTTATGCCCAAAATAAGGTTCAACTCCAATGATTTTTATATCTGGATTTTTGCCTCTTAAAAATCTCCCTACTCCCATTAAGGTTCCTGAAGTGCCTATTCCGGCTATAAAATGAGTAATTTTACCCTTGGTCTGCTGCCAAATCTCTTTTCCAGTTTGCCTATGGGCCAAAAGATTATCAGGATTATTAAATTGGTCAGCCAGCCAATATCTTTTATTTTTTCTTGCCATTTCATATGCCTTTTCAATAGCTCCATCGGTTCCTTTTTCTGCCGGAGTAAAAATAAGCTTTGCACCAAAGGCCTTTAAAATTTTTTTTCTCTCTTCGCTTACCGACTCAGGCATTACCAAATAAAGATTATATCCCTTCACAGCACAGACCAAAGCCAAGCCAATTCCAGTATTTCCGCTGGTTGCCTCTAAAACAATTTTATCTTTTGAAAGCTCTTTCCTTTTTTCTGCTCCTTCAATCATAGAAAGAGCCACTCTATCTTTTACTGAACCGCCAGGATTAAAAAATTCAACCTTAGCAAAAAGACCTACTTTTTTATTAGGATTTAACTTATTTATCTTTACCAAGGGAGTATTGCCAATAGCATCTAAAATAGTATCCATACTCTTTTGACTGTATTCTCTCTCCACTGATTTATTTCTATTGCCATTCCTATTGCCAAATGATTAGATTTATGATAGCATTGTTATAGCTGTTTGACAATTAATTATAAAATAAAAATGAGGTGAAAAAAATGGCTGGAAAAACTATAACCACTGAAAAACCGGTTGTAGATGATGAAAATGTATGCCCGAACTGTGGCAGTGTTAATTCTATCAACACTGACTACAAGCATGGCGAAGTTTTTTGTAGAAATTGTGGATTGGTCTTAAAAGAAAATCTGTTTGATTTCGGTCCTGAATGGAGAGCTTTTGACGCAGAGCAAGCAAGTAAGCGAGCCAGAACAGGTGGCCCTATTAGCCTATTAAAACAAGGAATGGGTCTAACTACAGAAATCGACAAATATGATAGGGATATCCATAACAAACCTATACCGCTTGAAAGAATGTCCCAGTTTTACCGACTAAGAAAATTGCAAATGATGTCAAAAATTCAAGAAACATTTGATAGAAATCTATCTTTTGCCTTGCCTGAATTGGACAGAATGTGCAATTTTTTGAATATCCCCCGTAGCCAGAAAGAAGAGTGCGCTAAAATTTATAGAAAATGCGTAAATAAGAAAATTGTCAGAGGTAGGTCAATAGAAAGCGTTATAGCAGCGTTAATTTTTCTTGTATCAAAACAACACCAGATGCCGAAAAGCTTAACAGAACTTGAAAGAATCTCTGGTAGAAAAGAGAAAGAGATAGGAAGGACTTATAAAGTAATATGTCGAGGTTTAGGTATAAAAATACTTCCTACCTCACCAACGGACTTTGTGCCTAGATTTGCTAGTAAACTTGGACTAAGTGGAAGAAGCGAGCAAAAGGCAGTCAAAATAATAAAAAAGGCAGTAAAAAACGGCCTTGTTGCGGGTAAAGATCCTAAAACGACTGTAGTTAGTGCCATTTTTCTAGCAAGTCAATTGAACAAAGAATTTACCAAACGAGAGTTCAATGAATTTCTAAAAGAAGAAGCAATAAGTTGGGAAACAGTCTCTCTCAGATGCAAGGAACTGGAAAAGGTATTGACTAAAGAAGAAAGAGAAAAAATACTTCTGAATATTTCAGAGAATAATGCAAAAATGAAGCTGTCTCAAAAGCCTTCTCAAGAGGAAATAGAAATCAGAGACGAGTATTCTTTAAAGCCAGAAGAGTTATTAAAAATCCTATGCGATAAGATATACACTGATGAAGAACCTCCTGCAGAGTTTAAACAAAAGTGTCTCAAATTGTATGAAAGGGTGACAAAAGAGACAAAGATATTGCAAAGAAGAGACCCTCAAAGCGTAATGACAGCTATAGTGTACTTTGAACAAAAAAAATATCCTGAGGCAATGAGCATAAAGAAACTATCAGATAAAACAGGATTGACAAGGTATGATATTGAAACCAGTTATAACAGAATAAGAAAAGAGTTAAACCTGAAAATTCCCAGGCCTGAGTTAATCCAATATGTCTGGCATCTCACAAATAAGCTTGATTTAGAGCCAAACATAGCAGACAAAGCAGTAAAACAAGCAATAAGAATTTTAGAAAAGGCAAAGCAAAAAGGACTTGCTATTGAAAAAAATCCTGTAGGTTTCAGTAGTGCAGCAATATACCTGGCTCTTCAGAAACTAAATTCCAGTGGAAAAATAAAAGAAAAATGGCCTCAAGAAAAAATCGCCTTGAAACTAAGAATCAGTCAGACAAGGATATCTACTTATACATTACAATTACAACTAATAAACAACTAAGAGGATTATAATATCCTCTTTATTTTTTGGAAATATATGGTATGATGGGCTTATAGACCTTAAAATAATTTTATGGATGTAAAAAAACAGGACATAATCTCTGCTGTTGTAATCGGCGAAACAGACGCTTTGCTGATAATTTTAATTGCTAAAAATATTGGTTGGGATTTTGATTTAATCAAATTTACACCGATTGTCCTGCCAATTTTAGCTGTTTTAGGAATTATTACCGCTTCTTTTTTAAGAGAAAGGTTTCTGGCTATTTTCCAATTCGCTAAATTTATCTTAGTAGGCACTCTAAACACCTTTATTGACTTGGGAGTTTTAAATCTTTTAATGCTGATTTCTGGTATAAGCACTGGCTTCTTTTTCTCTATTTTCAAGACAATATCTTTTATTACAGCCACTATTAACAGCTATTTATGGAATAAATTCTGGACTTTTGAAAAAAAAGAAACAGCCCTTTCTGCTGGCGAATCTTTTCAATTTTTTAGCGTAGCTATAATTGGCCTTATAATTAATGTAGCTGTGGCTTCTTTTGTGGTAAATATTATAGGACCTCAATTTGGAATTCTTCCCAAGCTCTGGGCAAATCTCGGCGCAATTATTGCTACATTTTGCGGTATGCTTTGGAACTTTGTTGGCTATAAATTCATTGTGTTTAAAAAATAAACCCCTATGTCTTTAGCTTTATACAGAAAATACAGACCAAAAACCTTTAAAGAAATTATTGGACAAGAACACATTGTTAAAACCCTAACCAATCAGATTTGTTCAGGAATGATCTCCCATGCCTATTTGTTCTCTGGCCCTCGTGGAACAGGAAAAACAACTATGGCCCGGCTTTTAGCTAAGGCAGTAAATTGTGAAAACAGAAAGCCAAATGAATTTGAACCCTGCAACCGTTGTTCTTCCTGTATTGAAATCAACCAAAACAGGGCAATTGATTTAATAGAAATTGACGCCGCCTCAAATAGGGGAATTGATGAGATGAGAGAACTAAGAAAGGGGATAAGCTTTACTCCCAGTAAGTCAAAATATAAGGTGTTTATAATAGATGAAGCACATCAATTAACCCGTGAAGCAGCTAACGCCTTATTAAAAACCCTGGAAGAACCGCCAGCGCATGTCATTTTCATTTTAGCCACAACTGAAATTCAAAAAATGATTGCCACTATATTATCCCGATGCCAACGATTTGATTTTTGGAATCTAACCTTGGCGCAGATTACTCAACGACTGGAACTTCTTTGTAAAAAAGAAAAAATTGAGATTGAAAAACCTGCCCTAGAGCTTATTGCTACCCAGGCAAGGGGCTCAATCCGCGATGCTGAAAGCTTGCTTGATCAGGTTATCAGTTTTTCCTATACCTTGGACCAAAAGGCAAAAATCACTAAAGAACAAATTAAACACTTATTAGGAATTGTTGACTTGAGCTCGGTTTCGCAATTTGTTGATTTCTTGGCTCAAAGAAATGCCTCCAAAACAATTGCCTATTTGCAAGAAATTCTGGAAAAGGGCAATGACCCTCAGGAATTCATTAAAACCCTAATTGATTATTTAAGAAAAGGACTGCTTTTAAAAATCAATCCTGATTTACAAAATCATTCAGGCATTGGCTTAACAAAAGAAGAAATAGAAAAACTCCAAACCCAGACAAAGGCATTTTCAGAGTCAGAACTGCAAAAACTCTTACAACTATTTTTGCAAGCAGAAAACCAAATAAAATATTCTTCAATTCCGCAACTGCCAATAGAATTAGCAGTAGTTGAAGCAATTGGTGAAAATAAAAAATAAAAAAGAGAATAGATAGCTATACATCTTTACTTCTTTCCCGGCTTACCCTATTACTTTTCGCAGAAAAGCGATGGGAACAAGAAGCCCTTTTAACCTTCAATAACCCCTAGTCAACTTTACAGATAATAAAAAAATAATAATATAGAAAGAAAGCAATAATAGCAAGTGATAACAAAAATAATAAACGATGGGGAGTGGCCAAGTGGTAAGGCGCCTGCCTTTGGAGCAGGTATATCGTAGGTTCGAATCCTACCTCCCCAGCCACCAAAAAAATCGCCTCTCGGCGATTTTTTGGTGGCTCAAGAATTGAACATC
>CAYNVZ010000023.1:0-9582 GCA_964400775.1 uncultured Candidatus Saccharibacteria bacterium | reverse complement strand
CTAATTTTCCTTTATCATTTATTTCTTTGAAAAAATAATAATTTCTTTTTAATCCCTTTTCCCACTCTGTTGGAGTATAAACTAAAATATCAGTTCCCATATCAGAATCAATAACTTTAGCTACTTCAAAAAGACGAGAGCCAAATTTTTTTCTTGTTTTTTTAATTACTAATAAGTCCACATCACTGTTTTCTTTTGGTTTTCCATAAGCAAAACTGCCAAAGAGAATAATCTTTTCCGGCTTATAATTTTTAACAATCTGTTGAGTAATTTTTTTTATTTCTTTTTGATATTTTTTTTGGTGTCTTCGCTTGCTCATAATTTTTTTATTCTTAATCTCTATTTTGATATTATACCCTAAATCTCTCAATTAAAAAAGCTATCCCTGTGGATAGCTGAAAATAGTAGTATTGTATAAGGACAACTGATTTATAACAAATCAGAACGATCGTCCTGGTTTGTTAATGCCAATCTTGGTGTATTTGTTATTATACTAATCTCGGTACAGACCATAACAAATTAGGACGATCGTTCTAGTTTGTTACCATGCTAATCTCGGGGCAATCATAACAAAATACGACGACCGTTCTGGTTTGTTATAGTGTAAGAGCTATCCCTAAAGGATAGCTCTTAAAATTTTTTCAGAAAGATTCAATCAAGTATATTATAATTTTTTGCCTACAAACTCAGCAAATTCAGCTAAACGGCAGGCATAGGCATATTCATTGTCATACCAGGCAACTATTTTAATCAAATTGTCTTTGACCATTGTTAGATTAGCATCAACTATGGCTGAAAAAGAATTTCCTTTATAATCAGAAGAAACCAAAGGAGCGTCTTCTACACCCAAAATTCCTTTTAGGTCATCTTCTTGAGAGGCCTTTTTAAAAATAAAGTTTACCTCTTCATTAGTGGTTTTGTTTTCCACCTCACAAATTAAATCTAAAATTGAAACAACCGGCGTGGGCACCCTCATTGCTATTCCATCTAACTTTCCTTGAAGCTCTGGCATAACCTTTCCAATTGCCTTGGTAGCTCCAGTTGTAGTAGGAATAATGTTTACAGCTGCTGCCCTAGCTCGTCTTATATCTTTATGGGGTAGGTCTAAAATTCTTTGGTCATTAGTATAACTATGAACAGTAGTCATAAACCCTTTTATAATGCCAAAGTTTTGATTTAAAACCTTTGCTACTGGAGCCAAACAGTTAGTAGTACAAGAACCCATATCAACAATCTCATCTGTTTTAGGATTAAATTTTTTTTGATTTACTCCTAAAATATAAGAAGGAATTTCTGGGCTTTTAGCAGGTGCAGAGATTATCACTTTTTTTGCTCCTGCCTGAATATGTCTTTTGGCGCCCTGTAAATCTCTAAACACGCCGGTACACTCTAAAACAATATCAATTCCCAATTTTTTCCAGGGCAGGTTTGCCGGATCCTTTTCAGCAAAAACCTGAACCGTCTGATTTTTATCTCCAGTTATTAAAAGCTTATTTTCAGTAAACTTTATAGGCCTGTTGTAGATTCCATACAGAGAGTCGTATTTCAAAAGATGAGCTAAAATCTTCGGCTCAGTTAAGTCATTAATAGCTATTACTTTAAGTTCAGGGTGTTTGTCTAAAATTCTTCTAAATGTAGGCCGTCCTATTCTGCCAAAACCATTTATTGCTATTTTTATTGGCATAGTTTTTTTAATGTGTAGTGTCTGGCTACCCTTGGTAACAATCCTCCATTACCAAGGTAGTCGGCAGTTACACTTTAATGTTTAACAATTTACAAATTTTCTCTTTATCAAAACCTTGTATGATTTTCCCATCAATATCTAATACAGGCACTTGGTATTTTCCTGTTTTTTCTTCTATTTCTTTTATGGCTTTTTTATTTTTGGAAATATCTATGTTTTCAAATTCAATCTCTTGCTCCTTTAAAAATGCCTTTAAAGCAGAGCAATAAGGGCACTTTGGAGAGGAATAAAGTTTTATCATATTTTATCTATTAAATCTTGGACTTTATTACATACATCAACCGGCTGGTTTTTGGTTAATTTGCAAATTAAAGCAGTCAATATCTTAGATTCTTGTTCTTTGCCTAATCTTTCACCAGAACCAGTTCTATAATACTTACAACCAAGAACTAAAGTAGGAACTCCTCCTTCGCTGTATTTTGAAAATACATCCACATCCTCTTGAGACCCCATATTGTTATGAAACACGATATTTTCTTTAAATTTTGAAGCAACCTCTTCTACAATTGGATGCTCCCATCTGCAGTGAGGACAGCCCTGTGAACCAAAGAAATAAATAATCGGTTTCCCTTGGTCCAAGCAAAGCTCATCTTTGCTGGTGAAAAAATCACCAATGGTCTTTGAAGCCCGTTTTTCTGCCTCCTTGACTAAATCAATTACTTGAGGAAATAGGTATCTGGCATCTTTAGTGGCGTAGAAATCATATTTTTGACCTTGTATTTCAAAACTCACCTTATATACCCCGCCTTGTTCTATGGGAGTTTCTATTAAAGAAGCAGTTGCCTGTCCTTGCAAAAGATACTCATTAACATATTTAATAACCTTGTCCCCTACTTCCTGAGCAGATAAGATGTTTTCATTATTTTGTTGATTATCTTGTTTTTTTGTAAATAGAGAAGGGTTAAAATAAACAAGCGCTCCAATAGCTAAAACCGCAATAATAAAAAGAGGTATTAAGTTTTTATTAAAGTTTTTCACCCCCACACCAAACGAGCTTATGCTTCAAGACTGCTTGCAATTCTATTTTTAAGCTGTCTTAAAGCTTTCGCACGCAGTTTAAGATTATGTTCTCTTTTTGTCGCATCGTGTTTTGAGGCATATGCTTTGTAATACACAAGATGCAAAGGTCTTCTTGATTTTGTTGCTCTAACAAGCCCTAAATTATGTTCTTTTAATCTTTTTCTAAGATCATTTGTATAGGCAATGTATAATTCTTTATCTTTTTTACTTTTCAGAATATATACAAAGAACATAATTTAAAGCTCGTTATGGTGTGGGGGTTCATTTCCTTTTATTCTACCAAATTAATAAATTAAAAGCAAATTTTTGTAAAAAGTGGTAGTGGAGGGATTAAGAGGGTTTTTTCACAGGGTTTTTTTCTCTTTTAATTTTAGCGATTTATCAAATTTATAGTAGATAATTCCGGCAAAAGGGACCTCTGTATTGATAATGTCTTGGTCTGATATTTTTTCAATATATTTTATTATTGCTCTCAAGCTATTATGGCTGGCAACTATTAAAACATTTTTTCCTTTTCGTAGGTCCCTTTCAATATATTTTTTATAAAAAGGAACTGCCCTTTTATAGGTATCTTTTAAACTTTCCCCGCCTGGTGGACGTTGTTCAAAGCCCCTGCGCCAAAGGTGAACTTTTTCATAGCCGTATTTCTGTGCAATTATCTCTTTGTTTAACCCTTGCAGTTTTCCATAATATCTCTCGTTTAACTTTTCTGAGATATAAACAGGCAGATAATCCTTGTGGATTTCCTTAAAGTTTCCCCATTTTCTCATCTTGCCTTTATCAAGATGAATAAAAATCGGATATTTTTTATCAACATACTCTAAAATCCTTACCACAGTATCTTGGTTTCTAATTAAAGGCGAGGAATAGGCAACATCAATTCTAAACTGAAATATCTTTTTAGCAATCTCTTTAGCTTTTCTAGACCCTTGAGGACATAATGGAACATCCACCCAGCCAGAAAATCTGTTTTCTAAATTCCATTGCGATTTAAGATGTCTTAATAAAATTAATTGAGCCATATTTTTTAATTTTCTGTTTTTATCTGCTTCAATTAATTTTTATTATTTTAAAATCTCCTGTTCAATTTTTAATAATCTATTATATTTTACCACCCGTTCTCCGCGGGCTGGAGCTCCGGCTTTTATAAAATCAGCTCCAATACCTACTGCTAAATCAGAAATAAAATCATCACAGGTATCACCTGAGCGATGAGAAACCATAATTTTCCAGCCATAAGATTTTGCTAATTCTACTGCCTCTAAGACCTCGCTGATAGTACCTATTTGATTAGGTTTTAAAACCATTCCGTTGCAAGCTCTTTTTTCTTGTGCTTTTCTTATTCTTTCCGGATTGGTACATAAAAGGTCATCGCCAATAATAACAAGTTTTCTACCAATTTTTTTTGTAATCTCTTGAAATCCTTGCCAATCATTTTCAGAAAAAGGGTCTTCTAAAAAAACAATGGGATAATTTTTTACTAGATCACAATAAAAGGCCAAAAGCCCTTGTCTGGTAAAAGGTGTTTTTTCCAACACATAGGTGTTATTTTTAGCAAATTGTGAGGCGGCACAGTCCAAGCCGATTTTTGTACTCTTATAGCCAGTTGTTTCTATTGCTTTAATCAATAGACCTAAAGCAGATTGGGTGCCAAAAATAGAAGGAACAAAACCACCTTCATCACCAATATTTGTGCTAAATGCACCTAGGTTCTCTTTTAAAATTTCTTTTAAAGAATAATAAATCTCGCTAGCTACTTGGAGATTTTTAGAAAAAGATTTTTTCCGAGGAATAATCATAAATTCTTGAATATCTAATTGGCTTCCTGAATGAACTCCTCCGTTAATGATATTAAAGCAAGGAACAGGCAAATTGAAATTGACAGAGGACGAGGTCTGACCTCGTCCCGTGTGGGAAGAAGTTAGGTTTCGTCCTTTTCTTAATTTGGCAATATAGTGGTATAAGGGAAGGTTTTTTACTTTCGCGCCAGCCCGGCAAATAGCTATACTTACTGCCAAAATAGCATTTGCGCCTAATTTTGATTTATCTCTGGTTCCATCCAATTCAATCATTAAATAATCTATTTCTTTTTGTTTTCTTACATCCTTTCCTTTTAAAAGAGGACCAATAATTTTGTTGATATTTTCAACTGCTTTTAAAACTCCTTTTCCCCTATATCTTTTACCGCGGTCTCTTACTTCCTTTGCTTCATATTTTCCTCTTGAAGCACCAGAAGGAACTGATGCACAAACAAAAAAATTTCCTACTGCAAGCTCGACCTCAATAGTAGGTATGGCCCGGGAATCTAAAATCTCTCTGGCTTTTATTGATTTAATTTTTGAATTTTTGAATATACTCATAGGCGGAAAGAGCAGCAACAGCACCCTGTCCAGCTGCAATAATAATCTGTTTGTATTTTGTATCTGTCACATCTCCTGCAGCAAAAAGCCCTGGTGTTTTTGTCTGACCTGTACTATGGTTAATTTTAATCTCATCTCTTTTGCTAAAACTTACCAATCCTTTAACAAAGCCAGTAGCTGGAATGCTTCCAATTTGAACAAATACACCTTCTACTGGCCTTTCATAGGTTTTTTTTGTGCGTCTATCTTGATAGATAATTGACTGTACCTTTTTATATCCTTTAATCTCCTTGACTTGGGTATGTAAAAAGACCTCAATTTTTTTATATCGTTGTACTTTTTCTTGGGTTATTTCATCAGCAGCCGGTTTATCCCCAAACTCATAAATATATATATTGGTAGCAAAAGGAACTAAATCCAAGGCCGCCTCAAAGCCTGAATTTCCTCCACCTACAATCGCTACTTTTTTACCTTGAAAAAATGGAGCATCGCATGTTGAACAATAACTCACGCCCCGTCCAATAAACTGTTTTTCTCCCGGCACTTCTAAAGGCCGGGGATCTGCTCCGGTAGCCACAATTACTGCCTTTGCCTTGTATCTGTCTTTTTGATTTGTTCTAACCTCAAAAAAATTCTGCTTTTTTCTTACTCCCTCTACCTCTTCCCCTTGGTTAATATCAATGTCAAAATCTTGAAGATGTTTCTCCATTTTGTTTATCAATCCTTGTCCTGAAATTTTTTTAAATCCAGGATAGTTCTCCACACTTGAGGTCCTGGTCGCCTGACCTAAAAAATTCTTAGTAATTAAAAGGGTATTTAGTTTTTTCCTGGCAGCATAGATGCCTGCTGTAATGCCTGCAGGCCCGCCACCAATGATAATCAAATCATACATAGTCCAAGCTACAAAATCTCCAGCGCCAAGTTCTAAGCTCCAAGTGAGTTCCAAATTCTAAACTAAAAAAATTATTAATATTTGGATGCTATTTGGAACCTGGCACGGAATTATATTTGTTTTAAATAACTTTTTAATTTTGGTCCAAACCTTAAGTGTCTTAAAGAAAGCGCTAAATTTGACTTTAACCAACGCTCTTTGTCTCCGCATTCCATCCACTCTCCTTCAATTTCATAACCATAAATTGTCTTGTTATTCTTGAGCATTCTTTCAAATGCGTCAGTCAAAAGCATTTCTTTATTTTTAACCAAAGGAATTTTTTCAAGTTCAGCAAAAACTTCTCTGGTCAGGATATATCTTCCTATAATTGCTAAATTTGAAGGAGCTGAATCAACTGATGGTTTTTCTACAATCCCTTTTATCTTATAAAAACGATTGGCGATTTTTTCGGTTTCCACTATGCCATAGTGAAACACCTTATCTTTAGGAACCTTTTTTAAGGCGATAATCGGCTTCTGATATGTCTTAAAAACCTGAGAAAGCTGAAAAAGGCAAGGGGTCTTAGAGATAATAACATCATCATTAAATAAGACCCCATATGGCTCAGTTTTGCCAATTTTATTTTTCGCCTGAAGAATAGCATGTCCATTGCCAAGCGGTTTTTTTTGCTTAACAAAGGAAAAGGATATATTCTTGGTAATGCTTTCTATTTTTTTAATCTCTGATAAGAAATCATTTTTATTTTGTCTTTTTAAGAGTTTGTCTAGATCTGAATTGCTTTTAAAATAATCGGAAATCAGGTTTCTTTCAGGATTTACTACAAAAACAATCTGCTTAATCCCAGAATTTATAACCTCTTCAATAATGTATTGAATAATTGGCTTATCTACTAAAGGAAAAAATTCCTTTGGCAGAATTTTAGATTGAGGCAGAAATCTTGTGCCAAGACCGGCAATTGGAATTATAACCTTTCTAATCATTGTTTATGATTTAAGCGATAATTGACAAATAATTATTTTGAACGACGTAAAAATGTGGGAATCTCCCATTCTTTTTCTTGAAGTAGTTTTTCATTTTCAATTGCTTTTTCAGTTTTTTTTATCTCTAAGGCATTTCTCCTTGTTTTGTTTTCTTTAACCTCCAGAACCTTTTCTGTTTTTGGTTTTGTCTTCGCTTTTGGCTTTTGTCTTGGTTTTGGTTTGGATTTTGGCTTGGGTTTTGCTAAAAGTTTGGGTTGTTCTTTTTTTGTGGTATCAAGAGGCAATTCATCAGAGCCGGATTTGTTTACTAAGGATTTTCCCTCTGTCCCTTTTTTAGCATCTGTAGACACAACAGGAGTGGGTTCAGCGGGCTTAGCAGGCGCTTCTTGTTTTTTCTTAATTCTCTTATTAGTTTTTTTTAGCCGGGCCTCAGTTTTATCTCTATTATCTCCGCACCCAACAGCAAGAAGGGTTATTTTAACCTTATTATTATATTTTGAATTCTGGGAAACACCAAAGATAATTTTAGCCCGAGGGCTAAATCCAGAAATAATTCTACTAATTTCTTCTGCTTCGCACATTTTTAAATCCTTACCGCTGGTAATATTAAACAAAATCCTTTCTGCTCCAGAGATGTCATATTGATATAATGGATTTTGCAGAACTTTTTTGATTGCTTCTTCTATCCTATTAGGACCCTTGGCTTCAGCTGTATTAAGATAAGCTGTCTTTCCCCTGCCTTGCAAAATTGTTTTAATATCAGCAAAATCAATATTAATCAGACCAGGTGAATAAATCATTTCAATTAATCCGCCTAATCCATTAGCGATATTTTCATTTACATGAGAAAGAGCTTTTTTGAAGCTGATTTCTTTTTTTATAATTATTTCAAATATCTTTTCGTTGGAAATAATAACTAAGGCGTTAAAATTTGGCTTTAATTCTTCTAAGGCGTCCCGGGCAATTTTTAATTTCCTTTGGCCTTCAAATTTAAAAGGCAATGTAAATATGCCCAAGGTTAAGCTACCTGCCTTTTGAGCCAAATTGGCAAAAAGAGAAGATGCGCCAGAAGCGGTTCCTCCACCTAACGCACCTATTAATATAGAAAAATCAGTCCCGCTGAATATCTTAGCTATTTTTTCTTTTTCTTTTTCAGCTGCTTGCTTTGCTATCTCTGGATTCATTCCTGTTCCCAATCCTTGAGTTAATTCTTGGCCAAACCATACGCGTTTAATTCCTTTAGGACAGTTGGAAAGTGCCTGAAGATCAGTATTGGCAGCGACAAAATCAACTTTTTTTATTTTTTGAGCAACCTCAGAAACAATTGAGCTACCGCCACCGCCAATTCCAACCACTTTTACTTTAATTTTAGGAATCTGACCCAAAACTCCTTTTTCCTTTGTCACTATTTTTCTTGACTTGGCTGTTTTTTTGTTCTTGGGCCTGCTTTTTCTCTTTAGGGATTTTTTTGATTTAATCTGCTTAGCTTTTTTACTCAATCTTAAAATTCTTTTCTTTTTTGAAGAGGCCTTTTTAGTTTTTTGGCTTTTCCGGGTTCTTTTAATTTTAGCTTTTTTATTTTTTTTCTTCTTTTTCATCTTATTTTGTGAAAAGGTGGCCACCTGACCTCTGCCAAAATTGGCAGAGGTCAGGTGGCCTTACTCTTTCTTACTTTTTCTATTTTCCTTACTCTTCCTCTTGGCTTTCTCACTCTTTAAAGCAATATAACACAAATCTTATAATCGTAAAATATCTATTATCTTTTATTCTTAATCTCTATTTTGATATTATACCCTAAATTTCCCAATTAAAAAAGCTATCTCTGTGGATAGCTGTAGGTGGATAGCTGGTTTATAACACTAAAAGTAGAGACCTAACTGGTTTATCTTGCTTCTTTGCTGATAAATATAGATTCATTGGAAATACCTATCATTGTGATGGTAAACGCGGTTCCTGTTGGAGAGCCGGTTTTATAAAACGCCTGTTCTCCGGTAGAAGCAATGCCAAAAACAGGAATGTCTTTGTTTCCCAGGGTTTCTTTGATTTTTTTGATTTCTGCCATATAATCTTTTCCTAATATCATTCCTCTTAGTGCGCAAGAAAAGAACAAAACAAAGCCAAAATTCTTAGAACCAACATCTTCTATCATTAATTGAGTAGCTTTTGAGGTAGCTTGTTTTGCTGATTCTTTGCTGATTTTGCCTAAAAGCAAAGGTGTTCCTTGTTTTAATGGAGTCATAGTTCTAATATATTTGTTTTCAATAACTTTAGGCATAAGAAGAGGCCAAAAGAAATCACCAGAAGATTCAGCTAAAACTGGAATATATCCTTGTTGCAAACCTGCGGCTGTAAATACACCGCCTGGGTCCTTCAAAAACTCCTGTTTTTTAAATCCTGTATATTTATCAAATACCTCTGAGAAAACTTCTAATGCTGGTCTTTGATTGATTTCTTCAATTGTCCAAGGGTCTTTCATCTTAGTAATCATACCGATGTTAGCTATGGGCTTTGCTCCTACACCTACCCCATAACCAATCTCTAATTCAGAACCTAAGATTACAGAAATTACTGCTTCTTGATAGACCT
>CAYNVZ010000022.1:0-10726 GCA_964400775.1 uncultured Candidatus Saccharibacteria bacterium | reverse complement strand
AAACCTCTCACATCTATCTTCCAGCCAGTGAGCTTTGCCGCCAGACGAACATTCTGCCCCTCCTTGCCAATAGCCAAAGAAAGCTGGTCCTCAGGAACAATTGCCAAGGCCTTGTTTTTTTCTTTAATTTTCACTTCTAAGACATTAGCAGGAGCAAGAGCGTTGGCAATAAATTTCTCTGGCTCCTCTTGCCATTCAATAACATCAATCTTTTCACCGCCTAATTCATTGGTTATCACCAATATCCTGGTTCCTTTCTGACCAACAGCTGCGCCTATAGGATCAATACCTTCCTCGGTTGAGGCCACAGCCACCTTTGAACGAGAGCCCGGCTCACGAGCAATTGCCTTAATCACCACTTGCCCTGTTGAAATCTCCGGAACCTCTAATTCAAACAATTTAGAAACTAATTTTGGAAAGGCCCGGGATAAAAAAATTACAGGACCTTTTGAGGTTTCTTCAACCTTTAAAACATAAACCTTTAAGCGTTGGCCTGGCTTATAAAACTCTTTTGGGATCTGTTCTTCTTTGGGTAAAACTCCTACTGTCTTGCCAATATTCAAATAAACATTTCCTGCTTCAATACGCTGAACAATCCCGGAAATAACCTCTCCTTCCTTCGACTTATATTCTTCATAGATTGCCTCTCTTTCTGCCTCCCTGATTTTTTGCAAAATTACCTGTTTCGCTGTCTGGGCAGCAATCCGGCCATAATCCTCTTTTGCTTCCAAAGGCAATTTAATTTTCTCTTCTGGTTTAGTATCAGGGTCTATTTTTTTGGCTTCCTCTAACATAATATGTCTTTCAGGATTAAAACGGATTTTCTTTTCTTCTTCTTTATCCTCTTGACCTTTAATTCTTTTTTCTTTCAGCTTTTCTAATTCTTCTTCAGAATAAATCATTTTCTCATCTACTACTGTCTTTTCTTGCCAAAACCTTACCTTGCCGGTCTTGGGATCAAGCTTAGCCCTGATTATCTGGCCCTTTTTTCCATATTCTTTTTTATAAGCTGCAGCAAAAGCTGCCTCAATTATCTCAATAACCTTGTCAGAGGCAATACCTTTTTCTTCAGCAATTTGAGCAATGCTTGATGTAAAGGTTTTTAAATCCATAGCTTTATAAAAAGTGTCCGTTTTCTCCAACGGACAAATAAATCTTTTCTATCATAATTTTATTCTACCGAAAACAAAGTAAATGTCAAGCTAATATACCCTCTGATTGATAAATTAAAAGATAGTGCTCAAAAATTCAAACTTTTTATTCCTGTTTTATCTAAATTTAAATTTGTGTTCTTATGCCAAAAATCCGATTATCGCACCAAGAAAGCAAAGTAGGCCAAAAATCAGAGTAAAATAATAAAAATTTATTGTCTGTCCAATTTTCATTAGAAAACGCAAACTTAAAAAACCTATTAAAAAACTGGAAATCAAAGATGGCCAGGCCTCAAGCAAAACTGAATTTTCTAAAACCAAATAAGCAGTTGATGCCAAAATCACTGGAGCTGACATCATATAAGAAAGCTTTAAAATCTGAGCAGGGGAAAGATTGCCTAATGATAAGCCAAAAATAGTAGAGCCAGAACGGGATAATCCAGGAATTACTGCTAATCCTTGTAAGCCACCGGCAATTACTGCCAATTTATCCAAACCTAATCCAAGGGTCTTTTTTGTTTTATGAAAATAAGAAGTCAAAAGCAAACCAAAACCCATAACCAATAAAAGAATATTTCCTATAGCTATATTTCTGACAAATTTATAAATCGGAAAACCAATCAACAACGAAATAAAACAAGATATGATTAAAAAATAAAGCAGTTTAGGACTTTTTAGTATCAACACCTTTTTCCAGTCATTTCTGAAATAAACTAAAACCGCAAAAAGGGTTCCTAAATGTAAAAACAAAGCCATATCAATAGGATTGGCTTGTATTTTTAAAAACTGACTTGCTAAAGCAATCACTCCCTCGCTGGAAATAGGGATCCATTCAAATATCCCCTGCAGTACTCCTAAAATAATATATTCCCACATAATAAATAATTGTACTATCCAATCAATCAATTCGGCTACATTTTAGCCAAAGAAATTTTTTAAATTATTGTAGGTCATTTTATAGATTGCTCCAGATTCTAATTTTTTAACATCCCGGCGGTATAAATCATCTTTTAGTTTTTTATTATTTATTTTTTCCCATTCTTCTGTGGGTATGCTAAACTCTTCCTGTATCTTATCTCTGTAAAGCTCTGGCAGGACATTAAAGGTACAGAAAGGTATAATTTTTTTATTGGGCATCAAATAATGGATAACACACCTTTCAACCCTTTCAATATCATAATTATATAAATCCTGGAAGTGCATCATTCCAATAAACAAACTCTTGCAATGAATTTCTCCTAATGCCTGATAATCATGTTTGATTAATACATTAAAAAGCAGTTTATAGAAATCTAAGCCCTTTGGTTCTTTGTTTTTGTCAATAAATCTTCTTAAGTTAAAAAGAATCTCTGAGGCAACAAGATATTTATTTCTTTTATTTTCAATCTCTTCTGCTTTTTTGTCCAAATATTCTAAAAGTCCTTCAACATCAAGAAATCTAGGAAGAGAGATTACTTTATTGTCATCAAGAAACAGATAGGTCCCTGCCCCGCATGCAAAGTGAGAGCTTAAAGAATATTGGGGCTTTCCTGTTATCGCTTCAACAAATCTTGTTATTGGCCTGGCCACTGGAATAGGATAGAAATCTTCTTTTGATATTATTCCTTTTGTTTGTTCTTCTAAATTCTTGATTACCCCTGGGATTGTAATTCTCTGTTTCTCTCTTTTATCTCTTGGCATTCTTCCTACTAAAGAAACGGGCTGAAAATTTACTCCTCTTACAACATCTAAATTGTTCAAGGCAAAATTTACAATTGGACCCAATTCTTTGTCATTTATTCCTTTAATTACTGTTGGAACCAAAACAACTCCTAAATCTGCTTTTCTGCAATTATCAAGAATATAAGGAATTTCCCAATGATTCTTAGGATTTGCTTTTTTTGAAACGCCGTCAAAGCTCAAATACAGCGTATTTACTCCTGCTTTTTTTATATCTCTTACAAATTTCTCATCTTTCCATAATCTATAGGTCCCTTGGGTGTTTAATTGTATATGAGTATAACCTTCTTCTTTGCAGATTTTTATGATATCAAGCAAATCAGGTCTTAACTCAGGATTCCCTCCGGTTAGTTGAATTCCCATTGGAGAAACAGGCCTTTCTTCTCTTCCTGTTTTTAACATTTCTCTTATCTGTTCCAAGCTCGGCTCATAAACATTTCCTCCTTCTTTAGGAAAATAAAAACAATACCAACATCTAAGATCGCATCTATTAGTAACGCTGATATTAGCTAAACAAGTATGGGATTTGTGATTAGAACAAAGACCGCAATCAAAGGGGCAATTTCCAGTGCTTTTAGTATTCGGATTTGAAACACCTTTCCCATCATATCCAAATTTTCTAAATCTGTTATACATTTCAGCATCTTCAAAATAAACCTCTCTGAATTTTCCATGTTCAGGACAGGTTTTTTCTATCCATACCTTTTCATTCTCTTCAAAAACCTTAGCAGAGATTCTTTTAGCACACACCGGGCATAGAGAATAAGTTGGCTTGGGTAATTTTTGCTTATACATTTTTCTATGTTTTCTTAACTGTCACTGTTGTTTCTAGTTTCTCTTCTTTATATATTAATTTATTTAAACTCCTCCAACAACCCCAAGCGCTTGTTTAATTTTATCTAAAACTAAAATAAGATAATCAAAATTGCACCGGCCAACATTATAATAGCGCCAAGTGCTCTTCTAAAAATGTTCGTCTCTTTAAACCAATAACCACCATACATCACGCTAAACAGAATGCTTAAACGTTTTAATGAGATTACATAAGGAACTATTTGCATTGTAAAAGCGATATTTATTGTTATAGCAACTAAAGAAAGCACTGTTCCAACTAATAAAAATCTGCCAGTATATTTTTTTGAATTTATTAATTCATTTCTTGCCTTGGCCATACTTATAATTAAAAAGCAAACTCCTAAAAACAAAAGTACTGTTGCTGAACTGAAAATTGCATCAGAGTTTAACACCACTAGCTTGTCATAATTAGAGGAAATACTGAATAAAAACGCAACAATAAGCATATACAAGGTTCCACGGTTAGCTATAATTGATTTAATGGGCTCAGATAATCTTGCTCTATCCTTTGTTGTATTCAAAACATAAGACCCTATAACGATTAAAAGAATGCCAATTATCCCAAGCATTGTTGGAAGTTCTCCCAATAAGAAAAATGATGTCAAAACCAAAAATGCCGGGGTAAAAGATATCATTGGAATAGCAAGCGAAAGGTCAGTTGTTTTCAAGGCCTTAAAGTAAAGCAAGGCAGCGACAACATTAACCACGCCTGTGACAAAAACAGAAGAATAAAACCTAGGACCAATTTCAGGAAGTCCCTTTAAAAATGAAATTGTAAAAAGAACAATGGAAGAAGTAACAAAAACACCTGCTGAAAGAACATATTGGTTAATGTTTTGCAGGTTTTTTTTAATTAAAGCATAATAACTAGCATCAAAAAAAGCTCCCAGTATTGCAAAAATAAACCAAGCCATAAATAATTGTGATTCTGTGAATTTAATTAAATAAAGAATCTCAAGACAAGGCCTAAATTATGCCCCATATAAGCTACATAAACTACCTACACATCAGCGCTATCTATCTAACTATAACTTCACATTAGGTCCGACGTACAAAACCGTTTTTCAAAGACGTTTATCCACTCTGCACAAATCCATAATAACTAAACTACGAAGGCTTAAAATCCTAAGATTCTGCCGATTATTTTTCAAAATATAAACCTTCATTTATGAAAGGAATCAGGGCTACTATTAAACCATAAACATATAGCTCCTTTCTATTCATGATGTTTTTTGTAAAAAATCCTATTGCCCCTCCCTTTTGTTTAGTATTGTACTCTCCTGTAATTTTATCCATCACATCACCGAGTTCTGTACCATTCAAAAGATATTTAACAATACTTTCTGGAAGTTCAAAGTATGGAGAAGTCCCAAAACCAATTCTTCCTCTATCATCAATAATACACATTGCACCAAAGGCAAACCACCTTGAGTAAAGTTTTATTATTCCTCCTTCAATGCCAACAAAAAATTTAGCACCAAGATTTTTCTCTTTGTTTATTTTTTTTAATTCTAACGCCCTATTTTTTGCACCTTCAAATGTCTCATCATTTATTGGTTGGTCAGAGACATTAGAGTCAACTTTTATACCAATAGCTTCTACGTTATCAAAATATTTTAAAAAGGCCTCTTTTACTCCTTCTATTTTTACAGGATTTTGAGAGCCAACCAAAACCTTCATAATTATAATATTTAATGAAATGAAATTTATAAATATTTACCGGCTCGAACAAAGCAAGAAGTAACTTTTCTGGCAAACCAATTTTAAGAGCAGAGAAGAATGTCTTCTATAAAATTTCATCAAGAAACTTCTTTAATGCAGTTAAATCTCTTTTATTTTCATTGTAATAGAAAGTATTTATCCCAACAGACCGAGCGCTTTTTACTGCATCAGGATTATGCTCAAAATAAACAACATTATCAGGCGAAAGATTAAATTTCTGGAGCATAATTCTGTAATATTCAGGATCTGTCTTTTCAGGATTGTGCTTTAAAGTGAAAACCTCCCAGGGCATTTTATCCAAGCCAAACTTTTTAAATTCTTCATCGTTTGCATTTGTAAGAATGATTTTTTTATTTGGGTAGTTTTCTAACAGCTCCTGCATTTCTTTGAAAATATGAAAAGTACCGTCTTCTCTTTTTATTACGAAACAATGGACTGCATCTACTAAAATTGTCTTCATATTAATTGATTATTTCTAAATATTTTTCAAATACTCCAGAAGAAGCAATAAATGCACCGGGAAAATTATTGTATATCATTGATCTCTATACGAATTTTGATATTTTTGAAGTTATGTATTGTTTTCATTTTTCTTTTTTCCTTTTAACTATAACCACAAACTCTCCTTTGATTTTATCTTCTTTAATATCTTCAATCACTTTCTCGATTTCACCTCGGTAAATTGTTTCAAATTTTTTGGTCAACTCCCGACAAACCACAATACTGATTAATGAGTTATGGAAAATAGCTAATGACTGTAATTCAGAAAGGGTTTTAATTATTCGGTAAGGTGATTCGTAAAAAATAACCGGATATTTTGAGTTAAGTATTTCTTCAAAAAATTTTTTTCGTTTTCTTTTTGTTGGCGCAAATCCTAAAAAAATAAATTTATCCATAGGAAAGCCTGAGACGCTTGCTGCTGTTATCACTGCTGAAGGACCGGGAATAGGTACAATTTTCACTTCAAAACCCTGTTCAGTAGTAGTTTTTTCAATAAGCAATTCAATTAATTTATTCCCTGGGTCTGAAATACCTGGCGTGCCAGCATCGGAAACCAAAGCTAAACTTTTGTTTTGTTGTAGCAAACTTAAAATATAATTTATTTTACTCAACTTAGAGTGCTGGTGGTAACTAAGAACCGGCGTCTGAATATTATAATAATTCAGTAGTTTTTTTGTCACCCGGGTATCTTCACACAAAATTAAATCAACCTCTGACAATGTACGAAGTGCTCGCTGAGAAATATCTTCTAAATTTCCAATAGGGGTAGCGATAATGTAAAGGGTAGCCATTTTTTAACTCTACCAAATTTTTGCCAAAACCACAATAAAAAATCCTGCAATCTACCAGGAAAATAATTTGAGAGGGCTTCTGTCTATGTTTTGCTTGAATAGCTTCTCTTTTTTCAGAGAGTAATTTTCCTTTATATATAGAAATTTGCAATTTTACTTCCTTTATTACTTATCTTTATTTTAGGACATTAGCCACCTCACGGACTAAATGATATGCTAATTTTAGCGCAATAATGGGCTAATTTAAGTATAAATTGTGGGATGATAAAGCCTTCTGATAATTTAAGCATCACAAAAATTAGGAGATTTTTTGTGAGAGCAAGATTTGGTAAAAGAATTAGATGTCCCTTTCAAAACAGGACAAAATAAGATTAGATAATCAAATTTCTTTAGAAAAATCATTGGAGAATTTAGTCCAATTTGGTCCACTAAACGACTAATGCCCTTATAATAGAGTTGATGGTTGACAGATTTAAATCAATTTGATTGAATATTTTATTAAAGAAAGGAAGACAAAAACAGATCTTTTTAGTTTAATAAGGATTGAAAAAAATTAGAAACTCTTAAAAGGAGGTGCAAGATGGTAACAGAAGTATTTGTGGTGACAAAGAATGGGGCAATGCAAAAACTACCTACACTTCATCCCAAAGATCCACCGGCAAGCTTCTCGAGTTATGAATTAGAAGGAAGAATAATTTATCTTGTTGAGTGCGCCGTTGATAATTCAGGTACTGGAATATGGAAAGTAGAAGCAAGTAAAATAAATGAATTAGCCAATTCTTCTCTTCGGTTGTTAAAACTTAAATCTCCGCCCGAAGGAATAGAAAAAGTGGCCGTACTTTCTCGAGGACAATCCTATGAGTTGCTGATTATTTTGCAGGATGGAACGAGAACAAAATTAATAATAAAACACATATAAAAGGAGGTGCCAAAATGCCGGAGGAAAGAAAAATTTTAAGGGAAGGAAACCCAGAATGTGAGCATTTGCGGAAAGAGAAATCTGATGAGTGGAAAGAAGCAGGTATAGTGCGCGCTTCAATAAATGAATGCAGGAAATGTGGCAGGAGAGAACTACTCGGAGGGGTAATTTATTATGAAGGTGGAGGCGTATATGAAGTCCTGCCTGATGGAAGCATAGGCGGTGCTTTGTGTGCCGCCGGCTGGTAAAGAAATTACAGATGTTTAAAGCCAGCCGGAAAACAATCTTTCGACAATATTTTTCTGGAGAAGGATTTTGTTGGGAAGACAGAGAGACAAAATATGAAGACTTAGAAAGAAATCCTTGGCTATTGAAAAAGATGAGAAGGAGATACGGGTATAAATCCAAGCAGTTTGACAAACCAGAGTCAACATGTTAAGATATTTTATAAAAGGCATGAAAGGAGAGGAAAATGAAATGTACCTTAAAAATGAATAATGAAAAAGGAATAAAAAATGGAAGGAGGTGAAAAAATGAACGAAAAAGAAGTAAGATGTCCAGTTTGTCAAAGTGAAGATCTTGAATGGACCGAAGGGTCTATAGTAGAAGGGGTAGTTGTGGTACATTCGGGTGGTAGTCCATATTTAGTGTGTAGGAGATGTGGAGAAATAATAAAAGAAAGACCTTAAAAAGGAGGTGACAAGATGGCAGAATATACTCATGAATGGGGAGAATGGGAAAAGATGTTGTGGTATACTCCAAAAGGTCGATTTATTGGAGAAGCGCGAAGGTGTAGAAAATGCTCGGCGGTAGAAACCCGAAACGTGGAAGTTGACTCTCGGCCAAGGGTAGTTCAACCGACGATTGGAGTATTCGCTGGAATTTTCAATGAGGAAGGAAAATCCTTCTTAAGAAGATTACTAGTGGAAGGTTTTCCGGAGAATGGGACTTGTCTGGCGGAGGCGTTGATGCTGCAAGGGCTTCCCAATCTCCAGATGAAAGGATATTTGGGGAAGAGTTAGCCCGACACGTAAAAGATGAGGTTGGACTTAATATCTCAGTAAGCCCACAATCTGAAATTCTTACCCCAGCCATTTTAAAAGGAGGAGGAGATTGGGCATTTCCAGTAGTGGTTGGACTTTGCGGAAAACCAACTAAGGGAGAAACTAAATTTGTTTCTCCTCAGGAACTTCAAGAACTTGCTAAAGAAGCAGAAGGAAATCGTCTTCTCACTGGCCTGGGAAAACGAATGCACCGCTTAACATTGAGACTTCTTTCTTCCAGTCCCAATCCAGAATATCGCCGAGAAGCAAAAGACATGTTGAAGGAAATTGAAAAAGAAATGGGATTGAAATAGAATTCTTTAAAAAAGACGCTCAGCTAATTGGCTGAGCGCTATTTTATTTGCTAAAATATAATTAAATATGGCTGAAAAGAAAAAATTACAAAAGAGATTAATTTATTTCGCCAAAAAGCGTTTAGGGAAGTCATATAAATATGGCGCCTCCCCTTCGGTAGCTCCCAAAAATTTTGATTGTTCAAGTTTTGTTCAATATCTTTACAGAAGAATTGGAATTGCTTTACCGAAAACAACTTTGGAACAAGCCCATTTGGGAAAGAAAATTAATCCTAAAAAAGAAAAGTTACAACCTGGAGACCTAATTTTTATTAAAGGTAAATGGGATCATTATGATCCGAAATTTCCTCAAGGGATTAGCCATGTGGCAATTTATTATTGGGAAGAATAAAATAATTCATTGTAAATGGGAAAGAAAGCCCGATGGTCCCGATGACGGCAAGGTAAGAGAGGATTCAGCTAAATCTTTGCTAAATCGAAAAGATTTAATTGTAGTCAAAAGAATACTTTAGAAAAAATGTTTCTTTCGCTGTAAAATTGGACTGCAAGTCCTGTTAAGTTTGCTCAAAAAATAAAAAGGATGGCAGGATACAGAAATAAATTAGTTCATCTTTATTGGGAAGTAGCTTCAGAAGAAATTTATGAAAAACTTCAAGAAATTGAAGATTTTGAAAAATTCTGTAAGTACATACTAATATCTGAAAAATATCTGAAAGAAATAAAGAAATAACTTTTCTTTAAAGTCAATTCTCAAATATCAAGTTTTGCAAGTCAGATCTAGCAATTTTTATCTTCTTGCTGAGGATATTTAGCCGGTGGCCAAACCTCGCTTTTTACTAAAATAATTTAGGGCATTAGTCGTTTAGTGGGCCAAATTTAACTAAATTATCCAATGATTTTTCTAAAGAAATTTGATTATCTAATCTCATTTTGTCCTGTTTTGAAAGGGACATCTAATTCTTTTACCAAATCTTGCTCTCACAAAAAATCTTCTAATTTTTGTGATGCTTGAATTATCAGAAGGCTTTATCATCCTTAAATTAGCCCATTATTGCGCTAAAATTAGCATATCATTTAGTCCGTGGGGTGACTAATACCCTTATTATTTTATGCAGTTTTTTACTCCTATTGAAAAGGTTCCTCGGATTGGTCCAATTTATGTCAAAAAACTTCGCAAAATGGGAATTAAAACAATCCGAGACCTCTTGTATCACTTTCCTCATCGCTATGAGGACTTTTCCAATGTTGTTCCTATTTCCAAGGTTAAACTTAATCAGACCTGCTGTATCCAAGGCAAACTTTTAGAAATAAAAAATACCCGCACCTGGAAAAAAAAGATGTTTCTAACACAGGCAATAGTTGAAGATAAAAGCGGGGCTATTAAAACAATTTGGTTCAATCAGCCCTATCTAACAAGGGTTTTAAAACCAGGCGATAATGTATGCTTGGCAGGAAAGGTTGCCTTAGATGATTCTGGCGCTTATCTATCAAATCCTGCCTACGAGAAACTTCTGCCAAAAGAATTTGGCTCCGGTAGTCCAATTTCTCAAAACCTAACACATGTGGGAAGGTTGGTACCGGTTTACCCGGAAACAGAAAAACTCTCTTCTCGTTGGCTCCGCTCTATTTTAAAACCCCTGCTTTTAGAGTTTAGGAACAAAATCCCTGATCCCTTGCCAGAAGATGTCAGAAAACAAGAAAATCTGTTGCC
>CAYNVZ010000021.1:0-10773 GCA_964400775.1 uncultured Candidatus Saccharibacteria bacterium | reverse complement strand
CGGATTTCGAAATTCGAATTTCGAATTTATCTAAACTTTGAGATTTAAGATGTAGATTTGTCGCCGACGCGCCATAGCCGCTTTGGCCACGGCGCGAGATTTGAGTTTTAACATTTGAGATATGAATTAGTTTTAAGGTTTACGCTCTGATACTATTTAGGACTTGTATCTATCTCCTTGTTTATTTTGTTTATTTCTTTAGCAATACGGGACTTTTTTCTATTTACAGTATTTTTTTTAAGAACATTTTTTTTACAGGCCTTATCCAGTGCTTTATAAACTAAGGGCAAGAGTTTTTGCGCTTCTTCAGTTTTTTTCTGAGAAATTAAAGTTCTGACCTTTTTTATGAGGTCTTTTATTTTTCTTTTTATCTGTCGATTATGTTGTCTTCTTTTTATATTTTGCCTTAAGGCCTTTTTAGCAGATTTAGTGATAGGCATAATTGTAAGGTTTTAGTTTATTAAACTTAAAAAAAGAAGGTTCTTCTAGGTTTTTTCTCTAAAAGCAGAGGAGATTCCTTTTATTGTGGTGGAACTATGTATGTATATAATAAAAAGAAAAAATTATTTTAATTTTTGACTTTTTTATTGTATCATGATTTTTATAAAATGCAATAGCAGTGGTATAATATCTAAAACGCTATGCCTATGAACAGAAAGAAATTTTATATTACAACCGCTCTTCCTTATGTGAATTCAGCTCCTCATATAGGATTTGCTTTAGAAATCGTTCAGACCGATGTTATTGCCCGCTATCACCGAATGCTAAAAGAGGATGTTTTCTTTTTAACAGGAACAGACGAGAACAGCTTAAAAAATGTTCAGACCGCTCAAAAAGAAGGAATTAAGGTAAAAGAACTTGTAGACAGAAACGCAAAGCGGTTTTATGCTTTAAAAGATTGCCTAAATTTATCCTTTGATGATTTTATCCGGACTACTGAAGAGCGTCATATTAAAGGGGCGCAGAAGTTATGGCTTGCATGTGAGAAAGATATTTATAAAAAGAGATATAAAGGACTGTATTGTGTTGGTTGTGAGGCCTTTTATAAAGAAAGTGAATTGCAAAATGGCCTTTGTCCTGAGCACAAGACAAAACCAGAGATAGTAGAAGAAGAAAATTATTTTTTTAGGTTATCAAAATATCAAAGACAGTTAAAACATATTATTGAAACCGAGCAGGTAAAAATTATTCCTCAAGTCAGAAAAAATGAAACCCTAAGCTTTATAGATTCTGGCCTTGAAGATTTTAGTATTTCTCGTTCAGTTAAACGGGCGCAAGGATGGGGCATTCCGGTTCCAGGAGACAGTAGCCAAATTCAGTATGTTTGGTTTGACGCTCTTTCAAACTATATTAATGCCTTAGGATATGCTGAAAATAAAGATAACTTTAGAAGATATTGGCCAGCAGATGTTCACTGTATTGGAAAGGGAATTCTTAGATTTCATACTGTTTATTGGTTAGCAATACTACTTTCTGCTGGCTTAAGCTTACCTAAGACGATTTTTGTCCACGGCTATATTACAGTTAATGGCCAGAAGATGTCAAAATCATTAGGCAATGTGGTTGATCCTTTTAAGTTGGTAGAAAAATATGGAGCTGACGCGGTTCGTTATTTTCTTTTGCGAGAGATTCCTCCTGTTGAGGATGGAGATTATACGCCTGAGAAATTTAAAGTAAGATATAATGCTGACTTGGCAGGCGGTTTGGGCAATTTGGTGGCAAGGGTGATAAAGATGGCAGAAAAAATAAATCCAAAATTCCGAATTCAAAGTACTTTAGATAAAAGCCAAAATCCAAAAGTTAAAGAGATAATAAGCAAGGTTCAGCAAAAATATAAGCAGGCATTAAAAGAATTTAGGTTTAATGAAGCATTGATTTCAATTTGGGAATTAATTAGTTTTTGCGATAAATATATAGAGCGACAAAGGCCTTGGGAGTTTTTATCGCAAGTTCAAAGTTCAAAGCTCAAAGCTCAAAAATTAGAAGAAGTTTTATTTAATCTTTTAATTTCTATCAAAGAGGTTGCCTTAATGCTTCAGCCGTTTTTGCCAGAGACATCAGAGCGAATTCTTAAGCAAATAGAAGGCGATTTCAGGCGGTCTAGAAAAAGCAAGCCATTATTCCCTCGTATTTAGTTTACCCCCACACCAAACGAGGATTAACTTTGTTAATTTGGCGTCTTCGGCGCTCTGTCCTCGTTCTGGTGTGGGGCTCCCCCCACACCAAATGAGCACTGCGCTTTGCGCAAAAAATGAAATTTGTGCTCGTTCTGGTGTGGGGGTTGACTTTTGTTTTACAAACTGATAAAAAGAAATAAAGAAAAGTAGGGCCCAAAAGTGACATCTATCCCTCTTTCATGGGCAGTGATCTTAACTGAGTCGCATTTTTCAGGTGCTAACTGGGTAAGCCTACTTTTCTTCGCTTCAAATAGTATTTTAAAAATTCAAAGATAAACCAAAAAAATGGAAGAAAAATATATAACGGAAGGGATTGTTAATAAAGGGGTGAGTCAATGAAGCGGATTAAGGACTTGCCTCTGGGTAGAGGAAAGGGAATTATTAAAACTCGGAAAGGAGAGAGAATTCGGGTAAATGGTAGAGTAATCCTAACAAAATCGAAAAAAAAGTATCTTGTTGTGGAAAAAAGTTCAAGGCAGGCCTTTGGGCCTGGCACAAGAGTAGAAAGATGGAAAAGAAATGAAAAAGAGGCAAAAAGCAGAAAAACAAAAAAGGGCTGTTAATTCCAGCCCTTTTGTGTTTTTGAACAGGATTAATCAATGTGATACAATATAAATAATGGAACAGACAAAGAAAATTTGGCTGAATGGTAGATTTATTGATTGGCAAGAGGCAAAGATTCATATTTTAACCCACACCTTGCATTATGGAGGAGGTGTGTTTGAAGGTATCAGGGCATATAAAACAAGAAAAGGCCCAGCTGTTTTTCGTTTGCCAGAACATATCAAGCGTTTGTTTTATTCTGCTTCTGCATTGGAAATGGAAATTCCTTTTTCAAAACAGGAATTAGAAAAGGCAGTTTTAGAGACAGTTAAGGTTAATGAAGTTGAAGAGTGTTATATAAGGCCCATCGTTTTTTTTGGTTATGGAAAGATGGGATTAAATCCTAAAGGATGTCCGGTTCAGGTGGCAATTGCTGTTTGGCCCTGGGGAGCTTATTTGGGAGGCAAAGAAGCAGTAAGAGTTAAAATTTCAAAATATAAAAGGATTGACCCCAGGTCAACTGTAGCTGATGCTAAAATTACTGGTCATTATGTCAATTCAATTCTGGCATCTCTTGAAGCGCAAAAAACTGGCTTTGACGAAGCCCTGCTTTTGGATGGTAATGGTTATATTGCCGAAGGTCCTGGAGAAAACATTTTTATAATTAAAGATAAAAACATTTTTACCCCGCCTAAAGGCGCTATCCTGCCAGGTATAACCCGTGACAGTGTTATAACAATAGCTAAGGATTTAGGGTTTAGGGTTGAAGAAAAAAATCTTACAGTTGAAGAATTAAAATCAGCAGATGAAGCGTTTTTTTCAGGAACAGCTGTAGAGATATGTCCGATTGCACAAATTGATCAATGTTTAATAGGCAATGGAATGCCCGGAGAGATCACTCAAAAAATAAAAGAGATTTACCAAAAAATTGTTCAAGGAGAAGAAGAAAGGTATTTAAATTGGTTAAGCTTTGTGGAATAAAAATAATAAACCCCTCTTTTCGAGGGTGTTATAATTACTGTCCTTGCAGGGCTAAAATCAAATGAATCCCGCTATCAATGGCACAGTTTATTACTTCTTTTTCTTTTGGCGAAAGCCCAAACTGGTTTAAGAACTTTGCTCTTGTTAGAGGTCTACTGTTTTGAAGATTTCTACTCCAGTTCCTTAGAATTCTTTCCAGTTTTTCTTGTTCCATTTTCCTTTTTAATTAAATAGCTATTTGCAGATTATAATATAAATTAAGTTATGTCAAATCTACAAAACTTGCGTCAACAAATTGATAAAACAGACAAACAATTACTTAAGGTTTTGGCAAAAAGGTTTGCTTTAACTAAAAAGGTGGGCGAGTATAAAAAAGAGCACGATCTAAAACCTCAGGATAGAAAAAGAGAAAGACAGATTTTTATTCAAAGAAAAAAATGGGCGAAGGAACTGGGCTTGGATTCAGTTTTGGTAACAAGAATTTTTAGATTAATTATCAGAAAGGTCTGCCAAAACCACAGAGAAATTAAAAATGAAAAATAAAACAAACCTAAAACCCTTGATTGGAATCATTGGCGGTAAGGGTAAGATGGGATCCTGGTTTAAGGGTTTTTTTGAAGGTCAAGGATTAAAGGTTTTGATTTCAGATATTAATACAAAGCTCTCCAATATTGACCTGGCAAAAAGGGCTGACATTGTTATGGTTTCTGTTCCTATCAGAGACACAATAGAAGTCATTGAACAGGTTAGAGATTTTGTTAGAAAAGAGGCATTGCTTTGCGATATTACCTCGCTTAAAAAAGAACCGGTGGAAGCCATGAAAAAGGCAAAATGTGGAGCACTGGGGATGCATCCTTTGTTTGGCCCCTTGGTTCAAAATTTAGAGGGGCAAAAAATTGTCTTTTGTCGGGTAAGGGATAATAAATGGACAAAATTCTTAAAAAATGCCTTTATCCAAAACAAAGCTGAGATAGTGGAAATTTCTCCGGAAGAGCATGACAAGCAAATGGCAATAATTCAGGCCCTAATTCATTTTGCCAATATTGGACTTGCCCGAACCCTTTATTCTCAAAAGATTATTCCTAAGAATTCATTTCTTACTCCCGTGTTTCGTCTTCAGAGTTTAATTACAGGAAGAATTTTGGGCCAGAATCCAGAATTGTATGCGGAGATAGAGATAGAGAATCCCTATTTTAGAAAAATCTTAAGTGATTTTGAGAAACAAATTAACGATTTAGCAAGAGATGTAAAAACAGGGAATTTTAAAAATTTTATCAAAAAATTCAAACAAACCTCTTTGTATTTAGACGGGTTTAGAAAAGTAGCTCAAACAAAATCAACTGAGGTCTTGAGGATAATTGAAAAACAGCCAGTAAAAATTAAAAAGATAAGAGAGAAAATAACACCAGGAAAGAGCGGTCTTAAAATTGGATTTTTAGGCCCAAAAGGAACTTTTTCTCATCAGGGGGCTTTAAAGATTTTCTCAAAAAAAGCAGAGCTTTGTGCCCTTCCAACTATTAGAGAGGTTTTTGAAGCAGTTAATGAGCGAGATGTTGATTTAGGATTTGTGCCTGCAGAAAATACAATGGGAGGAATTGTCTCTGAAACAATTAATTCTTTAATAGAATATCCTTTAAAGGTAAGCGGTTCTTTTGATCTGAGAATTCATCACTGTCTTTTAGGCAGAGTCAGAAATAAAAATCAGCTGAAAATTATTAGAAGCCATCAGCAGGCGTTGTCTCAATGCAGAAATTGGCTCCAACAGAACTTGCCAAAGGTAAGGTTAGAAAGTAGTTCAAGCACTACTGCTCCAATTTTAGAAACTAAGAACAAAAGCGTTGGTTTTATTGCCTCTGAGATTGCCGGTAGGGTTTATGGATTGAACATTCTAGCTAAAAATATAGAAGACAGTAAAAACAATTTCACCAAGTTTTATTTAATTTCACCAGATATAAACAAAGAATTTCAGAAAAAATTAAAAGCAAAAAGAACCCTGATTTTGTTTGCTGTTTATGACAGGGTAGGTATTCTAAGAGATATCTTAGATGTGTTTGCTAAAAATAAGCTGAATTTGACGTCTTTACATTCTGTTCCTTCTCATTTACGGCCATGGGATTATTTTTTCTTTTTAGAGGTAGACATTCTTTATCCTTGCTCTAAAATAAAAAGAGTCATAAAGCAGATTGAAAGATATTGTCCTATAATCAGAGTGCTTGGCGTAAGCTAAAACGAGAGCAATAATTCAAAAAAGCAAGATAGAGGGTAAAATAAAAATACCGCCTTCAAAGAGTTATGCCTATAGAGTTGTGATTTGTACCTCTTTGACAAAGGGGAAAAAGTGAAATTAGGAATTAAAAGATTAGCTTTAAAAAAGTCAAATCGGATTAAAGAAATGGAAAAAGGGTTAGCAAAAATGAGGATACAAACTAAAATTTTAAACAGTAAGTTTGTTATTTGAAGGAAAAAACCAAAGGGAACTGTTATTGATTCAAAAGATCGTAGGATTGCTATGGGCTTTGCAGTTTTGGGCTTAGTTGGCAGAAGGAGAAAAGATTATAAAAAACGTAGAATGCGTTTCAAAATCCTTTCCTGATTTTTGGAAGCAATTAATTTATTTGAATGCGAATGTTAAATTAGAAAAATAAATGCGAAGGTCTTCTTAATCCTCCCACTACTTTTCACAGAAAAGTGGTGGGAGGAGATATTCCCCGGTGAAACTTTACATGTTACATGTAAAAAATTACGTAATAAATTACGTAATATATTACGTAATATATTACGTAATTTTTTTCTTGCATGAGATAAATATATTTTGAGAATTGTTTTTGGAATTTTCATCAGGGCCTGACATTTCCAGGATTTGGTATGTATGAAGATAAATTGCTCAACTATGAAATTATCATATTGCTAAATTGATTTTTCCTCTTGACAGGAATTATTGGTATAAATATAATAAAGCATAAGTTGTTTGTGGAAAAATGGATGATTCGGCTTTAATAAAATTAAATAACCTAAGCTTGTTAAACTTAGCTTTAGTCCTCATTATTAAAAAGGGCTGTCTTTTTGGTAGTTAGTGTAAATTCTGAAACTAATTCCAAAAAGATAGCCCTGACAAAAGAGGGCTATTTTTTATTCAGGGTTTTTTAAGGGCGAGTGGTCGAATGCCCTAAAGGCAAGACGCTTCGGGATACCCCCGAAGAGGTGCGAGTTCAATTCTCGCCTCGCCCATTCTTGCAAAAAAAAGAAAGGGGTTCTTTTAAAATGGAATACCGGTATGTTGTAATGGAGATAAAAACAAGAAACACAAGTAGAATAGATGATTTAGAGAGAAAACTCAAGAAATTACAAGGAGAAACACTTAGAGTTAAAATTGACGCTAAGGGAATCTACGGGAGGTGTTTTGTTGTTTTGAGAGGAGAGACAAAAAGGGTAGAAGAAGCTAAAGACATTGTAAAGCAAAAAGTAGAAATTGTAAGAGAAAATGGAAGGCCTATTAGCACAATGGAAGAGGTGATAGCTTGTTAGCTTTTAATAAAAAGGAAATGTAATACAATACATTTCCTTTTTATTTTGTTATAATAGAATCTGACAGTAAAAATCAGTAGTAGAAAATTGATAAACGAGGGCTAAAAAGCCAAAAAGAGGCAAGCTTCTACTACTGGCTAAATCAATGCTAATTGATACCCATAGTCATTTAAACTTTGCTGATTTTGATAAGGACAGAGATGAGATTATAAAAAGGTGTTTAGATAATGATATCTGGCTTATAAATGTGGGAGTGGATTTTGAGACATCAAAAAAAGCAGTTGAGATTGCTGGAAGATATGAAAAGGGTGTTTATGCTGCTGTTGGACTACATCCTATGGATGTTTTAGAAAAAGATTTTGATTATAAGAGATACAAAAAACTTGTTCAAAGTCCTAAGGTAGTTGCGATTGGCGAAATTGGTTTGGATTATAAATACCCAACAGATAAAAATGCGCAAAAACAAATTTTCATAGAACAGATTAAATTAGCTTGTGAATTAAACTTACCAATAATTATTCACTGCCGTCTTGCCTATAATGATCTTATTAAAATTTTATCTCAAAATTTACACCCATTGGGGCCGTATAAGCTAAAAGGGGTGGTTCATTGTTTTACTGGGAGCTGGCAGGAGGCAGAAAAATATTTGACTTTGGGTTTTTATATTGGCTTTACAGGGATAATTTTTAGAAAGATTAAAGGGGCTGATTTTGAAGAAATTATTAAAAAAATCCCTTTAAATAGGATTTTGGTGGAAACAGATTGTCCGTATTTGACGCCGCCAAACTTTGGAGAGAAAAGAAATAATCCCTTGGCAGTAAAACATATAGTTGAATATATTGCTAAAATAAAAAACAAGAATTTTTCCAAGATAGCAGAGGTTAGTTTTCAAAACGCTAAAGATTTATTTGGAATTTAAAAAGGGTGGCTAGTCGGATTCGAACCGGCGATAGCTCCTCCACAGGGAGCTGTGTTACCGCTACACCATAGCCACCATATGCGTCCCCGGCGTGACTCGAACACACAACCTACTGCTTAGAAGGCAGTTGCTCTATCCAGTTGAGCTACGGGGACAAATTCTAAATAATTATAGCAAAAATTTTCTTGAAAGTCCATAGAATGCATAGGATACTAACATTTTGGAAAATCCAAGGTTAGGAAAAACCTTCTCCTCCTTAATCCTTCCCCTTTACTGTATGGAGGAGGAGAAAAGGGAGGGGAGATAGGAAGAAAAGAGGAGGTGGAAATTCTTTTTATTGTAAAAACTATTGTGATAAAGCTGTACAAGTGTAACAAATCATTATGCCTTCAGTACATAAAACTAAGAAGCAGAACATTTATTCTGCTTCTTGATTAAAAAATAAAAAAATAAAAAAAGCTATAAGCGCGGAAGAGCAGGAGAGACAACAGATTTTTCAATCTCTTCTTTCCTGCTGGCGTTCTTGCCTTCGAAGGGATAACACCCTAGGCAGTATATCTTTCCGTTTTTTTGGTCTATAACCACTCTTCTCTCTCCCTCGGTGGGCCTTCCACATATTACGCAACATCCGTACGGTGGTTGGTCTGTCATTTTTTTTCCTCTTCTTTTTTTAATTTTCAAGGTCAAGGAGCTAAGCCAAAAAGGCAATAATTCCCTCCTTGTATTTATACAATACCAAAAACTAAAAGGAAATGTCAAGTAGTATTGACTTTTCTTTTATAAAGATTAAGCTAAAGACAAGGTGATATGCAGAAAAACTGTAAATACTGTGAAATTATAAAAGGAAAAAGGAAGAGAAAAGGTGGGATTATTTTTGAAAATGAATATATAATAGTATTTTTAGGTAACCAGCATCATAAAGGACATACTATTGGTGCTGTTAAGAGACATATTGAAGATGTTTTGGATTTGTCTAAAAAAGAGAGAGACATTTTTTTTGATACAATGATAAAAATAGCAAAGGCGATTAAGAAAGCAATGAAGCCGGATAAACTTAATTATGCCTTGTTCGGGAATTGGGTTCCTCATTTACATTGGCATATTTATCCCCGTTATAAAACAGATGCTGACTGGGGAGAACCACCGACATTTGAAAACAATAGCTCTATTTCAGAAAGAGAAATGAAAAAGATAGCTGAAGCGATAAAAAAAGAGATAGAATAAATGACCCCGCTGGCTCTATAGGCCAGCGGGGTGCTCTTTGTTGCCCTTGAGAGGAATCGAACCTCTATCACGAACTCCGCAAGTTCGCATTCTGTCCATTGAACTACAAGGGCATTCTTTAAATTAGCATAAAAAACAGATAAAATAAAGGTGATGCTCCGGGACAGAATTAAAAATTTAATAAAACGAGCGATAAGAGAACTTCAAAGGCAAGAAAAACTTGCTGAATTTGATATTTCTCAAATTTTAGTAGAACATCCAGAAAATGAATTAAATGGTGATTATAGCACAAATATCGCCTTGCAGATTTCTGGGAAGATAAAAGAAAGGCCTATGAAGATAGCAGAATTAATCAATGCTCAGTTGTCAGCTGTTAATTATGATTTTTTAGAAAAAATAGAAGTTGCTCAGCCAGGGTTTATCAATTTTTTTGTTTCAAAAAGTTTTTTGCAAAAACAGCTCAAATATATTCTAAAACAAAAACAAAAATTTGGAAATTTAAAAATTGGCAGAGACAAAAAAATTAGCATTGAATTTATCTCAGCAAATCCCACAGGGCCTTTGCACATTGGACACGGCAGAGGAGCGTTTTTTGGAGATGCATTGTCTAATGTTTTAGAGAGGGCAGGTTATAAAGTGACTAGAGAATATTTTGTTAATGATGCCTTAAAGAGCAATCAGATTCAGGAGTTAGGAAAAACTGCCTTAGGAAAAGGAAAAACTTATTTAGATAAAAATTTAGAGCTAATAATCCAAAAATTAAAACCGAAATTAAAAAAAATTGAAAGCGAGGGCGAAGCCGGATTTTTATTAGCCCAAGAGGTTCAAAAAGATATTAAAAATTTTGTTGAGAAAAAATTAAAAATAAAATTTGATAATTGGGTTTCAGAGCAAAAACTTTATAATTCAAGTAAAGTAAAAAAAGCTTATTCATTATTAAAGAAAAAAGAGCTGGTTTATAAAAAAGATGAGGCAGAATGGCTTAAAACTTCAGCATTTGGAGATAAGAAGGACTGGGTGATCATTAGAGCTAATGGTCAGCCCACTTATTTGCTTTCTGATATTGCCTATCATAGAGAAAAATTCAGCAAAAACTTTTCAAAAGTTATTGACATTTGGGGTGCTGACCATCAGGGTCATATTTCTAAAATGAAGGCAGTGGCGAAGATATTGAATTACAAAGGAGATTTTGATATTTTAATTACGCAGATTGTCCGGTTAAAAAAAGGAAAAAAGCTTTCAAAAAGAAAAGGAGAAATTATTACTCTTGAAGAATTGATAAATGAAGTCGGATTAGATGTTGCCAGATTTTTTTATTTAACAAAGTCATTAAACTCTCAAATGATATTTGATTTGGATTTGGCTAAAGAACAAAGTGAAAAAAATCCTGTATATTATATTCAG
>CAYNVZ010000020.1:0-11292 GCA_964400775.1 uncultured Candidatus Saccharibacteria bacterium | reverse complement strand
AATAACTTCTCTGGTTCCTTTGGCTTTATCCCAAATCCAAGTTTATATTTGTCTTCCAATTCAATAAGATAACCTATCCTGCCTACAAAATCGTTACAGCGCAAAAAAGGAATTCCTAAAACCTTAGCCACTCTTTCAGCTCTTTTTTCTGCCTTTCTAAATCGGGGCAAATCGCAAAGCTTCATAAAAACTCCTTGAACCTGATAACCTTTCTCTTTCAGCAAAGCCGCGGCTACAGAGGAATCTATGCCTCCTGAGATTGCTACTATTACTTTTGGATTTTTGATTTTGGACATTTTAAAAAATTGTCTCGGATTTCAATATCTGGATTTCGAATTTTACTCAAGTATAGCATAAAAAAACGCCCAAGAGAATTATCTCTTGGGTATGGTGTTTTGTTCTAAAATAAGTTAAGCTATTCTTTTTACCTTTCTCTTTTTCCCATAATAAATTGCTCTACCATTTCTCTTGCTTTTTCATCAGTAAATTGATAAGGAGGATGTTTCATAAAATAAGCCGAAGCTGAAATAAGAGCTCCTCCAATTTTTCTATCTAAAGCCAATTTTGCCAAGCGAATAGCATCAATTACACAACCGGCAGAGTTTGGGGAATCTTCCACTGAAAGCCGAAGCTCCAGATTAACAGGAACATCTCCAAATTTTCTTCCCTCTATTCTAATATAGCAAATTTTATTATCTTTAAGCCAAGGAACATAATCAGATGGGCCAATGTGCAAATTCTCATAACTCAACCTCTCTGAAAGTTGGGATTGCACGCTTTCTGTCTTTGAAATTTTTTTTGACTTCAATCTCTTGCGGGAAAGCATATTTAGAAAATCAGAATTTCCGCCTATATTTAACTGATAACTTCTGTCAATTCTGACGCCTCTTTGGCAAAAGAGACGACTAAGAGCACGGTGAACAATTGTTGCTCCCACTTGGCTTTTTATGTCATCGCCAATACAGGGCAGGCCTTTGTTTTCAAATTTCTCTGCCCAATTCTTATTAGAAACAATAAAAACCGGCATCGCATTAATAAATGCCACACCTGCCTTTAAACAACAGTTAGCATAAAATTCTGTAGCTTTTTGAGAACCAACAGGACAGTAATTGATTAAAATTTCTGCTCCTGAATTCTTTAACTCTTCTACCACATCTACCGGCTTTTCCTTGGCCATTACAAATCTTTGACTTTCGGGATGTTCTTTTGTATGTTCTGCAACGCCGTCAAAAACCGGTCCCATTTTTACTTCTACTCCTAAATGTGGTATATTCTTATAAAAGACCTTAGTACAATTAGGCGGAGCAAAAATTGCTTCAGACAAATCTTTCCCTACCTTCCTTTCATCAATATCAAAAGCAGCCACCGGCTCAATATCTGATATCTCATACCCTCCTATAACATTATGCATCAAGCCGGGAATAGAATTTTGATTATCCTTTACATTCCTATAATAAAAAAGTCCCTGCAAAAGACTAGAAAAACAATTCCCTACTCCAGCTACGGCAATTTTGATAGTTCTTTTAGCCATAGTTTTATCAATTTTTAATTTAACACCTTTACTAACTATTTTACCATTGTAAAATAATATATCAAGCTCCAGCTTGTGGATAACAGATTCTATAAATTTTTATATATCTTTCCAGGTCTTAGGAAAGAAAACAGAAAATCATTTATGCAACCCTTTCATCGTCTTCAAAAAACTAACACAATTGGCAACCTCTGGCTTTATATCCTGTCTATGCTAAAAAAAAGACCGCTTTACGGTTATGAAATCCCACGATTAATTAAAAAAGAATTCAGCTTCAAACCAGGAAAAATTACTCCATATAGGGTACTTTATCGGTTAGAAAATCAAAAATTTGTGAAAAGCAAAATAAAACAGAGAAAGAAAATCTATACAATTACTGGAAAAGGAGAAGACGAATTAAAAAGGGCCGGGATTTTTTACCAGGACCTTATTAAAAAATTATTTTAGAAGAAAAAAGCTTTACAGTTTTATTAAATACAAAGAAATTCAATCCTGTAAAGCGCTTAAATCGGCTTTTTCTATTTTTAGGTGTATCTATCTGCCACTACCGAAGCCACAAAGGACTCTGGTTTTATTTTTGGCTCAAATCCATTACCTTTAATAAGGCCTGTTACTTCCCTTATCATATCCTTGGTTATCCCATTTTCTCCTATATCAGCATGAATATAGCGGAACTCATAATTTAGTTTTTCTCCCTTTTTGTTTTTAATCTCCTTGTCTAAAAGCTCTCTCAAATAAAGAGCCAACTCACAGGAGAGTAAAACCTCTTCTAAGATTCTCTGACGTCTATTATAAAATTTTTTCTCTGGATTATTTTTATAATTTATTTTTTTCAGAAAAAACCTTCCGCCTTCTCCTTTGCGCAAAATAACAATTGCTACTGGGAATTGAGGATTTTCTTCTGATGACGAATCACAACCCACAATAATATCATAAAACTTTTCCGGCTTTTCTTGCATATAGATAAGTATCTCCTGACCAACCTGTTCTAATCTCAAATTTCCTTTACTGGGATTATAAAAATAACCGGTCAAAAATTTATTCATATTACATAATAATAACAAAATTCTTTTTAAAAAGCAATCTAAAATAAAAAATCTCGCAAAATTCTGCGAGATTATTCTAATGTTTTAAACTACTAAGCAGACATACAGTGCTATTGCTAAACATCCAGCCGCAAGAGTTGTTAGAAAATTGATAACGTGTGTAGTATCAACATCTCCCTTCTTCTCTATAGTGCAACCAAATACACTGTCAATCACAGACCCAAAAAATCCAGCAAACAAACAAATCAGAAAAACTATCATTGGATATCCCCAAAAAAGCAGAAGAGAACTAATAATCCCCGAACCAAGCAGGGCAAATGCAAATCCTTCATCACTTACCGCGCCCGGCGTTCCAATAGGCACTCTTTTTAAATTTTTAATCAACCTTGGCTTTTTTCCATAAATTTGACCGAGCTCAGTAGCGGAAGTATCTGCCAAGGCACAAGCCATAGCGCCTATTAGTCCAAAAAGAAAAACAGAATAAGAAAATAATATATAAAGCCAAGCAAAGATAATAGCTGCTCCGCCATTGGCAAATACATTTTTCCAGGTTCTTATCTCTTGTTCCACTCCAAGCTTTCTTTTTAATGTTTTTTTATAATGGGAAAAGATGTTTCCCACTATAAAAAATAATATTAACGGTTCTATCCATTTTATTCCGCCGGCCACGAGGCAAATAAATCCGCATATAGCAGTAGCCAGTATCGCTGATTTGTCAATCTTTTCTTTTCTGTACGCGTAGTACAAAATTACTCCAATAACAAATATAGCCAAAATACTCCGGACATTAAATACATTTTCTATATAAGCACCTGTGTCCATTGTTTATCACCTCTTTATCTATATTTAAAACTAAAAGTTCTGATACTACCAATCTAACACACCTTATAAATATGTCAACTTATTGTGTTTACTATTTTGATAAATTCTTGAGGATTCAAAGAGGCACCGCCTATTAAAAGTCCATTCATTCCTGCCCCACCAATAAAATTTTTAGCATTTTTGCTTGTCACACTTCCGCCATAAAGAATAGAGATTTTCCCTGTCACCGGTTTACCTAAAAAAGAAATTAAAATCTTCTGAATTAATAATTTTGCACTCATTGCCTGGTCTATTCCACAAGGACTTCCACTCCCTATTGCCCAAACCGGTTCATAAGCAATGCACAATCCAGAATTTTTAATTTTTGACCTGGGTATTTTTGCAAGCGCTGATTTTATCTGCCTTTTAAAAACAGCACCAATTTTTCCTTTTTCTTTTTGCTCCTGGGTTTCTCCTATACACAAAATTGGTTTAAGCCCGGTTTTAATTACTGCTTTAAGCTTTTTATTAACCATTTCATCTGTTTCCTGAAAAATCCTTCTTCTTTCAGAATGGCCAATAATAACATATTCACAGCCCAAATTTTTAAGCATCACGGTTGAAATCTCTCCGGTAAAAGCGCCTTTTTCCTCCCAAAAACAATCCTGCGCTCCTAACTTTAATCCTGTTTGACTTTTTCTGTCTTTGCTGAAAAATTCAACTAAATTAGAAAGATAAACAAAGGGCGGACAAATTACCACCTCTGCCCTTCTAACATTTCTTAGCCCTTTTCTTACCGAACCAAAAAGCTGTTTAGCTTCCTTTAAAGTTATAGGATTGCACTTCCAATTTGCTATAATTAACGACTTCATAGCTTCAATATCTTACTTTGCCGATTATGTGGTTTTTCTCAACAAACCCAAACCGCCTTGAATCAAAAGCTGAGGGACTGGTTGTTTCAGATAAGACCAAAAACCTGCCTTCAGGAATAAAACCATCATTTAAAGGAATACTAAGTATTTTTTTACTCCTTTTTGAAAATACATAGGGTTTGTTTTCTGAGTTTTTCAAAATCTTTCCATTTAATAAAGCATTGTTCTCTTGAAATTCTAATTTATCGCCAGGAAAAGCTACTAATTTCTTAACAAAGATTTCTTTTCTGGTTTTAAACTTTAAAATAATTATTTCTCCTCGCTTTAAAGGATTACAATCATAATAACCCATTAAGGCCTCAACTTCTTGACCGTGCTCAAGCAGAGGTGATAAGGAAACACCTTTTATTCTGTGTTTTTCTATATTCACACAAGAAAAATCAATGCTTCCTCTTCCAGAATGTCTCTGGGAAATCTTCCATAAATATATTATTCCAAAAGCAAAACCAATCAGAACAATAATTACAATAATTAACAAAATTGATTTTTGTTTGGTTAGAAATTTCACGTTTCCTTTCTCTCAAATTAATATTGACAAATTTTATAAGCACAAGATACTGCACAATAATTATCACCAGCACATCCCATGAAGTGAGTTGATTCGGAAGCTAATACATCTCCATCAACATCCACTATATTTGCCTTTGCGTCACAGAAAGCTGCTGAGGGTCTAATTTTATAACTCCACAATGATCTATCTCTTATTGTCGGTGGATCTGTATATAATATTCCATAGGTTGTAAAATTGGTCTGGCCATCTGCATAATATATTTCTGTGGCGCCTGCCGGACATGGAGCTAAAGTAGGCGCCCAAAAAGAAATAGGTGAACATTGCGTTTTTTTCTCACATTTTGCAAAAACTCGAAACTTCCCAACTCCTCCACCTGCTGCCAAAAAATCTGCGGCATCATAATCATCAATTTTATCAGCGTTTAAATTTGTGCTTACCGTAGTATCTGCTTTAAGAATTGTGGAATCTGCTACCGCGGGATCTTTTAGGGTTATATTTTTCTCAAAAAAGGAATTTCCTGAAACTTTAATACCTAAAAGATTAGTAGCATTTCCTACAGTTAAGCCATAAAGCGGATCTAAAGCATCAGTAGCAATTCCAAGTTTTCCAGATTTAACTTGGTCATTATCAGAAACATTCAAAGGAGTGTGTATATTATTTCCTGGCGGAGCTGCTGACGGGTCTGTCCAGGCAAAGATTACTGCTCCTACCATAAAGCTGGCTATTAAAACAGTAAAAATTATTGAAACAGTCCTTGAGTTTGACATATTTACATAAACCTAAAACCTAACTCTAAAACCTAAAATTATATTTAGGAATTAGGAATTAGGAATTAGGAATTTTAATTATTTATTGTTTTCTTAAATATTCAGCAGCTTTTTCTGGTTCAATTGTTGAAATCTCCATTCTGGTGCCAATCTCAAACCCTGCCCAGGTGGAGGTCTTTGGTAAAATGGTCCAGTGCCAGTGATAATAAGGATATCTCTTACCGTCGCAAGGTGCAGTATGCAGATAAAAATTATAAGCAGGGTCGTTTAATGCCTTATAAAGTTTAGATAACGCGGTTTTAAACGCCTCAGCAAGCTGAAGTTTTTGTTTTTCAGTTATTTTTTCAAAGTATGATAAATGTCTTTTAGGAGAAATAATAACCTGAAAGGCTGATTTAGAGGCAAAGGGGCAAAGCACTAAAAATCCTTTATTCTCAAAAACAATTCTTTTTTTAGTTTTTCTTTCCCAATTATTCATTGCGCAATAAATACATTTCCTATGCTTTTTATAGTATCTTTTAGAATTTAAAAGCGCTTTTCTTAAATCAGTATCAATAAGAGGAGTAGTAATAATTTGAGAATGGGGATGCGCCACTGTAGCGCCTGCTTCAACCCCGTGATTATGAAAAATAGAAATATAATTTACAAACTTCCTTTTACTTAGCTCTAAATATCTTTGTTGATAGGCGTCAAGAACCTCTTTAACCTGACTTATTGAAAATTGAGCCATTTGCTTTTTGTGGTCGCGGGTAATAACCACTTCGTGAAACCCAACCGCATTCATTGTCTGATATAACTCATTCTCAGTTCGTTTGTTTAGTTCAGGATAAGGATTAACAGCCGGATATTTATTAGGCACAACTATTGTGGTCCAATCTTTGGGAACTTTCTCTGATAAAACTTTTTTGCCATTTAAAAGAATAAGCGTGGGCTTTTCCTGTGTGGAAATATTACAAAAAGGACAAAGCTTCCTAGGAACTTCTTCTTTTTTGCGCCTTTCTTTTTTAAATGTCTCTGGTCTTCTTGCCCTGCCAGTAGCAATAACAACCCAGTCCTTACTAACCAAATCAAAACGTAACTCTGAGGGAAATTTTAGTTTTGGACCTTCTTTTTTGAATCTCAGATTTTTACTCATATTTATTAGTAATCAAGTTCCACCTTATTTGAAAAACCTCAATCAACATATTAATCATATGCTTAAATTTTACCTTGCTTTCAGGATCATTTACCCAGGTTATTGGAATTTCCTTAATATCATAACCCAGTTTTTTGGCAATTACCAAAACCTCTACATCAAAGGCAAAGGTATTAATTCTGCATCTCGGAAAAATATCCTCAACCGCTTTTTTGGTAAATCCTTTAAATCCACATTGGGTATCCCAAATTCCCAAAAGTCCGGAAACCATTTGGACTATTAAATTGAAAACATTGCCCAGCATTATCCGCCACCAGGGCTGAGGTACTGCAATTATTGCTCCTTTTATATCCCGAGAGCCAATTATTATATCATATCCTCTCTTAAACTCTGGCCACATTTTCTCTATCTGGTCAATAGAAGTAGAATTGTCAGCATCAGTAAATACCCTATAATCTCCTTTTGCCTTTATCATTCCTTGCCGAACTGTATAACCCTTGCCGTGATTTTCTTTATTATCAATCAGTTTAAGGCCTTTAATGCCTGGCATTAAGTCCCTAACAATTTTAGCAGTTTTATCTTTTGAGCCGTCGTTAACTACAATAATCTCATAATCATAAGATTGCCTTGACAAATACTTGTCAATTTCTTTTAAGGTTTTTGGCAGTCGCTTTTCCTCGTTATAAGCAGGAATAATAACAGATAGATACATAGATTAAATGATTAAATAGTTAAATTTAAATCGTTAGATTACTAAACTGTTAAATTGTTAGTTCATTATAACAAAACAAACAAAAAAAGAATAGTGGACAAAACCTTTGGCGTGCTGTGCTTAACGCGTGTTGTGCTTAACTTGTGCTTAACTAAGTTAAGCACAAAAGAGTTAAGGACAAAGCACAAACTAAGTTAAGCACAAAGCGCGTCCAAACTTTTCTCGCTGTCTCTTTATTACTTAATCCTGGACTTAACACTAAATTGTCTCTCCGAAGACTAAATAATTGAGCAATAATTACCTCAATTTATTTCAAGCTTGTCAATACCCTGCTTCCGTCTTTTGTGACCGCAATTGTATGTTCAAAATGTGCAGAAAGAGAGCCATCTCTTGTTTCAAAGCCGTAACCGTCTTTTGATTTTTTTATTTGCCAATCCCCTACTGTTACCATTGGCTCTAAACATAAAACCATTCCCTCTTTTATTTTTTCGCCTTTATGCCTTTGTCCATAATTTGGAATCTGCGGGTCTTCATGTAATTCTCTGCCAATTCCATGCCCACAAAGATCTCGAACAACGCTAAAGCCCTGAGATTCTACATATCTTTGAATTGTATTCCCAATATCCCCAATTGTATTACCAGGCCGAACCTTCTTTATCCCCCGTTTCAAGGCCTTTTTGGTAACCCTTATCAACCTTTGAGCTTCTGGACTAACCTCTCCCACAGGAACTGTAATAGCCATATCTGCAAAGTATCCTTTCCATTTCAGTCCCAAATCAAGGGAACAAATATCTCCTTGTTTTAGTTTTAAATCAGAGGGCAAGCCATGAACAATTACCTGATTAACAGAAACACATAAAACAGTTGGAAACCCATCATATCCCTTAAAAGCTGGTTTTGCTCCAGATTTGAAAATAAGCTCTTCAGCGGTCCTGTCCAGTTCCTTAGGAGTAATTCCTGGCTTTACCATTTTTTGCAACTCATCCATAATACCCGCTAGTATCCTACCTCCTTCAGCCATTATTTCAATCTCTTCTAAGGGCTTGATAGTTATCATTGTTTTTATGAGAAATCGCTAGAATAGCGGTGATTTTTTATTCTATTACCCTTAAAATATCTGCGAAAACATCAGCCACTGTTTGCTCGCCGTTAATTTCTTTTATTGTTAATTCCTGCTGTTTAAAATAATCAAGCAAAGGGAAGGTTCTTTCTTTATACTCTTTCAAACGGGTTTTAATAACTTCAGGATTATCTAATCCCTTTCTTTTAATTAACCTTGAACCGTCCAATGGACAATGCTTAAGGTTCTCTGTCTCTTTTGTCCAAAGAATAGGATGCCGCATCAGTTCACAAATTCTCCGATGTGAATTTCGCCAAATTGATTGTTCGGCTGAAAGCAAGATGTTAATAATTTTAATATTTTCTCTTCCAAAAAGCTTAATCAAAAGAGGGACTACTTGTTTTCCCTCATATATTGTCCTAGGAGAACCAGAAAAAACAATCCCTTTTTTTTCTTTTGCCAATGCCTGAATTTTTTCTTTTACTAAATAAGTAACAAACTCTGGCGAACACAAAATTCCTTTCAGCCATAAATCTCTCTCTTTTTCCAGAAAATACTTCTTGCCATTAACCTCAACAAACTCGCCTTTTTTAGCTATCATTACTTTATTTTCAATTAGTTTGCTTGTTTCAAAATAATAAAGATCAAGCTTTTCAGAAAGTAAAATGCCCTGGGTACCTTTCCCTGCTCCCGGAGGGCCTAATAAAATTATAATTTTAGAATGTTTCATAATTTAATTACAAATAAGAAAAAATGAAAGCTGGCTTTTATTTCAACCGAATACAATGATTGTGCGCTAAAATGTATCATAATCTCTCATCCTGAGTTGAGCATTAATCTGCTTTACAGTATCTAAAACCACGCTAACCACAATAAGTAAAGAAGTACCTCCAATTAAAAATTGGAAGCCGGTGATCCCGGTTATGCCGCGAACTATTGAGGGTAAAACAGCTATCGCTCCTAAAAACAAAGCGCCTACTAAAAGCACTCTATTTAAAATATAATGAAGAAATTGCGCAGTGGAGGAACCAGGCCGAATCCCTGGTATAAAACCGCCCATTTTTTTCAGATTAGTAGCAATGGCATCTGGATCAAAAGTGACAGCAGTATAAAAATAAGTAAAAAGACAAACTAAAAGGAAATAAGAAATGCCATAAAACCAGGGATTCTGAAAAAGTTCTCCTATCATTTTGGCAAGATTAGCTACAGCAGGAGCTCCTGAACCAGATAAAAAGCTAGCTACCATACCTGGAAAAAGTAAAATAGATAAAGCAAAAATTATAGGCATTACTCCGGCAGGATTGATATTTAAAGGTAAATAGGTAGAAACCCCACCGTACATTTTAGCGCCTCTTATCCGTTTGGCATAAGAGACAGGGATATTACGCCGTGCCTCATTGATTAAAACTACTCCGGAAATTATAACCAAAGCCAAACTAAAGAAAAAAATATAAGAAGGAATTTTAGAAACATCCCAGGTAATTATGGTTTGTCTAATAGACATAGGAAAACGGGCAATAATTCCAGCAAAAATTAAAAGAGAAACACCGTTGCCTATTCCTTTTTCTGAAATTAGTTCTCCAAGCCACATCAAAAATAAAGCTCCTGCAGTAACAGTCAAAACCGAAGTTAAAAGCATAAGCGGAGAAAGTGGTTCAATTATATTCTGCCGTTGAAAGAAAACAAGCATTCCAAAACCCTGAAGAGCAGCTAATGGCACAGTTAAAATTCTTCCATACTGATTAAATTTTTGCCTGCCTGCCTCTCCCTCTTCTTTGTACATTTTTTCCAGCTGAGGGAAAACCATTGTTAATAGCTGTAAAATAATAACAGCGGTAATATAAGGACCTAAGCCCAACATTACAATAGAAAGTTTTTGCAAGGCGCCACCAGTAAAAAGATTCATAAGGCCAAATATCTGATTTCCTGCAAAAAAATTCCTTAAATTCTCTATATCTATACCTGGAATCGGGATATTAGCCATTAACCTAAAAACCACAAAAACCCCTAATACAAATAGGATTCTGTCCCGCAGGTCCTTTATTTTAAAAATTTGTATGAGTTTGTCTAACCGAGCCATAACCTGAATCAAGAATCATGAATCATAAATTTTTTATCCATTAATCCATAATTCCTGATTCAATTAATTTCTATTATATTATTTTGCCGCCTACTTTTTCTATCTTTTTTCTGGCACTTTCTGACAACTGACATTCTTCTATTGTGAACTTTTTGCTTAACTCTCCTCTTCCTAAAATCTTCACTAATGGGATCTTTCCTTTTATTTTACTAATTAACTTTCTTTTAAGCAATAAATTCGGAGTTATCTTTTCTCCATCTTTAAACTTTTTATCTAAAACATCTAAATTCAAAATTACAACCTCTGACTTTTGAGTTTTGACTTTTGACTTAAATCTGTATCCACGTAATTTGGGATATTTCTTGATTAGCTCCCGAATAACCGGCTGCATCTTTGCTCCTGCCCGGGCCTTCTGACCCTTTATTCCTCGGCCGGCATAGGTGCCCCTTTTTCCTCCCCTGCCAATCCGTTTCTTTTTCTTTAATTTATTTTTTGGTTTCAGTTGATGAATCTGCATAATTATAAAAAATCCTAAATTCGAATATCGAAATCCGAAACAAATTCCAAATTCAAATGTTTAAAATTCAAAACAGTTTTAGTTATTTGGATTTTGAATTTATTTCGTGCTCCGGATTTCGGGTCTCGGGTTTTCGTAGCATTTTTAATGCTAAAATTGTCGCTTGAGCATTATTTAATTTGTTCCTATACCTTGATAAA
>CAYNVZ010000019.1:0-11484 GCA_964400775.1 uncultured Candidatus Saccharibacteria bacterium | reverse complement strand
TTGCATTTTGCATTTTGAATTTGAGCGAGCGCCGAGTGTAGCGAGGCGCGAGCGAACATTCCCCTAGTAGCGGCGAGCGAAAAGGGAAGAGCCCAAACTCATTCGCACCTCGCTTTCGTTCAGTGCTCATTCGTAATTTTCAATTTTCAATGAGAAATTTTCATTAAATTTTCAATTATTTAATTTTCAATTAAAAATTAAAAATTAAGAATTAAGAATTTATTAAAAATTAAAAATTAGAAATTAGAAATTTGAGCACCGAGCGGTAGCGAGGTGCGAGTGGGGGTTGTAAGTTAATAGCGTTTTGGAGCTTTTGCTCCAAAAGGAGTATATAAAGACGAAATTTCGTTAGCCGAAGAATGCTGGAAAGCATAACCATAGAGGGTAACAGTCCCGTAGGCGAAAACGATTTCGTGCTCCTAGCTATTAACTTGAGTACCTTCGGAAAAGAAAGTCCGAAGGGAAGCAGGCAGAACTATTCTGCCAAGGCTAAATACTCGACCACACCGATAGTGAACTAGTACCGTGAGGGAAAGGTGAAAAGTAGCCCGGTGAGGGCGGTGAAATAGAACCTGAAACCATCTTGCTCACAAGGAGTCGGAGCCCCCACCACTTTTCATAGAAAAGTAGTGGGGGGTGACGGCGTGCTTTTTGCAGAACGAGCCAACGAGTTCCTCCACTACTTCCGTCTAAGCTCTTCTGGAGCGAAGGCAAAGTGAAAGCAAGCGTTAATAGCGCGTTTTCTGATTTTATATCAGGAAGAAGTAGTGGAGGAGACCCGAAGCCAAGCGAGCTTGCCATGGCCAGGGTGAATTCCGTTGAAAAACGGGAGGAGGCCCGAACCCGTGAGTCGTGCAATACTCTGGGATGAGCTGTGGCAAGAAGTGAAAAGCTAACCGAGCTTGGTAATAGCTGGTTCTCTCCGAAATAGCTTTAGGGCTAGCGTTCTGGATGCCCCTGGGGGTAGAGCACTAGATGGAATATCAGAGGCTTTGCCTAGATATTCCAACTAAACTCCGAATACCAGCAGGGTTAACCAGAGCAGTTAGAATATGGGGGCTAAGCTCCATATTCAAAAGGGAAACAGCCCAGACCATCATCTAAGGTCCCTAAGTGTGAGTTAAGTGGAAAAGGAGGTGGAATTCCTCTGACAGTTAGGAGGTTAGCTTAGAAGCAGCTATCCTTTAAAAAGTGCGTAACAGCTTACTAACCGAGGAATTCTGCGCCGAAGATTTAACGGGGCTAAACTCACCACCGAAGATATGGACTTTCCACTTTTTCTAAAAGTGGGAAGCGGTAGGAGAGCGTTTCTACCGCAGTGAAGTTCTACCGTGAGGTAGAATGGAGCGGTAGGAAGTGAGAATGTTGGCATGAGTAACCGCAAATCCGATGAGATATCGGATCACCGAAAACCTAAGGTTTCCTTGGCAATGGATATCAACCAAGGGTTAGGCGGGCCTAACCCCCCACCAGAAATGGTGGGGGGGATGGACAGTCGGTTAATATTCCGACCCTACCATACTTGTTTTTCGGAGTGACGAAGAATTGGCGGTTAAGAGTCTTATTGGATTGGCTTTTCCGTATCTCGGCCTTGGAAATTCAAAATGCAAAATGCAAAAATCAAAATGATAAATCAAAATTTAAAAATTATTTCTTTTTGAATTTTACATTTTCATTTTGCATTTTGATTTTTGATTTTTGAATTTTCTAGGCCGGGATACGGAAGGAGCTCCTGTTTTGGAGCAACTTAGCCAATAATTCTTCCTAGAAAAGCTCCGAAGTGAAAGGGTATGGTATCCGTACCGCAAACCGACACAGGTAGGTAGGCGTAAGTGTGCCAAGGTGAACGGGTGAAACCTCGTTAAGGAACTCGGCAAAAAAGCGGGCGTAAGTTCGCAATAAGCCCTCCCCCCACCACTTTTCATAGAAAAGTGGTGGGGGGCGCAGCGAAAGTACCCCTGGCGACTGTTTATCAAAAACACAGGCCCCTGCTTAACTCGTGAGAGGATGTATAGGGGCCGACACCTGACCAGTGCTGGGACGTTAATCTTGGCGGTGTCTCCGATTTATCGGGGATGCTGACCGGGTGAAGCGCCAGTGAACGTCGGCGATAACTATAACGAGGATGGTTGTAGTTATAAAATTCAGCTATATGCGGGAAAGTCTGGTTAGTATCTAATAGTACTCGGCTATAACAGTCGCGATAGCCAGTAAAAATCTATTAGTGCAGACAACCCGCAGGAAAGACTTTTAGAGCTCAGAAGTTAAAAATATGAAACAAGATAAACAAAAATGGCTAAGAAGAATTCCACAGGAAAAGGGATGGTATATAGCAGGATTTGTTGATGGCGAAGGAAGCTTTAATGTTTCTTTGGTTAAAAGAAGTGATTACAGATTGAAGTGGAGGGTTGTTCCTATATTTAATGTCTCCCAAAAAGATAAAACTATGCTTTTTCTGATAAAGAAATATCTGGGATGTGGAAGAATACAAAAAAGAAAAGACGGGTTAAATATGTATATTGTAGAAAACCTTACCGCTATAAGAGAGAAAGTTATACCATTCTTTAAAAAATTTTCCTTTCTTTCTTCCAGAAAGAAAACGGACTTTTCCATTTTCTGCCGGATTGTAGAGTTATTAGATAAAGATGTTGAATTGGAAAAAGATGTGCTTATTAAAATTTGCCGGTTAAGAGAGAAATTGAACAAGGGAAGAGGTAGGAAAAGAAAATATAATTTAAGCGACATCATAAAGTAGTATAGAGCTCTAAAAGAATCCTCAGAGACTATACGCTGAACCTAGCGTATTAAAATTAAATTAAGCGCTAGGATGATATAGTCCGATCTTGCAGGCGACTGCAAGTTAACATATTGAATCGTCCAAAGGTAGCGTAATCCCTTGCCTGGTAAGTTCAGGCCTGCATGAAAGGTGTAACGACTGGGGGACTGTCTCAACGAGGTGCCCGGTGAAAATGCAATACCGGTGAAGATGCCGGTTACCTGCGGCTAGACGGAAAGACCCCGGGAGCTTTACTGCAGGGTGATATTGGGTTTTGAGTTTGGATGCGTAGCGTAGCAGGGAGGCTTTGAAGTCCTGCTTCCGGGCAGGATGGAGCCGCCAATGAAACACCTGCCTTCCAAATTCTTAATCCTAATTTCCTACTTAGTAGGGAAGACAGTGTCACCTGGGCAGTTTAAGTGGGGCACTTGCCTCCTAAAAGGTAATGGAGGCGTTTACAAGGTTGGCTATTTCCGGATGGAAACCGGAAAGATAGGACAAAGCCATAAGCCAGCTTTACTGCAAGGCGGATATGCCGCGCAGTCACGAAAGTGGAACTTAGTGAACCGACTCATTTTCATAGAAAATGAGAAGATCACCAGATAAAAGTTACCCCGGGGATAACAGGTTGGTAGGGCCCGAGAGTTCACATCTACGGCCCTGTTCGACACCTCGATGTCGGCTAATAAGATTGGCCGCTTTCCGAGTAATCGGAATGACAAAATTCAGCTAATAACGGTGAAACCCATTACTTTTTATGATAAAATGAAATAATGGGCAACACCGTGGGAACCCCGCTCCACTTTTGCTTTTACAATTCCAAGTAGAGTGAAAATTATCAATATTTATCTTGGTAATTTTAGGCGAAAAAAGTCCTTTGGACTTTTTTCGCAAAGGAATTGTAAGGCAAAAGTGGGGCGGGGACCCGTAACGACTGATCCCCCACATAACTAAAGTTACGTGGGGGAGAGATAGTGGGTACCTGATAATCAGGAATTTAAACCACTATCATACGCTGAACCCCTATTAAATTAATAGGGTGATGATATAGTCTGCACTCCGAGTAATCGGAGATAAATGTGCATCTTATCCTGGAGGTGAAGAAGCTTCCAAGGGTTGGGCTGTTCGCCCATTAAAAAGGTACGCGAGCTGGGTTCAAACCGTCGTAAGACAGGTTGGTCCCTATCTACCGCAGGCGTTGAGTTCTGAGAGGGGTTGCTCCTAGTACGAGAGGACCGGAGCGAACTAACCTCTGGTGTACCAGCTGTCCCGCCCGGGGCATTGCTGGGTAGCTAAGTTAGGAAGGGATAAGTGCTGAAAGCATCTAAGCACGAAGCCCACCTCAAGATTAGAACTCACAGATTGGTCGAAGAACACGACCTTGATAGGCTGCAGGTGTAAGGGCAGTAATGCCTTCAGCCGAGCAGTACTAATAAATCGTTGATGTTTTACTCCGCTAAGCATACAATAACCTTTTAAAAAACCATTAAAAGGGCGCTGTGGTCGCCGGCTATGCCAGAGTTGTTCCACCTGATCCCATTCTCTTACCCCGCACCAATTATCCATTTCTATGGCGGCTATCCTGTTTCCATTTTCTTATTCCCGTACCAAAACAAAAATTTCAAACATCGTATCTAGTTATGGGGGCTATACTGGAGTTGATCCACCTGATCCCATTCCGAACTCAGAAGTGAAATACTCCAAGGCCGATGATAGTGCTTCGGCGCGAAAGTAGGTAGCCCCCATTAATTGGATATGATTTTTGTTCGGTGCGAGGTGAAATCTTTCAAGGCCGATGATAGTAAGATTTTACCCTGCGAAAGTAGGTAGCCGCCATAGAAGTGATCTAAGTGTTGATAATTGGTGCGGGGCGGGCTCAGAAGTGAAATACTCTAGGGCCGATGATAGTAGGTTTTCCTGCAAAAGTAGGTCGCCGCCACCACAGCGCCTTTTTATTTGGCTATTTAATTTCGGCAGATAACTTCATAACAAAATTGGCCATAACGCGATTTTGTTATAGCAATAGACCTGCTAAAATTACTGGATTAGACATCCAGAATTTTATTTTGTTCAAAATCAGTTATAATGAACTAATGGTTCGTTTTTTAAAGACAAAAACAATAGCAGTTTTAATCCTGATAGTTTGTTTATTTCTTATTCTAAATTGTACTGGGCTTACAAAAGAAATTAGAAGTTTTTTTTATTCTATTTCTGCGCCGATTCAAAAAAATCTTTGGCAAAAAGGAAATGAAATTTCTAATTTTTTTGATTCTATTATTAAGGCAAGGTCTTTAGAAGAACAGAATAGAAAACTCTTGTCTGACAATCAAAAACTTCTTAGCGAAAACCTCCGGCTAAAAGATCTAGAAAAAGAAAATAAGATTTTAAGACAGGCATTAGGCGTTGGCTTGCAAAAAGATTTTAAACTTGTGATGGCTGAAATAATTAGCAAGGATGTCTTTCAAGATGTTATTTTAGTAAATAAAGGTTCAAGACAAGGAGTTTCAAAAGGGATGCCGGTGGTTACCCACAACAAAACCCTTTGCGGTAGAATAGAAAAGGTTTATGATAATTTTTCAGAAGTAATGTTAATTTCAAATCCTAAAAGCATTTTTGACGCCAAAATTCAAACTCAGAACGAAGAAATATACGGGGTAGTGAAAGGAAGGGGTAATTTAAACCTTTATTTTGACCTTGTTCCTCAAGACAAAGAAATAAAAAAACAGGATATTGTTGTTACCACTTCTTTAGGCGGTATATTCCCAAAAGGACTTTTAGTGGGACAGGTTAAAGAAGTTAAAAAAGATGATGTTCAACCCTTTCAACAGGTAGAGATTCAGCCGTTTTTTACTTTTAGAGATACAGAGATTTTATTTGTGATTACTGAATATTAATGATTTGATATGATTAATTTTTTTTTAATTATAATTTTATTTTTTTATTTTTTAACCCTATTCCTAGTTAGTTTCTTAGTTCATTTTGATATAAACGGGATAGTTCCAAATGTTGTTTTAATCTTAATAATTCTTATAAATATCCTTGAGACACCTAAGGAGAAATATGGCCTTATTAGTGCGATTGTGGGTGGTTTTTTCTTAGATGTTTTTTCTGAAGGATTTATTGGGGTTAAGGTTTTAATTTTAACAGGCCTGGCCTGTCTTATAAAGCTGATTTTAAAAAAATATGTTAGAATTCAGATTGCCCAAAGAATTAAGAAATAAGAGAATACGCCTTTCTTCCAATAGAGATATTGAACCTCAAGAGGTTTTTTTAGACCGCCTTGCCCAAAAAAAACAAGAAGAAATAGGAGTTTCAGAAAAAAGAATAGAGGTCCCTGTTTCTAAAAAGATACTTCAAGGTTCTTTTGTCTTTTGTTTAATTCTTATTTTAGGTCTTTTTTTGAGAACCTTCCAATTTCAGGTTCTTGAACATGAAAAATTTTTAAGCTTGGCTAAAGAAAATAGAATAAGAATTTATCCGATTAGAGCTAAACGAGGGGTTATTTATGACCGCAATGGCATACAGCTTGTTCGGAATCGTATTAGTTTTGATTTGGTTTGCGATAAACAGGATTTGCCTTGGAGAACAGAAGAGAGAGAAAAAATTTTTGAGAAGATAGGACAATTAATTAACCAAGACCCGAAGCTTATTGCAGAAAAAATAGAAAAGAGTGAGTCAACAAAGGTTTTGATTTTAAAAAATCTTGACCGCCAGACATTAATCTCATTTAAAGTAAAAGCCCAAAATCAAGAATTTCCCGGCTTTAGAGTTGAAGAGAATATAACCAGAGATTACAAAGATGGACCGCTTTTTGCTCATTTGATTGGCTATACCGGGAATATTAGTAAAGAGGAGCTAAAGATATTTCCAGATTATTCAGTTAATGATTATATTGGCAAGGCAGGTTTAGAAAAATTTTATGAAGAGACCTTAAGAGGTAAGCCGGGGAAGCTTTTAATTGAAAAAGATGCTCTAGGCAATAAGAAAAAAGAAAAGGTTATTTCTCTACCAGAGCCAGGAGAGAGCTTGGTACTTGAGCTTGACAGTGGGCTTCAAAGAAAAATCAAAGAGTCACTAGAGAAAACCCTTAAGAATGTGGGAGCCCAAAAAGCGGTTGCGGTTGCTTTAAATCCTAATAATGGAGGGGTCCTAGCTATGCTTTCTCTCCCTGGTTTTGACAATAATTTATTTTCGCAAGGAATCTCCCCAGAGGATTACAAGAAAATTATAAACAATCCTTTAGATCCTCTTTTCAATAGAGCGATTTCTGGAATTGGTTATCCCACTGGTTCAACAATTAAACCTTTAATTGGTATAGCGGCATTGGAAGAAGGGGTGATAACCGATAAAACAAGTTTTATTTGTAAAGGTAAAATTTCTATTCAAGACCGCTGGGATCCTAAGATTTGGCACGATTTTCGTGATTGGAAGGTTCATGGCAGAGTTGATATTTATAAAGCAATTGCCCAGTCCTGTAACGTATTTTTTTATATTGTAGGAGGTGGATATAAGGACTTTAAGGGACTAGGTCCCACAAAGATAAAAGAATGGCTGGAGAAATTTGGCTGGGGAAGCAAAACAGGTATTGATTTACCTCAGGAGGGTGGAGGCATTATCCCAGACCCTGCTTGGAAGAAGGAAAAGTTTAATGAGCCATGGTATGATGGTGATACCTATTATTTATCCATTGGTCAACAGTATATTTCTGTTACGCCATTACAGGTGGCTAATGCTTTTTCTGCTATAGCTAATGGGGGAATTCTTTATCAACCCCATATTGTCCAGACAAAACATCCAAACATTATTAGACGAGATTTTATTGATAAAGAAAATTTGAGAATAATCCGGCAAGCGATGAGGCAAACAGTTACCTATGGTTCGGCTGTTAATTGGTTGAAATCTTTGCCGGTTAAGTCAGCAGCAAAGACCGGGACCGCCCAGACCGCTAAAAAAGGGTTTTGCCATAGCTGGGTTACTGTGTTTGCTCCGTTAGACAATCCTCAAATTGTTTTGACCATAATGGTAGAAGATGTTAAAGAAGGGCAGATAGCTGCTTTGCCAGTGGCTAAAGAGGTTTTAGAGTGGTATTTTAAAGATAAATAGGGTAAAATAACATAATGGCAACAATCCAAGAACTACAACAAGTTAGAATAAAAAAACTCAAGGCAATTGAAAGGGCTGGTTTTTTGGCTTATCCTGCAAGGACAAAAAGAACCCATCAGATAAAGGAGGCCTTAAACAAATTTACTACTCTTTCTCGCTTAAAAAAAGAGATCGTTTTGGTGGGCAGGATTCGTTCAATAAGAGAGCATGGCGGTTCCTGTTTTATACATTTTGAGGATGGAACAGGAAGAATCCAGGCCTATTTTAGGAAAAATCTAATAGGAGAAAAGGCATATCAGTTCTTTTTAGATTATTTTGATATTGGCGATTTTATTGAACTCCGGGGAACCTTGTTTAAAACCAAGACAGGAGAAAAAACCATTCAGGTAGCTGATTTCAAAATGTTGTCTAAAAGCTTACTACCCCTACCAGAAAAATGGCATGGACTGCAGGATATTGAGGAAAGATATAGAAAGAGATATTTAGATTTAATTTTTAATTCAGAAATTAAAGAGAAATTTAAAATCCGGTTTAGGATTATAAAAGAAATCAGAAATTTTTTGGAAAAAGAGGGGTTTTTAGAAGTAGAAACACCGATATTACAGGCCATTTATGGTGGAGCAAAAGCAAAACCATTTAAAACCCATCTTAATGCCTTGGATTTAGATTTATATTTAAGAATTGCTCCAGAGCTTTATTTAAAACGACTTTTAATTGCCGGCTTTGAGAAGGTTTATGAAATAGGCAGGATATTCCGAAACGAAGGTATGGACAGAGCGCATAATCCAGAGTTTACTTCTTTAGAGATGTATTGGGCATATGCTGATTATAAAGATATGATGAGATTCACAGAGTCAATGATAAGTACTATAGTGAAAAAGATATTTAAAAAAAAGGAAATTGAATATCAGGGAAAGAAAATTAATTTTGAAGTTCCTTGGCAGAGGATAGAGTTTTCTCAACTATTTAGAAAATATACCAAAATTGATTTAGATGAGATTCATCCGCTTGCTCTGGAGAAAAAGGCAAAAGAATTGGGCGTTAAATTTGAAAAAGGCGCCAACAAGGCAGAAGTTGCTGATAGTATCTATAAAAAATACTGTAGGGATAAAATTTGGCAGCCCTGTTTTGTAATTCATCATCCGGTAGGGAGTTTTCCTTTAGCCAAATCTATTGACAAAAGCAATTCTAAACTTGCTAGTTTTCAGATAATAATAGCTGGATGGGAATTGGCTTTGGGCTTCTCAGAATTAAATGATCCTTTAGAGCAAGAAAAGAGATTTAAACAACAGGAAGAATCCCTTAAAAAAGGATTTAAGGAAGCCCAGAGAATGGATAAAGATTTTATTGAGGCATTGCAGTACGGGATGCCTCCTGCAGCTGGATTTGGGCTAGGAATTGACCGTCTGGTTGCATTATTAACAAATTCACATAGTTTACGAGAAGTGATATTGTTTCCCTTAATGCGCCCCCGTTAAGTTTAAGTTTAGAAATTAGAAATTAGAAATTAGAAATTTTTTAATATGCCTGTTACACCATTTCATTTAGGACCAGGAGTTTTTTTCGGAACAATATGCTTTAGATTTTTCAACTTTTTTGCGTTTTTGCTAGGAAGCGTAGTAATAGATTTAGAGCCCTTATTTATAATAATTTTTAATTTAGGGCCTCCTTATCATAGATTTTTCCATACTTTTTTAGGTGGAATAGTTGGGGCACTTATTCTTTCTTTTTTCATCTTTGCTTTTAAGAAAAAGCTTGAAGGGCTCTGCTTAAAAATTCATCTTCCTCAATCCTTCACCTTTACCAGAATTTTTTTAGGTTCTCTTTTGGGCTGGTGGACGCATATTATTTTTGATGCATTTACCCATTATGATGTCTTTCCCTTATGGCCATTTCATTTCAATCCTTTGTTGGGGTTAATTTCAGCACTGCAAGATTATATTTTGTGTTTGATTTTAGGAATAGTGGGTGTTATTTTAATAATTAAAAAAAATTATCTGGTGAAATAAAATCTTTATTCTATAAATCGAGATTATTTCACCGGGCTATAAAAAATGCTTGATATAAAGTTTATTCGTCAAAATCCACAGAAGGTAAAACAGGGATGCGCCAAAAAACAGGTGAAGGTTGATATTGACCAGCTTTTAGAGCTAGACAAACAAAGACGCGAAATAAAAAGGATTTTAGATGAATTTAGAGCAAAGAAAAATAAAGCTAGTAGAGAGATTGCTGTAGCAAAGACACAAAGAGAAAAACAAAGAATTATTTCAGAAATGCAAAAAATTGACCAGCAAAGCGAGAGGATAAAAAAACAATTTCAAAAAATTCAACAGGAATACGAGAAATTGATGTATCAGGTGCCTAATATGCCTTTTGACGACGTGCCTGTTGGGCAAAGTGAAAAAGATAATGTTGTTATAAAGCAAGTAGGGGATAAGCCAAGATTTGATTTTAAACCAAAAGATTATTTAGAAATTGCCCAAAAATTGGACCTGATTGATGTCAAAAGAGCAGCAAAGGTTTCTGGGACAAGATTTGGTTATCTAAAAAACGAGGCAGTACTTTTAGAATTTGCTTTAGTAAATTTTGTTTTTGAAAATTTATTAAAAGAAAAATTCACGCCAATTGTTCCACCGGTAATGATTTCTGAGAAATCAATGAGGGCTATGGGCTATTTGGAACATGGTGGCGAGCGAGAAACCTATCATTTCAAAAAAGACAAGTTATATTTTGTGGGCACCTCAGAACAGGCAATAGGGCCAATGTATATGGATGAGGTTTTAGATGAGAAAGAGCTTCCCAAGCGATTTATTGGATTTTCTACCTGTTTTAGAAGAGAAGCAGGCAGTTATGGAAGAGACACTAAAGGGATTTTGCGGGTTCATCAGTTTGACAAGCTTGAGATGTTTAGCTTTTGTCATCCTCAAAAATCAAGAAAAGAGCTTCAGTTCTTTTTAGAAACCGAAGAAAAATTAATGCAGGCCTTAAAAATTCCCTATAGAGTTGTTCAGATGTGCACTGGAGATTTAGGGAATCCAGCAGCAATAAAATACGATATTGAGGCCTGGATGCCCGGGCAGGCTCAGTATAGAGAGACACACTCTGCTTCTAATTGTACTGATTTTCAGGCCCGGCGTTTAAATATCCGCTACCGCGATTCCAGGAGTAAAAAAATGGAATTTGTTCATACTGTAAATGGCACTGCTTTTGCCATTGGCAGAACATTAATTACCATTATTGAAAATTATCAGCAAAAAGATGGTTCTGTTTTAATTCCCAAAGTTTTACAAAAATATATTGGCAAAAATAAAATAGGATAGCTATGAGCTATCCTTTGATAAAAAAGGAGATAATTTTTCTTTCAATCAATTTCATTCCCTGGCAAAATGCTTCCATGGCCGCCCATCGCAATTAAAAGTCCTATAAAGAAAAACAAAACTGGCCATCCTATTGCTAAAACATATTCAGTGCCGTCATCGAACTCTTCTTGAAATAGCGCTTTCACTATTATTGCTATTACCACATATATCCCTACCCACAGGGGATTTTGCATTGCCCAGTTAATCAAGTTCATTTTTACCTTTATCATCAATTTTAACAATCTC
>CAYNVZ010000018.1:0-12065 GCA_964400775.1 uncultured Candidatus Saccharibacteria bacterium | reverse complement strand
AACAAGAAAATCTGTTGCCTATAAATACTGCTCTCTGGCAAATACACTTTCCTGATTCTATGGCTTTGGCTAAAAAAGCCCAAGAACGCTTTGCCTTTGAGGAGCTTTTTTTAATTGAATTAGCAGTTTTAAAAGAGCGCTTAAAATTAAACCAAAAAAAGGCAATACCGCTTCCTATGAATATAAAAATCCTACAGAGGTTTACAAAATCTCTACCTTTTAAACTAACTGACGACCAAAAAAAATCTGCTTGGCAGATTCTAAAAGACCTAGAAAAACCTTTACCTATGAACCGACTCTTACAGGGTGATGTTGGGTCAGGAAAAACAGTAGTAGCAGTAATGGCTGCTTTAAACACTGTCAAGGCCGGAGCACAGGTCGCGGTTATGACACCAACCGAAATCCTCGCAAAGCAACATTTTAAAGAAATCTCTCATTTACTGTATCCGTTCAAGGTCTCTGTGGCACTACTTACTGGCAAAGAAGATATGCTTGCCTCAAAAAAACTAAAAAATGAAACTATTCAAATATCCCGCAAGAAATTAATGGAAAAAACAAAAAAAGGAGAAATTGATATTCTAATTGGCACACATGCCTTAATCTCGCCTTCTAGCTCAAGAGCCTCTTCTTTTTTTTATAAAGATTTAGAAGAATTCGGTTTTAGGCCCAAAAAGACAAAAAAACAAGGAGTAAAATTTAAAAACCTGGGATTGGTAATAATTGATGAACAACACCGATTTGGCGTAGAACAGCGAGCTAGGTTGGTTGCCCGTAATAAAACCAAAAAAGAAATTCCTTTGCCTCATTTGCTTTCTATGACCGCCACGCCTATTCCCCGCACACTGGCTTTGACCATCTATGGAGATTTGGATTTGTCTTTGATAAAACAACTGCCAAAAGGAAGAAAAAAAATCATCACTAAAATAGTAGCTCCAGCAGACAGGCAAAAGGCCTATGATTTTATTAGAAAAGAAATTAAAAAAGGACGAAGGGCGTTTGTCGTTTGTCCTAGAATAGAAAAAAAACAGCAAAAAGATGACTCCTCTTGGGCCAGCGTAAAGGCAGTAAAAGAAGAATATAAAAAACTTTCTGAAAAAATCTTCCCAGACCTAAAAGTGGGAATGCTTCATGGAAAACTTAAGCCCAAAGAAAAGGAGAAAATAATGAAAGATTTTAAAACAGGAAAAATTAATATCCTGGTTTCTACTTCAGTAATTGAAGTAGGGATTGACATTCCGGAGGCAACAGTAATGCTTATTGAAGGCGCAGAACGTTTTGGCCTGGCACAACTTCATCAATTCCGCGGAAGAGTAGGGCGAGCAGGATATCAATCATATTGTTTTCTTTTTACCGACTCACCAGCCAAAAAAACAAGCCAACGACTAAAGGCATTAGTAGAATGTGAAAACGGTTTTGACTTAGCAGAAAAAGATTTAAAAATCCGAGGACCCGGAGAAATTTATGGTGTAAGACAATGGGGAATTCCTGATTTGGCAATGGATGCATTAAAAAACCTATCCTTGGTTGAAAGGGTCCGGGAATCTGCCAAGCAGTTATTAGAACAAGACCCTGAATTAAAAAAATTCCCGCTTTTGCGAGAACGTTTAAAGGGGTTCTGTGAAAAAATCCACCTAGAGTAAAATTTCTAATTTTTAAACATTGAAAATTAATTTATTGAAAATTCTTAACTTAGTAACTTAGTATTACTTGAATCCGCCAAATTTAATTATAGCTAAAACTTAGTCATTGCGTTTCCTTATCTTGTCTGTTACCCAAAAACCCATATACCTTCCTAAAGCCAAACGAATTTGGGCGTCTATAGCCGGAAAGGCGCCAAAAAATATTAGGGTAACAGGCAAAAAAACCCACTGAATAATCATAAATACATTTTTCCACCTGCTATAACAAGAGGGCCGAGGAGGCAAAAGAAAAAGAGTCAACACGGCAGAAATTATCATTCCAATCATAGCTATACTCATAATAACACCTGTCAGCCGGGGCAGATTATAAGAAAGGAGAGTAACATTAAATTTTTCTCCTCCTAAAATTATAGGTAGCCAGCCCAAAAAAAATATCAAAAGAGAAGCAACAGCCCAGGACCAAAACCCCTCAATTATATTAAAACCACGAGAAAGCTTGTCTTTAAGAGGGATTTTTTTGTTCTTTAAAAAACCGAAAATAACATAGGGAATTTCTGAACAACCCCAGGCCCAGCGTCTTTGCTGTTTGTATTGATTAACTACGCTCTTCAAAAAATTCTCTGCCATTACTGCATCCATAGAAACCGGATAAAATAGAGGGACTACTCTGTAATCGCCATTATAATAAAGATATGACTTCCAGAATATATGAGAGTCATCAGGAACCAAATTCGCAGGATAACCCACCTCAATAAATACCTTAAACGGCCAGGAATGAGAAGAAAAAGTGGTTAGTTTTTCTGGCCGTCCTTGAAGCATCATCTGCCAAAATGTACCAGAAAGAGAAACCACTCGGGAAAAAAAAGGAGCATCCCAGATGTTGTTATTATAAACCGGAATGGGTTGATAACTGCTTTTTAAAGGTTTTTTAGCAATAAGATAATTCCAAGTAAGATAAGCAAAATATTGACAACCAACTCTAGTATCAATATCAAAACTGGAAATAATAACAGTTTCATAAGGAATACGCTCTGGATCAATTATTTTTTCTTTTGCTTGTTTTATTGCCCAAGCCACATTGGACCCTTTGCCTGCTATTTCTCCCACTATGTCTTGGGGATGAAAGGTAGTCAAAAAACGATAAAACTTATTCCCAAATCGATTTTTAATAATCTGAGCTGTTTTTTTAGCTGTCTTGCCAGCTCTTTGCTCGCAAGCCAAAACCACAATCATCTTATCTTTAGGATAATTTGAGTTCTCCAATGCCTTACAGCTATCTGCTATAACCTCTGGGCTTTCTTTATAAAAAGGCAAAATTATTAAATGGTAGATGTCTCGCCAGTCCCGAATATTTTTTAATTCAACACTGATTTTATTTGTCCTATGTTTGACAGATTCAGATAAACCCTCCAGTTTCTTAAGCCAATCTATCTCAGAATGCTTTTTCATTTTTCTCCATGTGCTTATTTGATAAAAGGAAAAATAGCACACACGACAAAGCCAATAAAGGTCAAATAAAATTATAAAAATAGCCACCCAAACAGGCCTCCACCAAGAAAGAAAAAAAGCAGTAGCCAATGTCGTTAAAATGAGCAATGCTGGCAAAATCTCCAACCCCCTAAAAATTATTCTCTCTTTTGGATTATCTATGTCCGGCGCCTTGCTAATTTCTAAATAATTTTTGCTCATTTTATTTAAATGTAATTGCTAACCAATTCGGAAACGGTCCAGGCATTATTCCTTTTCCTTTTCTTAATCCTCCCTTCCCCTCCTTCATCCTCCCCCTCCCTTTGGGAGGGGGAGGATACAGGTGGGGGAGGGGAAATATTATTAACCACCCGATGAAGGTTTACAGCACCGAACTGGATAGACAGGACAATTTAGATAAAATAGCAAAACTTCTCCAAAATAACAAGTTCTCAAACCCAATAACATATTGAAACTAAAAACTCAAGGAAATTAATCACACTGATATCTGCTTACCTAAACAACCACAACAAAAAGAAAAATGAAAGCTTTTTCCTAAAACCCAGAAAAAATTATCTATCTGCAGGGCCAGTTTAGAAAATTGTTTTTTTAATAAGTAGTAAATAAACTTTCTGCTCAAAGAATCATATCCAAAAAATTTGACTCCAAGTTTATTTTAACCAATTGCGAAAGACGGGCAACACCACAAAATCAAAATGGACCGCGCTGTGCGCTGTCCACCAAATAGCTCTTTCAAGGCCGAAAATCCAGGTTTTGGTGGGCGCACTCCGACTCGAACGGAGAACCTCATACACGTCAAGTATGCGCTCTAACCAGTTGAGCTATGCGCCCATAATACATAATAGCAAATCCAATGAAATAAAATAACCGATCTAATGTGCGCCCGGTAGGATTCGAACCTACGACCTTGACCTTATAAGAGTCCTGCTCTGCCGCTGAGCTACGGGCGCGAAATTATTTTATTTCTTTAATTCTTAAAGAAATTTTTCTTTTATTTTTGACTGTTTTTTTGTCAGTTTTAGAACCGGAATCAATTTTTTTCTTCCTGGCACTAACCTTGCCCTCTTTAATCAAACTCTCAAATTCTGCCCGTTCAATAGTTTCCTTTTCTATCAGAACATTAGCAATTTTATGAAGCAAAGGTTTCTTTTGAGTAAGAATTTTTCTTGCCTGTGCCTGAGCCCTTTTAATGATTTTAGTCACTTCTTTATCAATTTCAATAGCCACTTTTTCAGAGTAGTTTCTTTGTTCAGTAATTTCTTTTCCTAAAAAAACCATTTCCTCCTTTTTCCCAAAAGAAACCGGGCCTAAAGAAGACATACCGTATTCCTTGACTAATTTGCGTGCTATTTCTGATGCCTTTTTCAAATCATCAGAAGCACCGGTAGTAATTTCTCCAAAAACCAATTTTTCAGCTGTGTACCCGCCCAGTAGGGTAGCTATCTCTGCCAAAAATTGACTCTTGGTCTTAAGCTTTGTTTCTTCTTTAGGCATCTTTAATGTATAACCAGCTGCCTGTCCTCTGGCAATAATTGATATTTTTCTTATTGGCTCTGTATTTGGCAAAGAAGCAGAGACCAAAGCATGACCGGCCTCATGATAAGCAGTAATTTCTTTTTCTTTTTTGGATAAAACATGCGATTTTCTTTCCGGGCCTAGCAAAACCTTTTCAATAGATTCTAAAAACTCCTGCTGAAAAATTTGGGTTTTATTGCGTCGCGCAGCTAAAAGAGCTGCTTCATTAACCACATTAGCCAAGTCAGCTCCGGAAAATCCAGGCGTTCGTTCAGCTACTTCTCTTAAATTAACATCTAAAGCCAACGGTTTCCCTCGGCAATGAATTTTTAAAATCTCTTCTCTGTCATTGATGTCAGGCAAATCTAAGACAATTCTTCTATCAAAACGGCCGGGCCTTAAAAGAGCCGGATCTAACACATCTGGACGATTGGTGGCAGCAAAGACCAAGGTTGTTGCTTCTTTTTCAAAACCATCCATTTCTACTAAAATTTGATTTAAGGTTTGTTCTCTTTCATCATGGCCTCCACCGATCCCCGCGCCTCTTACTCTACCTATGGCATCTAATTCATCAATAAAAATAATACTGGGCTGATTCTTCTTAGCAGTAGAAAAAAGATCCCGAACCCTGGCCGAACCAACTCCAACAAACAGTTCAATAAACTCTGAGCCAGAAATGGAGAAAAAAGGAACGCCACTCTCTGTGGCGACAGCACGGGCAAGCATGGTCTTGCCTGTACCAGGAGCGCCTATTAACAGAACTCCCCTAGGAATTTTTGCTCCCATTTTTTGATATTTCTTTGGATTTTTCAAAAAGTCAATTATTTCCTTTAATTCTTCCTTTGCTTCTTTTAAACCGGCTATATCGTTAAAAGTGATTCTCTCTTTAGGACTGCCTTTAGCTCCAAAAAGCCGTGCCCTGGCCTTGGAAAAATTAAATGCCTGCATTGCTCCAGTTTTTGCTTGACGAAAAATCATCCAGAAAAAAAATCCAAAAATTAAAAAGGGAAGTAGAGATATAAAAGCAAAAATTAATAAAGAAGAAAGCTCTTTTTTCTCTGTCTGTTCTATTTCAATTTTTTTAATTTTCTCTGGTGTTACTCCGTAATTTATTAAAGATTGGGACAGGGCTAACTCCGGCTCCTTTCTAGAAACTGCCTTTTCATTATTAGCATAAGTAATAAAGAGCTGGTTCCCTGAAACAACAATTTTTTTTATTTCTTCTTGGTTAATATCCTCCACCAATCTGCTAAAAGATACTTCTTTTTTCTTTTCAAAGGCCTGTTGATTAAATAAAGCAAAAATACTGGAAATAAGTAAAAAAATCAGAACTATAAGAGCAAAATTTTTTAAAAGTTTTTTCATAACCTCTTAAAAAGTTTAAAGTGAAAAGATGCAGAAATGGTGTCTCTATTTTTTTAGGCGCAGTATTATTGAATATCTGCTTGGGTCAACAGACAAAATCTGAAAATTGTATTCCTTGCCCATCTCTAACTCTTGCTTCATCTTTTCCTGAGAGCCAAATTCAGAAATATGAATTAGTCCTTGAATTTTAGGAGCAATCCGAACAAAAGCACCAAATGGGTTAAATTTAATCACCTTGCCTTTTATAATATCACCCTTTTTAAACTTCTTTTCAATATCTTCCCAAGGATTTTTTTTCAATGCCTTTAAAGACAGAGAAACCTTATCATCAGTGATACTAATGATTTTTGCCTTAACCTTCTGGCCTATTTTTACTATATCAGAAGGATCCTCAATTAACTGCCAGTCCAATTCAGAAAGATGACAAAGCCCTTCTATTTGCTTATTTCCTTTGCCAAATTTTATAAACACACCGAAGTCCACAATACCTGTAACTATACCTTCAACTATATCTCCAATTTTGTATTGCTTTAAAATTTCTCTTATCTTGCCTATTTCCCTAGCTTTTTCTGATAAAATCAGCTTATTATCTTTTGAAGACAAATCAAGAATCTTTACTGTAAGTTTTTGATTAATAAATTTTTGAAGCTCTCTTAAAATCTTTTGTTGGTCGCCACCTTCAACCCGGGGATAGTGCTCTGAAGAAAGCTGAGAAACAGGCAAAAAAGCAGGAATGCCTGAAACTTGGGTAAGCAACCCTCCTTTATTAGCGCCAGAAATTTTCACTTCAAAAATCTCTCCTTTTTCTTTTTTCTTGTTCAACTCCTCCCATACAAGCTCTTGGCTTGCTTGCTCGATAGAAAGCTCTCTATAACCCTCTTCATTTTCTAACTCAATTAGCTTGGCAGAAACCTGAGTTCCTTCTTCTAAGTTTCTCAAGCTATCCTTGGCTGCATAAAATTCCTTTCCATAAATTACTCCTGTTCCAAAAGCTCCCAAATCTAAATAAACAGCTGACCGACCCTGACCTATAACCTGTCCGGTTAAAATCTCACCAACCTTAGGGACCTTTTCTATTTTATCTAAAATTTTATTCTTCTTTTTGCCCATACGTAGAATATATAATATTTTTCTTTCTCTTTCAAGTTTTTAATCCCAAATCTCAAAATTCCATCTTAAAATTCCATCTTAAAATTCAAAATTGCTCTTTTCCTTGAATTTTAACTCTTAAATTCAAATTTCCAAATCCGAAACAAATTCCAATTTCCAAACCCAATGCACATACTTAACCGCGTGCGCTTATCCGCGTGTGCTTAACTTCCGCGTGTGCTTAACTAAGTTAAGCACAAACTAAAGCGTGTGCTTAACTAAAGCGTGTGCTTAACCGCGTGTGCTTAACTAAGTTAAGCACAAACTATTAAGCACAAAAAGTTAAGCACAAAGTAGTTTTTCTCGTTTTTTATTTTTTAACAGTTGAGCTAAAAATTAAGCTGTGATATGCTGAAAATAGGACTAAAATTCGAAATACTAAATCCTTCGCCCCGTACCTTTTGCCCTTTAATAAATGGCTTCAATCAAATTACCCTTGAATAACTGTCAAAAGGTACGAGGCAAACAAATCCAAATGCCCAAAGCCCTAAAACGAATTCAAGCGCAAAGCGAAGTTTTTGTCTTAGCTTTACGCTTTACGTTTTAGCTTTACACTTTACGCTTTGCACTTTGAGTTGAGCTTATATTTGTTTTGGACATTTGGATTTAGAATTTTGATATTGTTTCAATTTTCAATATTCAGATTAAGAACTTATATTTATGCAAATCATCTGGCACGGTCAATTTTGTTTTGAACTTATAATAAACCAAAATAAAAAACAAGGGCCTGTAAACCTTGTTATTGATCCTATTGCTAAAAAAAGATTCAGGCCTGACATTTTGCTTTTTACCCATAAACCCTTTGAAACCCAAAGAATAAAAAGCAGTCCATTTATTATTACCGGCCCAGGTGAATATGAAATAAAAGGAATTTTTATCCAGGGTATTAACTCCCAATCAGAAAAAGAAGAAAATACTATCTACACTATCACAGCTGAACAAATCCAACTTTGCCATTTAGGAAAATTAAACCAAGATGAATTAAACGAACAACAGGTTGAAAAAATTGGAAGAACGGATGTTCTCTTTATTAAACCTCAAGAAACCCTCAAGGTAATTCATCAAATTGAGCCAAAAATTATTATTCCAATGTCTTACGAAAAGATAGATAGATTTCTAAAAGCAATGGGAGAAAAATCAGTTGAACCCTTAAACAAACTTTCTCTTAGAAGCAAAGATTTAAAGGAAGAAGAAAAAATGAAAATAATCGTACTAAAACCATAAATCTGTAATGTGCTTAACTAAGTATAATGTGCTTATAATGTGCTTAACTAATGTGCTTAACTAAGTTAAGCACAAAGTGTGTTTAACTAAGTGTAATGTGCTTAACTAAGTTAAGCACTGGGTTAAGCACTGGGTTAAGCACTGGTAAGCACTGGAGATTAAGCACTGGTAGTCAAATCCTGTGGCAGTTTTACATTTTGAGGATTGAATTTAAAATTTGATATCTTGAATTTGATGTCTAAAACCTTGAACATTTTTCATAAAATCCAGAAACAGCCAATATATATCCGAAAAGCCATTCTGTGGTCAATAATAGCGATATTAAGCTTATTTTTATTATTTTTGTGGGTCAAGAAATTTAATCAAAAACTTAAAACACTACCAGAACAAGGACTTGATAAACAATTAAATCTGCCCTATTTTGAAGAAAAGCTAAAAGAGGCAATAGAAAAAAGCAATTATTATGATAGAAAAAGCAATAAACAATAAAAAGAATTTTCACCCCCACCTATATCCTCCCCCTCCTAAGAGGAGGGGGAGGATATAGGTGGGGGAGGGACAATAAGATGTTGCTTAACCAGGTTAAGCAACGCCCCACCGGTAGTTTTATTAGGATTTAAAGTTTTTTATGGCCAAAAATTTTCCACAACCAAATAAGCCAAACACAGAAATAGGTTATATCAGGCCCAGATCAATTACTCAGGAAATGAAAGAATCATACATTGATTATGCAATGTCAGTTATTATTTCCCGCGCTCTGCCCGATGTCCGTGATGGCCTAAAACCTGTACATCGCCGTATTTTATACACAATGTATGAAGACGGTCTACGGCATAATGCAAAATTCAGAAAGTCAGCCACAGTCGTAGGAAGTACCTTAGGCCGATATCATCCTCATGGCGATATCGCTGTTTATGACGCAATGGCTAGAATGATTCAGGATTTTTCACTAAGGTATCCTTTAATCCAAGGCCAAGGAAACTGGGGAAGCATTGACGGAGACACCCAGGCAGCTATGAGATATACAGAAGCCCGGCTCTCAAAGCTCGGCGAAGAAATGCTAAAAGATATTGAAAAAGATACAGTAGATTTCAGAGACAACTATGATGGTACTAGAAAAGAACCAACTGTCTTACCTTCTCCTATACCGCAACTTCTTTTAAATGGCTCATTGGGGATTGCAGTAGGTATGGCTACAAACATCCCTTCCCATAACCTCTCTGAGGTCTGTGATGCAGTAATATACTTAGTAGACCACCCCAAAGCAACAACCGAAGACCTTTTTCAATTTATCAAGGGACCTGACTTTCCTTTAGGAGGAATAATTTTTGACAAAAAAGAAATAATCTCTGCTTACTCACAGGGCAAAGGACCGATTTTAACCAGGGGCAAGGCAGAAATTGTAGAAAATAAAAAAAATCATCGCTTTCAAATTATTATTACTGAAATCCCGTATCAAACCAACAAATCAAGCTTAGTTGAGCAAATAGCAAAATTAGTGGAGGCAAAGAAATTAAAAGATATTAAAGACATCAGAGACGAATCAGATAGAGAAGGAATGAGAATTGTTATTGAGCTTAAAGCCGGAGCATATCCCCAAAAAATTTTAAATCAACTATATAAATTCACTGACCTCCAGAAAATTTTTCACCTTAATATGTTAGCGCTAGTAGATGGAATCCAGCCAAAGATCCTTTCGCTTGTTGAAATTCTTAATTATTATATCCTACACCGAAAAGAAGTAATAATAAGAAGAAGCAAATATGAACTGGCAAAGGCAAAAGAAAGAACCCACATCTTAGAGGGCTTGGTCAAGGCATTAGGCAAAATTGACGCTGTTATCAAAACCATTAAGCAATCAAAAAATAGAGAAGAGGCGCACAAGAATTTAATTAAAAAATTCAAATTTACCACAATTCAGGCAAATGCTATTTTAGAAATAAAGCTTCAATCTTTAGCCCGACTAGAACGACAAAAAATAGAGCAAGAACTAAAAGAGCTCTTGTTGAAAATCAAAGAACTTAAAGCAATTTTAAAAAGCCCTAAAAAGGTAAAACAAATAATTAAAAAGGAATTAAAGGAAATTAAAGAAAAATACGGCGACCAGAGAAGAACTAAGGTAATCGCTCAAAAACCTGGGAAAATTGCAGAACAGGACCTTATTCCTCAGGAAGAAACAATTATCGTCCTCACACAAGGAGGATATATCAAAAGGATAAACCCAGCTGTTTACAAAATCCAAAAACGAGGAGGAAAAGGAATTTTAGGCATGAAAACACTGCAAGAAGATATTGTTGAGCACCTTGTTTCAGCTAATACCCATGACTCCCTTCTTTTCTTTACTGATTCTGGAAAGGTATTTCAAACTCCTGTTTATGAAATCCCTGAAGGAACCAGGGTCTCCAGGGGAAGGGGACTTTTGAACTTCTTAGAAATCTCGCCAGAAGAAAAAGTTCTCTCTTTAATTCCTGTTAAAAAAGAGGTTAATAATTTATCAACAAGCTATTTAATAATGGCTACAGAAAATGGTATAATAAAGAAAACAGCTCTGGAAGAATTTAAAAATGTCAGAAGAAATGGACTTATTGCCATAAAGCTGAATAAAGGAGACGCTTTAAAATCTGTAAAAAAAAGCAGTGGAGAAGATGATGTAATTTTAATCACGCAAAAGGGCCAGTCAATCCGTTTTTCAGAAAAAGAAATCCGTGCAATGGGACGACCAACTGCCGGGGTTAGAGGAATCCGGCTGAAAAAGCAAGATAAGGTAGTAGCAATGGATATAATAAAGAAAGTTGCAGATCAAAAATCAAAAACCAAAAGTTACCTACTAGTGGTCAGTGAAAATGGATTTGGGAAAAAAACAGATATCAAAGATTACAGAAAACAAAGCAGGGGAGGCACTGGTATAAAAACCGCAAAGGTAACTAAAAAAACCGGAAATATTGTGTTCTCCACAGTTTTAACCACAGAAGAAGAACTAATGGTAATTTCTCAACAGGGCCAGGTAATTAAAACAAACATCGCCTCTATTCCTATTTTAAGCAGAGCCACCCAAGGAGTTAGAATAATGAAGCTTAATCAGGGAGATAAAGTAGCTTCCGCTACTTGTATATAAAAAATATGGAAAATGTAGACAATTTTTTAAACCCGAATAAAATATTAAACCAGCTTAAACTACGTAAGGATATGATTGCCGGAGATTTCGGTTGTGGAACAGGAGGATGGGCAATTCCATTAGCAAAAAAATTGGAAGACGGAAAGGTCTATGCGTTAGATATCCAGGAAGAGATGCTTTCTGCCTTAAAAAGTCATAGCCAATTAGAAAAAATATATAATATTGAAACCCGGCTCTGCGATTTAGAAAGAGAAGGAGGATCTGGTCTGCCGGAAAATTCTTTAGATCTAGTTCTATTAACCAATCTCTTATTCCAGCTTGAAGACAAAAAAACAGTGCTAAAAGAAATTAAAAAAGTCCTAAAAAGGAAAGGAGTACTTTTAATAGTTGACTGGCAACCCGGTGCCTCTTTTGGACCTAGGGAAGGAAGAATTTCTGCTGAAGAAGTAAAAAAATTAGCTAGTGAAGTCGGCCTAAAACTAAAAAAGGAATTCAACGCCAGCGTGCATCATTATGGATTAATCTTTATCAAAGAATAATTTTTATTATTTCTTGCTTTCTGCTTTCCA
>CAYNVZ010000017.1:0-12898 GCA_964400775.1 uncultured Candidatus Saccharibacteria bacterium | reverse complement strand
TACTCTTTAGGTTAATAACAATCAAGCTAGACAATACTCCAATGATAGCGATAACCATCAAAAGCTCTATGATGGTAAACCCCCACACCACATCAAGCACTGGTCGCCTTTGGCGACAATTAAGCAAAGCTTTGTGCTTGATTGGTGTGGGGGTGAAGCCCTTTTTCATATTTTTTATATGTCTATTTTTATATGCTTAAGGTGGAGTATCTAGTCAATTCGCTAACTGTAAAGCTTCACCAAGGCTGTTAACAATATTTCCCCCACCTATTTCCTCCCCCGCGCTGAGCGACGAGGATTAAGGAAAGGGAGTGGGCGGATTAAGGAGGGAGTAGAAATTCCTTGTGGTAGAGCGGTACAGTTACCAAATTGGTTAGCAATTACAATTGAATCCATTATTCTTCGTCTTGCTGGGGAAGTGATTGGATATTATCAACTGAATCTTGGTTAATATACACCTCTCTGGGCTTGGCTCCGTCAGCCGGTCCTACTACGCCCTTTTGTTCTAACATATCTATAAGCCGTGCTGCTCGCGCATAGCCCACCCGAAGCCGGCGCTGAAGTAAAGAGGCAGATGCCTTTTTTGCCTCAATTACTACCCTCTTGGCCTCTTCATATAATGGATCTTCTTCATAATAAGAATCTTCTGTTGTAGAAACCTCTAATTCTCTTTCTAAGCTCTCAGCAAGCTCTCTGTCAATCATTTCCTGTTTTTTGGATTTAAGGTGTTGGGCCTTGGAGTTAATCCAATTAACTACCTTTCTGACCTCTTTTTCTGAAACATAAGCTGCCTGAATTCTTTTTGGCTTACTTACCTCTGAAGAAACAAAAAGCATATCTCCCCTACCTAAGAGCTTTTCTGCGCCAGCCATATCTAAAATGGTGCGGGAATCAACTTGAGAGGCAACCTGAAAAGTAATCCTAGAGGTTATATTTGCCTTAATCAAGCCGGTAATAACCTCAACCGAGGGCCGTTGAGTGGCAATAATAAGATGGATACCTACAGCTCGAGCCATTTGAGCCAACCGGACAATACCTGCCTCCACTTCCCTACCCCGCGCTGCCATTAAATCAGCCAGCTCGTCTATAATTAGAACAATATAAGGCATTATATCCAAAGATTCCTTTAAGGCGGTCTCATTATAGAAATCAATGTTTCTTGCCTTGGCTTCTGACAAAATCTCAAACCTCCTTTCCATTTCCTTTGTCAACCATTGCAAAACATTTACTGTTTTTTGAGCGTCAAAAATTACTGGAATCAAAAGATGAGGAAGTTCGTTATACACTTTAAATTCTACCCTTTTGGGGTCAACTAAAATAAATTTTAAAATTTCCGGAGAATTGCGGTAAAGCAAACTCAAAATTAAGTCGTTCAAACAAATCGTCTTTCCAGCCCCAGTAGAGCCAGCCACCAACAGATGAGGCATCCTTGCCAAATTAGCATAAACCGGAGTCCCTGCAACATCCCTGCCGAGACAAAGAAGCAAAGGCACGCTTGACTTTTGAAAATTCGGATCCTTAATTAAACTTCGCAATCGCACAAAAGCTCTGACTTTGTTTGGTATCTCTACACCCACCAAGGACTTGCCTGGAATAGGCGCCTCAATTCTTATTGGATGCGCAGCCAAAGCCAATGCCAGATCATTTGAAAGCGCAGTAATCCTGGACAACTTTATTCCCTCAGCCGGCTTAAAGGTATATTGGGTAACTGTAGGACCAATATTTACTTCTGACATCTGAACCGGAATACCAAAATTTTCCAAGGTTCTTTTGATAATAGCTGAGTTTACCTGAATATCTCCGCTGGTTGGACCACCTCTATCCGGCTCAAGCAAATCCACAGGAGGAAGTTGATAAAACGAGATAGATTTTTTTCTAATTGGCTTTGTCTCAAGCTCTATCTCTTCCTTGGTATCCTTCTGCGAAGATGGTGCTTTATAAACCTCAGGAGGTGAAGGAGTTATTTCCTTTACCTTAAATTTTGGCTCGCCTTCTATTTTCTTAAACAACTGAGATACCAAAGATTTCTTTTCTGGAGTTGCAACCTCTCCAGAATCTTTGCCAGGTGTAACTTGCACCTTTTCTTTCTGCCATAGAAACTGACAAAGTATAAGTGCACCAATAATAATAACAGCCAAAAACACAGCAATGTTTGCCCAAAAACCAAATAAATAAAACACTGGCCAGCTGATTAAATAACCCAGCCATCCTCCTTGACCGCTGTAGTTCCAAGTAAATTTTTGAATGTCCTGATTCCCTACAAGTTCTCGGGTCGCCAAAAGCCCGGAAATTCCCAAAACCAAGATAAGAATGGCAAAAAATATTGAAAACCAAAAAATCTTGGGCCGATAACTCAAAAAAGCTAGACCTGCCAAAACAAAGAGTAATGGGACAACAAAAACTGTCTTTCCGATCAAAAAGGTAAAGACAGTCATAAAATATCGGCCCGCTACTCCAGCCAAATCAAAAAAAGACAAAACGATAATTATTGCCGCTAAAAACATTAACACAGCGCCAATCTGTCTCTTGGTCTCAGAGGGTAGATTCAAACGTGGAAGCTGAAAAAAGCGAAAAAAGATAGATTGCTTCTTTTGCCTTTGAACCGGTCTATTCTTTTTACGCTTGTTTTTTTTAGCCACAATTCAAATTGCCAATTTCTAATTTCTAATTTTCATTAAATTTCTAATTTTTAAACTGACAGCTTTGCTGTCATCGTAAACTCTTCACTTAGTTCAGGATAAGCTCTATCCCACATTATAGATTTTTCGCTTCGCCCTACCACTTTTCTGCGAAAAGGGATGGAGTTTCGCTCAGAATGATAAAGGAGAAAATTCAGAATGAGATTGAAAATTATTTCTTGAATCCTGTGCCCGCAGGAATTAATTTACCTATTATAACATTTTCCTTCAAACCCCTCAATGGATCTTCCTTACCTTCAAGAGCGGCATTAATTAAAACCCGAGAGGTCTCCTGGAATGAAGCAGCTGAGAGAAAGCTGTTTGTAGTTAGCGCCACCTTGGAAATTCCAAATAACTTTGTTTCTGCAGTAGCTAATTCTTTACCTGCAGATTTTAGTTTCTGATTCTCCTCTTGAAAAAGCGCCTTTTCCACTATCTCTCCATCTATCCACGGGCTGTCTCCCCCTTTTTTGATTCTTACCCGAGAAAACATCTGACGAACAATTACTTCAATATGTTTGTCATGGATATTCGCGCCTTGAGAAGCATAAATATTCTGAACCTCCTGAACAATATAACGCTGGGTCTCTCTTTCTCCAACTGCCTGAAACATCTTCTTTAAATCTGAACTCCCTTCAGTAAGAAATTGACCCGGTTCAACCTCCTGGCCTTCTTTGACCAGAACAATATCCTCTCCTGAAATTTTATAAGACATAACCTCTCCTTTCTTTTTATCAGATTTTTTGTCTTTGGATTTTGAATTTTGGTTTTTGGACATAACTTCAATTACCCCTTCTTTTTTGCTCACTTTTACTACCTTGCCTGCTTTCAAAGCAATGGTTGCTTTTCTTTTGGGAAGACGTGCCTCAAAGATCTCTTCTACCCTTGGTAAGCCCAAGGTAATATCCTCCTCGCCAGCCACACCGCCGGTATGAAATGTCCTCATAGTAAGCTGTGTTCCCGGTTCTCCTATTGCCTGAGCTGCAACAACGCCAACCGCTCCTCCCAATTCTACCAAGCGTCCCTTACCCAAATCCCAGCCATAACATTTTTGGCAAAGACCTCGTATGGTCTTACAGCTTAAGGGAGAACGCACACGAATTTCTTTCACTCTTGCCTTGATTATCTTATTCGCCTTCTGCCAGTCAATTATCTCTCCTGCCTTTACTATGGTAATTTTAGATTCAGGATCCTGCACTGTTTCAAGCACTACCCTGCCTAAAATTTTAAAAAGAAAATTCTGCCCTATTTTTTCAGCATCCTCTCTACGTACTATTATGCCTTTTTTATCTCCGCAATCTTTCTCAGTAACAATCACCTCATGAGCAACATCAACCAGCCGCCGAGTAAGATAACCGGCGGTTGAAGTCCTAAGTGCAGTATCTACTGTTCCTTTTCTCGCTCCATGAGTAGAAATAAAGTATTCTAGTACATCCAATCCTTGCTTTAAACAATTTTTCACAGGAAGCTCAATAATCCTTCCTCCAGGATTAATTACCAAACCCTTCATACCCGCCATTTGAACCGGTTGAGACCAAGAACCTCTTGCCCCTGAATCAACAATAGAAAAAACCGAACCTTGTGAAGGTAAAGATTGGGGCACCAGCTTTTCAATCTTTGTCTTTGTTGTTTGCCATATCTCAATAATCCGAATGGTTTTTTCTTTTTTAGAAAGTAGGCCCTTTTTATAATAATTATTAACCTTCTCTGTCTGAAGTTCTGCTTCCTTTATCAACTTTTCTTTTTCCTTTGGAATTTGTAAGTCATCCATGCCCCAGGTTACTCCGGATTTAGTAGCATATTCAAAACCAAGTTCCTTAATTCTGTCCAAAATCCTCTGCGCCTTATCAGAATCATAATTTTCAATAATTTCACTAACTATTTCTTCCAAAATCTTCGCATTTACCTGCCTGTTTACAAAAGGATAATCCTTGGGCAAGACCTCATTAAAAATAATTCTGCCTACTGTGGTTTCCTCTAAAGAAACTGACTTTTTTGTGCTTGAACCCTTTACAATAGGAACTTTTATCTTCTCTCTCAAATCCAGCTTCCTCAACTCATAAGCTAATATAGCTTCCTCTGTTGATGAAAAAATTTTACTCTCGGCAGGTTTAACTTTCTCATCGCCTGACTGTTTTATCTCTTTTGTCCTTTCTCCTGTTAAAAAGTAACATCCTAAAACCATATCTTTAGTGGGAGTAACAATAGGCAAACCAGAGGCGGGCTTTAAAAGGTTTAAAGAGCTCAACATAATTTCCTTTGCCTCTTTTTGTGCTTCATTTGATAAGGGAACATAAACAGGCATTTGGTCGCCATCGAAATCAGCATTAAAAGCCCGACAAACCATTGGATGAATCTGTATAGCTTCGCCCTCTATCAAAACTGGTTGAAACGCCTGAATGCCCAAACGGTGAAGGGTCGGAGCTCTATTAAGTAGAACCAGTTTTTCTTTTACTATCTCCTCCAAAATAGCCCAAACCTCTGGGATCTTTTCTTCAATTAACTTAGATGCTCCACGCACATTATAAGCTAATTCCTGATCCAATAGTCGCTTAATAACAAAAGGTTTAAACAGCTCCAGTGCCATTTTCTTGGGTAAACCACACTGGTTTAGATTAAGTTCTGGACCAACAACAATTACTGACCTGCCAGAATAGTCAACCCTCTTTCCTAAAAGATTCTGGCGAAATCTTCCCTGCTTTCCTTGAAGCATATCAGACAATGACTTCAACAAGCGTTGGCCTCCGGTTGTAGCTGTGGTGGTTGTTCCCTTTCTCATTTGATTGTCAATCAAAGCGTCTACCGCTTCTTGAAGCATCCTTTTTTCATTTCTAATAATAACTTCGGGCGCATTTATTTCTAAAAGATACTTCAACCGATTATTTCGATTTATTATTCTTCTGTAAAGGTCATTTAAATCTGAAGAAGCATATCTTCCACCATCCAACTGTACCATCGGCCGAAGGTCTGGCGGTAAAACAGGTAAAATTGTAAGAAACATCCACTCCGGCCTGATTTTTGCTTCAAGCATTTTTTGGATAAGTTTGAGTCGTTTCAAAATTTTTCTACGATTAGCTAAAGAGGCCTGCTCTGCTTGTTTTTTCAAATTCTTAAACATTTCTTTTAAATCAATCTCCTCAAAAATCTGTCTCAATGTTTCAGCCCCAGTTCCAGCATCAAAAACTTCACCGTATTTCAGGGATAGATTTTGATATTCAATCTCTGATAAAATTCTCAATTTTTTAATTCCTAAAACTTCTTCCCTAGCCCTATCTCTGGCTTCTTTTAATTCCTGCAATTCTTTTCTTTTTTGGCTTTTAGTTTTGGATTTTGAATTTTCGTCTGAAGTTAAGGGCTTAGAGCTTTGGATTTTTTGTTTTTTTTGTTGATATTCTTTATCAATATCCTCAAGCACCTTGTCTTTTGCTTCCCGGTCAACCTTGGTAATGATATAAGCGGCAAAATAAACAACCTTTTCTAACTGTTGCCCAGGAATGTCTAAAATCAAGCCCATACGCGAAGGCACGCCTTTTAAAAACCAGATATGAGAAACCGGGCAGGCAAGTCGTATATGCCCCATCCTCTCTCGTCTCACAGAGGACCTAGTTACCTCCACTCCGCATTTGTCACAAACTATACCTTTGTATCTAATTCTTTTATATTTTCCGCAATAGCATTCATAATCCTTCTCTGGCCCAAAAATTCTCTCGCAAAACAGCCCATCTTTTTCTGCCCTTTGGGTTCTGTAATTAATGGTCTCGGGTTTTAGTACTTCACCATGAGACCAGGATAAAATTTCTTCAGGAGAAGCAAGTTTTATTTGAATGGATTTTATATCTGAAACCCGCATAATAAAATTTCTAATTTCTATTAAATTTCTAATTTTTCAATTTTTAAACCTTTATTTTATTCAATGTTTGAAAACTAATTCATTGAAAATTTCACCCAGTGAAATAATTCCGATTTATCGGAATTAAAAATCAAAGATTTTTATTTCACAGGGTAAATGAAAATTGAAAATTATTTTGGTTTTTCCTTGATTTTCACATTCAAGGCCAATGCCTTTAGCTCGCTAATCAATAAGTTAAAAGAAGCCGGCTGACTAGGTGTCTTAATCGGTTCTCCCTTTAGAATGGCCTCATAAGCCGACGCTCGGCCAGGCACATCATCTGATTTTATAGTCAACATCTCCTGAAGAGCATTAGCTGCGCCATAACCCTCAAGCGCCCAAACCTCCATTTCACCAAATCTCTGTCCTCCAAACTGCGCTTTTCCGCCTAACGGCTGTTGGGTAATCAAAGAATAAGGACCGATAGAACGGGCATGAATTTTGTCCTCAACCATATGAATTAACTTCATCATATAAATATAGCCCACAGTAATTTTTTCTGGAAAGGGTTCGCCTGTTTTGGGATCATACAGAACAACCTTGCCGTCTTCAGGCAGACCTGCCTTTTTTAGTTCTTTCTTAATATCCTCCTCATTAGCACCAAGCAAGGCAGGAGAAATAGCTAAATAGCCCAGTTTTTTGGCAGCCCATCCAAGATGAGTTTCTAAAATCTGTCCAATGTTCATCCGAGAAGCAACGCTTAATGGATTTAAAATAATATCTACTGGTGTCCCATCTTCTAGAAACGGCATTTCCTCCTCTGGCAACACCTGAGAAATCACTCCTTTATTTCCATGTCTTCCGGCTAATTTATCTCCAGCAGTGATTTTTCTAAGTTGGGCAACCTCAACCCGAATTCTCTTTATAACTCCTGGCTGTAGACGATGTCCTTCTTCTCTTGAAAAAATCTTTACTCCTACCACACGGCCCCTCTTCCCATGCTCCATAAGCAAAGAAGTATCTCTGACCTCTTTTGCTTTTTCTCCGAAAATCGCCTTAAGTAGGCGCTCTTCAGCGGTCATATCTGTCTCTCCTTTGGGAGAAATTTTTCCCACCAGAATATCATTTGGACCCACCTCTGCTCCAATTCTAACAATTCCCTCTTCATCTAAGTCCTTTAGCTTATTTTCTCCCACATTAGGGATATCATAAGTGGTAATTTCTGGTCCTAACTTTGTCTCTCTGACATCGCAAGAAAAATCTTCAATATGAATTGAAGAAAATATATCTTCTTTAACCAGGCGCTCTGAAATAACAATAGCATCTTCAAAATTCAAACCGCGCCATGACATAAAAGCCACTAATATGTTTTGTCCTAAAGCCAACCTCCCGCCAGATATTGCTGCGCCGTCAGCCAAAACATCTCCTTTTTTTACCTTTTGCCCTTTTTTAACTATAGGTCTTTGGTGAAAACAGGTATATTGATTAGTCCGAACAAATGTACGCAAGGGATAGTAGACCTGTGTCTTGCGTTTTGGGTTTTGGGTCTTTATGTGGCAACTGTCAACCTCAACCACAATACCATCTTCCTGAGCTATAACCTCTTGGCCCGAATCATAAGCTACATTTCTCTCCACTCCGGTCCCCACCAACGGCGCCTCTGGCTTTACTAAAGGAACTGCCTGTCTCTGCATATTTGAACCCATTAAAGCCCGGTTGGCATCATCATTCTGCAAAAAAGGAATAAGTGAGGTAGCTACAGAAATAGATTGCTTTGAAGAAACATCCATATAATCAACTTTTTCTTTTTCAATCAGTCCTGGCTCTCCCTTTATCCGCGCTTCAACTTTTTTGGGAATGATATTGCCCTTGTCATCAATCGGCACGCCAGCATGGGCGATATTGTAGCGTTCCTCTTCATACGCGGTAAGATAATCAACCTCTTTGGTAACTTTGCCTTGTTTTACCTTAAAATAAGGAGCTTCAATGAAACCATAAGGATTGATGCGAGCAAAACAAGCCAAATGGCCAACCAATCCAACATTTGGCCCCTCTGGCGTCTGGATTGGGCAAATTCTTCCATAATGAGAGGCCTGAACATCTCTTACCTCAAATCCTGCACGTTCGCGGGTTAAACCGCCAGGCCCGGTGGCAGTAAGCCGACGTTTATGCTCTAATTCTGCCAAAGGATTTTCATTATCCATAAATTGAGAAAACTGGGATGACATAAAGAACTCTCTAACTGTTGCCATAAAAATCCGAGAGTTTATAAGCTGAACCGGGGTTAAATCAGCTGTATCAAGCGTAGACATTCGGTCTTTGATTACTCTTTCCATTCTTAAAAGCCCTACCCTTAAACGGTTCTGTAAAAGCTCGCTTAATGTACGCACTCTTCTATTACCTAAATGGTCAATCTCGTCTGGTTTTGCCTCTGGGTCATTATTCAAGCGGATAATTTCTCTGACGGTCTCTACCACATCTTCTGGCTTTAACACTCTATCTTTTATTTTAATCTCTTCGTCCTTATTCTGCGACAAAGCCCTGGATTTTAGCGCTGGCAACCGCTGACCCATCCTCCATCTTCCCACCTTTGCCAGATCATATCTCTTAAAATTAAAAAACATATTTTCAATTAATTCTCTGGCTGTATCTGGAGTTCCCAGCTCTCCCGGCCGTATTCGTCTATAGATTTCTACCAGAGCGTCTGCTTGAGTGCGAGCCGGATCCCGAGACAGGGTTTCTTTAATATATTTTGTATTTCCTTTGTCCACATCAGCAAAAAGCTCAATAATTTCTTTGTCACTACCATCTGTACCTATCCCAAAAGCCCGCAATAAAGTAGTCACTGCCACCTTCCTTCTCCTGTCAACCTTTACTCCAATAAACCCAGAGGGTTCGGTTTCGAACTCAAGCCACGAACCCCTATTAGGAATAATTTTAGCCCCGAAGCAATTTTTGCCTTTAATATTTTGAACTGTGAAAAAAACGCCGGGTGAACGAATAAGCTGGGAAATAACCACCCGTTCCACGCCATTTACCACAAAAGTTCCTCTATCGGTCATTAAAGGAAAATCGCATAGAAATACCTCCTGTTCTTTTGTCCTTTTTGTTTTTAAATCAACCAATCTAACCCTTGCCTTTAGAGGCGCTTCATAAGAATCATCATTTTCTTTTGCTTCTATGTCATTTTTATACTTTGGTTTTCCTAATTTATAATCCAAAAACCAAAGTTCAAATTCTTTTCCGGTGTGGTCCAAAATAGGAGAAACCTCAGAAAAGAGCTCTTTCAATCCCTTTTTCCAAAACCGCTCCCAATCTTCTTGTTGCAATTTTAACAAATAAGGTAAATGGAAAGAAACCTTTGACTTTGAGAAGCTTTTAATCGTAACCATAGACATAAAAATTATAGACCCTTTTATTTTTTCTCCCTCACTACTTTTCGGAGAAAAGTGGTAAGGAATTAAGGAGGAGTTGTTTGTAAGACCTTACAATAAAAATATAAAAAACTACCCTATAGAAACACAACTTAGGGCTACGTGATTGTTAATAAATGATTAGTGATAAATAATCAATGATTACAATAATAAAAATTAAAAATTTCTAGAGAACAGTGCTCTGCCTAATAGGCCGAGTACTAATTCTTGGTTATTTAATTTATACTATACTTCCTTTTCTAAAAAAGTCAACCCCTATATCAATTATTCAAGTTCTTTTATCTTGTTCAATACATCTTCATTTCCCGGGTTCAACTGCAATACTCTTTTAAACATCTCTAATGCCTTTTTATTCTTACCCTGCCTTTGATAAGCCACGCCTAAACTGTAAAGCGAGTTAGAATGAAATGGATTTAAGTTTATTGCTTTCTCAAATTGAGAAATTGCCTCATCAACCTTGCCCTCATTAAAATAAATCAAACCCAGCTGAAAAAGGCCTTCAACATAGTCAGGTTTGAGTTCAAGCGCTTTCTTAAATTCTTCCTGCGCTTCACTGGTCTTCTGGTCAGCAAGTAACAGCTTTCCCACCTCAGTGTAAAGCACCGGGTTATTTGGTTCTAATAAAATTGCCTTTCTAAAGGATTGTATTGCCCATTGCCGAGCGCCCTGAGCTATCCCCTGAATATCTCTATAAACCACTCCTAAGGTTTCCTGGGTCCTCACCCAATTAGGACTAAAACCACCTGCTAACTTGGCTTCCTGAATTGCTTTGGCAGTATTATTTTGAATTTTAGTAAAATCCTGCTCCTGAGTGGGTTTTCCGGCCTCATTCAAAACTTCCTGCAAATAAAGTTGGCTCAAAACAACTCTGTATGCCGGCTGATAAGGATTTAAGCTTACTGCCTTTTCTAAATTTTTAATTCGCGTATCTTGAGCCGTAGTGGCCCGCACTGCTTTGGCGTAAGCAACATCAGCAAGATAAATCCTACTGGCAAAATAATATATTCCCAGCATCCCCACTCCAATTATTATCAAAACAACATTTAATACCAAATTAAGCTCAGGGAAATCTTTAAAAGAAATTTGTATATCTTTTGCCTTCCCAAAACTCGGCAGTTTAATTCTCTGCAGAAAAAACCGCACCTGGCTCTTTTTGGGCACTATTACCTTTCTCCCTTTTTTAGGAGAAGCTTTATAAACGGTCGACTCTATTTTATTCTTTCCTTTTTCTTCATTTTCTTTTCTACTCATTTCCATAGCTAGCACCAACCAAAACATAAAAGTCAAAACCGTATTCTGATAATAAACAAACTGCGCAATCACCAACGCAACAAAAACAAACAACAAGACCCCTCCTTGGCCCGACGGAGCAAGGACTTGATCTCGGCTGGCTTTATAAAGCCCCCAAATTATCAACAACCATACCAATATCCCTAAAATCCCTGTATTGGCTACCATCTCTGCGATATGATTGCCTGCTCTGTCAAATCTTATCCGCCAAAGATTAGTTTGGTTAAAACTTACCGGTCTGAATTTGGAAAAATTGTGAGAGAAAGTCCCAGGCCCTGACCCCAAAATTGGTCTGAGCTTTAATGACTGCCAGGCAATATGCCAAGAAGTCCCTTGGTCTAATAAAATCTCCTTCGGCAAATTTTGTATCTGTTTTATATTTAAATTTTGTGACAGGTCCGGAGCATCTATAAAAGTAAACCCTAATGAAATAATAATCAAAAATATGGGCAGTAAAAGTACATTTATCCGTTCTTTAAATTGCCTTGACCATAAAGCAAAAACCAAGAAAATAGTTAAACTTAAACCTAAAACAATCCATGCCGACGAAAAGTCAATAATTATCAACAACCCCAAGACCGCTACTAAAAACCCACACTCTGCCATTTTTAGCAGAAGGCGAGGCCTGTCCTCTTTCCCCAGCAACCGCCCCACCAGCATCACCATTACCACAGCCAAAAATACTGCCAGTCCTTCTAAGCTTCCAGCCACTGGGTTAAAGGTTCTCTGCAACATTACTGTTGGCAACGACAATCCCTTGACAAATGATAAAGGTAATTGGTTAGTAATCAATGACAATTGATTATTGATTATAGCCCAAATTCCGAATAATGAAAAATAACTCATTAAAACCGCAAGGCCTGCAGACGCTAAAAACACAGATTCAAGGGCTCGTCCTTGGCCGGAATTGACAGAGGCCGACTCTTGGCCAACGTTATCTTGGCCAGCTTTATTAGTAATCAAAAAATACATCATCGCTAAACTCAAAACACCAACCAATCCATCACTAAACCGTCCGTAAAATCCTAAAATGCTTGCCGGCTTATCTACAGAAAAAGCCGTACTCAAAATCATAACCAGCATAAAAATCAAAACAGGAATATCAAGCGCTGTTCTCCTGAATTTTATTTCCTTATCAAAAGCAACCATTTTTACCAACCAAACAAAAAATGCCAGTGAAACCAAAAAGAAAAGCAAAAACTGCTTATTAAACTCATATACCTCTAAAGAAAAAGGCAAGAAAAAAATGGGCAACAAAAATACTAACAAATAAAGACAATAATTTGTGATTCTACCTAAAATGTTTTTCATAGTTTTTATTGTAAACCTTTATTAGGTGATTATTTATTAGGTTATTAGAAGTTAGGAAGTTAGGAGATCGCCTTTTTCTTTGTTAGGAGGTACTTCTTCCCCCACCTATTCCCCCACTCCCTTTCTGAGGAAGGGGGCTAAGGAGGGGGGTGAAAATTCCTTATTATTGTAAACGATTGTAAACGATGTGATCAAACCTTACAGATATCTTACAGATATCCATATCTATTAATTTATTTTAATAATACAACTAAATAACATTTATGTCCACTCCACTAATCCACAGAACCACCCCAACTGTGCTTAACTTACTCTGTGCTTAACGTTTGTAATTGTGCTTAACTAATTGTGCTTAA